>NZ_JARTVR010000024.1:0-50665 GCF_029625735.1 Mesorhizobium sp. WSM4935 | reverse complement strand
AAAGCACGCGACGCGAGAACCGAGTTCGCAAATGCAACTTGACAGCCCAGACAGTCGCTCTCCCCCGATCGACGGGGAGAGGAAAGGCGCCACGCTTTTTTGCCGTCAACGCTCGCCCAGCAACGCTCCCTTCCTTTCCCTCCGGAAGGGGAAAGGTGGCGCTGCGAAGCGGCGACGGATTGGGGGAACCACGTGGCAACCAAGTCGAGGCCTGATCAGTCACGCCAGTCACAGAAGATGTGTGCATCCCCTAGCCCACTTCGTGGGGCGAGGAATTGGCGCCAAGCTTGTTCATTTGCATCGCTGCCTGAAAACATGCAGACATGGCGCCCGACGCGAGCGATGCCAAGGGAGAAAGCATGGCGGCAGTAGAGACAGTGCAGCGGGCATCGGGGCGCGGCATCTGGGGCTGGATGTTCTTCGACTGGGCGGCGCAGCCTTTCTTCACCGTCGTCACCACCTTCATCTTCGGGCCCTATTTCGTCTCGCGCATGGCGAGCGACCCGACCGCCGGACAGGCGGCCTGGGGTTACGGCATCGCCGCGGCCGGCCTGGTCATCGCGGTGCTCTCCCCGGTGCTTGGCTCGATCGCCGACCAGACCGGGCCGCGCAAGCCGTGGATCGCCTTCTTCGCCGCGATCAAGATCATCAGCCTTGCGCTTTTGTGGTTCGCGGCGCCGGGCTCGAACCTGTTCCTGGTCGTGCTGTTGTTCTCGCTGGCTTCGGTTGCGGCCGAATTCTCGACGGTGTTCAACGATTCCATGATGCCACGCCTGGTGCCGAAGGAAGAGATCGGCCGGATCTCCAACGTCGCCTGGGGGCTCGGCTATCTTGGCGGAATGGTAGCGCTGATCTTCGTGGTGCTGTTCCTGGCCGGCAATCTCGAAACCGGCAAGACGATCATCGGCCTCGATCCGTTGTTCGGGCTCGATCCGAAACTCGGCGAGGATGCGCGTTTCACCGGGCCGATGTCGGCCGGCTGGTATTTCCTGTTCATTCTGCCGATGTTCTTCTTCACCCCCGACGCCACCAAGGGGATCCCGATCGGGCCGGCGGTGCGCGAGGGCCTGTCCGAACTGAAGTCGACGCTTGCCGAAGTGCGCCAGCGCAGCGGCATCCTGCGCTTCCTCCTGGCCCGCATGATCTATCAGGACGGCGTCAATGCGCTGCTCGCGCTCGGCGGCACGTTCGCGGCCGGCATGTTCCATTGGTCGATCACCGAGATCGGCCTGTTCGGCATCATCCTCAACATCGTCGCCATCTTCGGCTGCTGGATCGCGGCGCGGCTGGATACGGCGCTTGGCTCCAAGGCGGTGGTGATGATCGCGCTGGTGATGCTGTCGGTCGCCACTATCGGCGTCGTTTCGACCGGCCCGGGTTTCACGCTGCTCGGCCTGATTCCGCTGTCGACCGCCGATTCCGGCGGCCTGTTCGGCACCGCGGCCGAAAAAGCCTATATCCTCTATGGGCTGCTGATCGGCCTTGCCTTCGGCCCGGTGCAGGCCTCGTCGCGCTCCTATATGGCGCGCAGTGTCACCGCCGCCGAGTCGGGCCGCTATTTCGGCATCTACGCGCTGGCCGGCCGGGCGACCAGCTTCCTGGCGCCGTTTCTGGTGGCGACCATCACCACCATGAGCGATTCGCCGCGGCTCGGCATGGCGGCGATCATCCTGTTCCTCGGCCTCGGCATGGCGATCCTGGCGGGGACGCCCTATCCGGCGGACAAGCCGAAGTAGATGCTTCGATAATTCTACTCCGCTGGCTGCTTGCTGCGGTTTTCTGCGCTTCCGGTGCTCACGGACCTGAATGTCCGCTCCGCTCCGGTTCTCGAAAACCGCACCAATCGACTCAGCGGCGCGAATTCTTGAAGCATCTCCCCGCCGAGCATCAATGCCTGAAATGCCTTACGCCGGTGAACACCATGGCGATGCCATGCTCGTCGGCAGCGGCGATGACATCCTCGTCGCGCATCGAGCCGCCGGGCTGGATGACGGCCGTGGCGCCGGCCTCGATCGCCGACAATAACCCGTCGGCGAAGGGGAAGAAGGCGTCGGAGGCCACGACCGAACCCTTGGTCAGCGGTTCGGCGAGGCCGCCGGCTTCGGCTGCGTCGAGCGCCTTGCGGGCGGCGATGCGCGAAGAATCGACGCGGCTCATCTGGCCGGCGCCGATGCCGACCGTCGCCCCGTCCCTGGCATAGACGATGGCATTGGACTTCACGTGCTTGGCGACGCGGAAGGCGAATTTGAGGTCGGCCAGTTCGGCCGGCGTCGGCGCGCGCTTCGTCACCACCTTCAGCTCGAGATCGTCGACCACGGCGTTGTCGCGGCTTTGCACAAGCAGCCCGCCGGCGACGGATTTCACCATTATGCCGGCGGCGCGCGGATCGGGCAGGCCGCCGGTCACCAGCAGGCGCAAATTCTTCTTCGCCGCGACGATCGCGGCTGCTTCGTCGGTCGCGTCGGGCGCGATGATGACCTCGGTGAAGGTCTTGACGATCTCTTCCGCCGCGTTTGCGTCCAGGATGCGGTTCATGGCGACGATGCCGCCGAAGGCCGAGACCGGATCGCAGGCCAGCGCCTTGGCGTAGGCCGCCTTCAGCGACGAGCCTTCGGCGACGCCGCAAGGGTTGGCGTGCTTGATGATGGCGATCGCCGCCGATCGGGCGGGGTCGAACTCGCCGACCAACTCGAAAGCGGCGTCGGTGTCGTTGATGTTGTTGTAGGAGAGCTGCTTGCCTTGCAATTGCTTTGCCGTCGCCACGCCCGGCCGCCTGTCGCCCGAGAGGTAGAACGCTGCATTCTGATGCGGGTTCTCGCCATAACGCATCACCTGGTCGAGACGGCCGCCGAAAGCGCGCCATGTCGGGTGCTCGACCTCCAGCGCCTCGGCGAACCAGCCGGAGATCGCCGCGTCGTAAGTTGCGGTGCGGGCAAAGGCCTTGGCGGCCAGCATCTTGCGGAAGTCGAGCGACAGCGAGCCGAGATTCATCTCCAGCGCGTTGACGACGGAGGCATAGTCGGCCGGGTCGGTGACGATGGCGACATAGGCGTGGTTCTTGGCCGAGGCGCGGATCATGGCCGGACCGCCGATATCGATGTTCTCGACGATCGAGGCATAGCCCGCGCCGGAGCGGCGGACCTCCTCGAACGGGTAGAGATTGCAGACGACGAGATCGATCGGTTCGATGTGATGGTCGTGCATGGCCTTGGCATGATCGGCATCGTCGCGGATGCCGAGCAGTCCGCCATGCACCGACGGATGCAAGGTCTTCACCCGCCCGTCCATGATCTCGGGAAAGCCGGTGAGGTCGGAAACGTCGCGCACCGCAAGGCCTGCCTCGGCGATGGCCTTTGCCGTGCCGCCTGTCGACACCAACTCGACGCCGGCAGCGGCGAGCGCTTTGGCGAAATCGATCAGGCCGGTCTTGTCGAAGACGGAGAGCAGCGCGCGGCGCACCGGAACGAGATCCGGCGCCGGAATGTTTTTTGTGGGCACGGCCATGCAGGCGGCCTTTCAGAGCTGTTGGAAGGGACGTTGGCCGGCCCTAGCATATGAGCTCCGGAAATCAAATGAGTCTTGGATCAGGCGCGCAGCCGGATTTGTCCGGACCTCGGTTGTTCTCGGGATGGCCGGCGACAACGGTGCGGGTCAGCTGCCAGTGGATCTCGGCAATTTCGGAAGCCTTGAAGGCGAGCACGATCTGCCGGCTGCGGCGCGGACCGCCCAGACCGGCGAAATAGATCGATTCCTCGACCTCCGGCGCCACTTCGGCGCAAGTGAAAACCCAGCAGTCGCCTTGCGCGGCGGCAAGCGTCAGGCGGTCGTGGTCGTCCTGCAGCAGGCTGATATCGGGGTGGATGTGGAAGCGCACCGTGACGAAGTCGCGGCCATTGTTGCGGATTGCTCCGCCGCCAGGGCGCAGGAAACGGTCGCGGCCGGCAAGCACGTTGCCGTTCGTGCCGAGCTTCAGCTCGCGCTCATGCAGGAGGCCGAATTGCTGGACATAGCCGTCGTGTCGGGCGACGAAGCCATGCATGCCCTTCTGGTCGAGTCGCTTGCAGGGCACGTGCTGCGGGCCGCCGATCAGCGGCGAACCCAAAAGGTCGCTGACGCGCAGCGAGTGGCTGAAACGCGCCGACGAGGTGTCGTTGACGGTGGCGGTGGAATGCGCGGCGGTGGCGCGGGCCAGCGGCCGGAATTCCGGCGCGCCGAAAGTGTCGATGCCGGCATTGACGATGAAGTGCTGGCGTCCGGACGAAAGCTCGAAAGCGAGGCAACCGGCGTGTGCCGTGTTCGAGACGTCGATGGGCGGCGGCAGGCCGGTGTCGGCGATCACCGTCACGCCGCCCATCGACAGGCGCTCATAGCCGGAATGCGGCGCGTGCAGCAGCGGCGCGCCGACCGTGTCGTCATGGCGCATGATGGTGGCGATGCGGTCGTGGATGGTGGCGCCCATGCCGTTGAAGCGGGCGAGGCTGCCGTCCTGGTGGCGGAAGAAACGCAGCGCCGGCAGCATGCGGTCGATGGCGCCGATCAGCGCCGCGGGCGGCGCCTCGGCCTGGTTGGCATAGGTCTGGCGCAGCGGCAGGAGATCTGCCAGCAGCTCCAGCACCGCCATCGGGTTGCGCGAGATGTGGCCGCCGTCGGGCAGGATCTGGCGGTCGAGTTCCTCGGCCAGATTGCGCGTGGCAGTGCGCAGCGCCGAGGCCGGCGCCGGCAGCGACAGCGCTGCGAAGGCGAGCGCTATGCGGGCGCGCAGCCTGTCCTCGCCATCCGGCATCTCCCGCGCCATCGAGCGCAGGTAGCGGATCTGCACGGCGAGCGATTTGAGGAAGGCGCGATAGAAGGGAAATTCGGCGCCTTGCAGCACCACCGAGGAATGCTGCAGCCAGGCGATGACGCGCTTGGCGGTCGTTCCCGGCTCCCAGGCGATGCCCGAAATCTGGTTGCCGTGCATGGCGATCCAGTCGGTCACGAGCGCTCTGGCATTGGCGGCGGCAAGCTCGGTGCCGGTGGCGCGCATATGGCGCAGCCAGCGAAAACCGTGCAGCGATTTCTGCCAGCCGCGATTGGGCACATCGAGCTGGAAAGGCGACTTGCCGCCGGTCTCGACCAGGTGGCCGGACAGCGGGTAGCGGCCGTAATAGATCTCCAGCGCGATCTGCGGATCGGCGAGCCGGAGGTCAGGTGGGGCGATCAGGACACGTTCGGGCGTGCGCCCGGAATAGCGCCAGCGATAAACCGGCCCGGCGCGGAGGCGCCGGCGCGTTTTGCGCCAGAACTCCCTCGCGACAAGCGTCCAAAGACGCGTCGTGCTGCCGGCAACAAGTGCCAATAGCCCTCCTGGTGTCCCCATATCCCAAGCACAAGCTTATGTGATTCAAGAACTTATGCGAAGGCAGATTTCGCCGAAGTGAACCACTTCACGCCGTCTTGCCGGTGCCATCCCTAAAAAAGTCAGCAAATTTTATGAGATAATGCGTCAAGCCGTCCGCTTCATCCGCGCGGCGAAGAAGCCGTCCAGGCCTGAAATTCCAGGCGGTCCCAGTGCCAGGTCGGCCGGCGTGGTGCGCAGCGTCCCCTCCGGCGTCAGGAAAGGATCGATGCCGGTGAACTCGCCGGGACCAACGGGATCGTCGATCGCCGCCGGTGTTTCGGCGAGGAAGGACCGGTAGAGTTCCTCGCCTTCCAGCGGATCGAGCGAGCAGTTGGAAAAGACGATCCGGCCGCCGGGTTTGACGAGCGCAACGGCGTGAGCGAGGAGTTTGCGCTGGAGATCGGCGAGCTTTTCGACATCCGCCACGGTCTTGGTCCAGGGCACGTCGGGGTGGCGGCGCACCGTGCCGGTCGAGGAGCAGGGCGCGTCGAGCAGCACGGCGTCGAACAATTGCTCCGGCCGGTAATCGAGCAGGTCGGTCTGGACGAGATCGGCCGCCAAGCCGAGGCGGTCGAGATTCTGCTTGAGCCGCGCCAGCCGGTTCTTCGAGGTGTCGACGGCCGTCACGCTGGCGCCGGCCAGGATAAGCTGCGCCGTCTTGCCGCCGGGCGCGGCGCAGAGGTCCGCGGCGCGCTGGCCACGGATGTCGCCGAACAGGCGCGCCGGCAAGCTTGCGGCTGCGTCCTGCACCCACCAGGCGCCGTCGGCGAAACCGGGCAGATCGGCGACGTTTGCCGAAAGCTTCTCGACACGCACCGTGCCGGTCGGCAGCACGATGCCGCCCAGGCGCTCGGCCCAGAGCGCCGGATCGGTCTTGACACTGAAATCGACCGGCGCCTCATGGCGATGCGCGGCAAGAATGGCGCGCGCCTTGTCGGCTCCATAAGCGGCGGTCAGCCGTTCGGCGAACCATTGCGGCGCCTCGCCGGTCGCGGCAAGCGCCGGGGCAAGCTCGGCGTCCTTGGCACGGGCCAGCGAACGCAGCACGCCGTTCACGAGGCCGGAGAAGCGCGTGGTGCGCGGGTCGGATTTGGCGTGGGTGACGGCAAGGTCGACGGCGGCGCTGTCCGGAACATCGAGAAACAGGATCTGCGCGGCGGCGACGTTGAGGATATGCGAGAGCGCCGTAGCGTTGGCCGGCAGCGGCTTTTCCAGCCGCTTCGCCAGCAGCCCGGCAATGGTCATGCGGTGGCGCAGCGCGGTCACCAGGATGGCGCGCACCAGCGCGCGGTCGCGGCCGTCCAGCGCCTTGTATTGCGGGTGGCCGTGCTCGTTATCGGTCAACCCGTCGAGCGGCGTGCGGGCATCGATGACGGCAGCAAGCAGCCGCGCCGCCGCCTTGCGCGCGGCAAGGCCGGCTATCTCGTCACCGGCCTTGTGTCGCGGATTGGCTGAATGCCCGCGCCTCGGCGGCGTCACGACCAGGGGCCCCTGCGCCCCGCATTGCGCGGTCCGGTCGGGTTACGGCCCCAGGGGTTGGGTTTGGGCTGCGGAGGCGGCGCGGGCTCTGGCCGCTTGCCCCATGGACCGGCCGGAAGCTCCTCTGGCTCGACGGGTGGCGGAGAAGCCTCACGCCGATTGGCCGGCGCGGTGCTCCCCATCGCGCGCGCCATCTCCTGCAGTGCCGCGATGCGGTTCTCGGTGCTCGGATGCGTCGAGAACAGATTGTCCATGCGCTCGCCATGCAGGGGGTTGATGATGAAAAGATGCGCCATCGCCGGATTGCGCTCGGCATCCTCATTGGGAATCTGTTCGGCGCCGCGCGCGATCTTGTTAAGCGCCGAGGCCAGCCATAGCGGGTGGCCGCAGATCTCCGCGCCGCGCCGGTCGGCCTCATATTCGCGCGTGCGGCTCACCGCCATCTGCACGATCATGGCGGCGAAGGGCGCGACCAGCATAGCCACCAGCACGCCGACAAAACCGAACGGATTGTTGTTCTCCCGGCTGCCGCCGAGGAAGAAGGCGAAATTGCCGAGCATCGAGATGGCGCCGGCAAGCGTCGCCACGATCGTCATGGTCAGCGTGTCGCGATGCTGCACATGGGCAAGCTCATGCGCCATCACCGCCGCGACCTCTTCATGGGAGAGCCGCTCGAGCAGGCCGGTGGACGCGGCCACTGCGGCGTTCTCCGGATTGCGGCCGGTGGCGAAGGCGTTGGGCTGCGGGTTGTCGATCAGATAGGTCTTCGGCATCGGCAGGCCGGCCTGCTTGGCCAGTGCCTGGACGATCGCGTAATATTCGGGCGCGTTCTTCTCGTCGACCTCGATGGCGCGGTTCATCGACAGCACCATCTTGTCGGCGTTCCAATAGCTGAACAGATTGGTGCCGGCGGCGATCAAAAGCGCGATGACCATGCCGCCCGAGCCGCCGATCAGATAGCCGACGCCCATGAACAGCGCCGTCATCGCGGCAAGAAGCATTGCGGTGCGAAGCGTGTTCATCGTTTCATCCGTTGGGGGTCGATCCTGATTGCGTCATGGCTATATGATGGGAAACACCGGCCCGTGTTTCAATCGGCAAGGACTTATCGCATGACCGAAGAACCAAGCAAAACCGAAGCGAGCAGCGAGGCCGAGAAGCAGCAGAAGTCACTGAGGCCGGAAGCGCAGCGCGCGCTGGCCGAAGCCGAAGCGCGGCGCCGGTCGTACCGCGAGGCCGAAGCCCGTCTGCCGAAGGAGATCGGCGGCCGCGGCGGCAAGGAACCCGGCCGCTACGGCGACTGGGAGGTCAAGGGCCTGACCAGCGACTTTTAAGCAACGGCACGCTCGGGCGCGAGCGCAATCCAGCCACTGTCGTCCAGCGCGATGCCGATTTCGTCATAGGAACGGATCATCGGGTGCGGCGTGACGAGCGGATGGACATGCGTGGCGCTGATCACCATCACCGACGCGCCGGAAGCCTCGCCCGCGGCGATGCCCGCCGGCGCGTCCTCGAAGACCAGGCAGTCGCGCGCCTCGACGCCGAGACGCTTTGCCGCCAGCAGGAAGCAGTCCGGCGCCGGCTTGCCATGGGTGACATCTTCGGCCGTGACCATCATGGCGGGAACCGGAATGCCGGCCGCCTTGATGCGCAGCAGCGCCAGTTCGCGCGGCGCCGAGGTGACGATCGCCCAGCGCTCCGGCGGCAGCGATTCCAGGAATGCGACGGCGCCGGGAATCGGTACGATGCCTTCGAGATCGTCGGCTTCGGCCTTGAGCAGCAGATCCGCCTCCGCCACCGGATCGACGCCGGGGAGTTTCAGCGCGGAGATCGTCTCTCGCGCGCGCCTGCCATGGATCGTCGGCAGGAAGGCCGCGACATCGAGGCCATGCCGGTTTGCCCACGCCGTCCACACCCGTTCCGCCGCGGCGATCGAGTTGAGCACCGTGCCGTCCATGTCGAACAGGAAGGCGGCGAACTTTGAGCCTGCAAACATCGGATGTCCTGGAGAATCGTTTTCGGGGAGGGCGAAACGCAAAACCCAGTTTAGACCGGGCAACACCGCCTGGGAAGGCGAGACACTGCCATTTCGACTTAGGGCGCCGGAACAAGCTCCGGTTCCCGGCGTTGAACAGGCAGTCTTCCAAAATCACCAAGGGGGAACGCGATGCTGATCCGGCTCGGCTATGAAATCGCCATTGAATGCGCGGCGGTGACGCCGATCATCTCGCTTCTCGACATCCATCCCGATCGCCATGCCGATATCAAGCGGCAGACGCGGGTTCTGACCTCGCCCTCGGTGCCGACCCGGACCTATCGCGACGGCCACGGCAATGTCTGCCGTCGTTTCACGGCGCCGGCAGGCAACTTCCGCATCCTCTACGACGCGGCAGTCGAGGACAGCGGCGAGACCGACGAAGTCAACACGCTGGCGCGCGAAACGCCGGTGGCGGAATTGCCGGACGATGTGCTGGTCTATCTGCTCGGCAGCCGCTATTGCGAGACCGACCATCTCAGCAACACCGCCTGGCAGCTTTTCGGCCAGCTGCCGCCCGGCTGGGCGCGCGTCCAGGCGATCGTCGATTACGTCAACAGCCGGCTCTCCTTCGGCTACGGCTATGCGCGCGCCACGCGCACGGCGGCGCAGGCGCATGAGGAGCGTGTCGGGGTGTGCCGCGATTTCGCGCATCTGGCCATCGCGCTTTGCCGATGCATGAACATCCCGGCGCGCTACGTGAACGGCTATCTCGGCGATATCGGCGTGCCCGCCGACCCGGCGCCGATGGACTTCTCGGCCTGGATGGAAGTCTTCCTCGACGGCAAATGGTACACGTTCGATCCGCGCCACAACCGGCCGCGCATCGGCCGCGTCGTCATTGCGCGCGGCCGCGACGCCACGGACGTGCCGCTGCTGCACAGTTTCGGCCCGCACCGGCTTACGCTGTTCAAGGTCTGGACCTACAAGCAGGAGGGCAACCGCTTCAATCCTCCGCACCATGGCGTCAATCGGACGGCCAGCGCGCAGATGCTGGCTTAGGTTGGTTTGATATCAGGTAAGGCCGGCCTGCGAAGGACCGCCTCCTGCGCTTGCTGCGCTCAAAAGACCCTATGCTGCAGCTGTTTCATCGCAGCTTATGGCGGACGCTGACCCGCTTCGGCACAGGTCGATTGTGCCGAAGAGAGAACGGCCGCGACAGCTTTCGAGATCATGGTAAGCGCTTCGTGAAGGTCACCTCGCCAGCGCATTTTCGTTTACTTCCCGTTCACCCATAAATTTACCGAAAGCCAGCTAAAACAATGGATTAACTGCCTGTTGAGCGTCTTTCGGCGGCTGTCCGCCGGGTCTGGCCGAATTCCTGCAATGCCCTGGCCGAGCGGCGCAGCGCCGCAGACAGTGGAGGCGGAAGGGATGCGGCAGTTCAGAGGTGTCGTTCGTGGGGTGGACGGCTTTGCCCGCAATCGCGGAGGCAATTTCGCGGTTCTGTTCGGAGCTGCCGCATCGGTCCTCGCGCTGGGGGTGGGATTCGCGGTCAATATCTCGCAGCTCTACAATGCGAGGTCGAGCTTGCAGGGCGTCGTCGACGCCGCTGTGACCTCGACGGCCCGCGATCTCACCCTCGGCGTCATCACCGAAGCCGACGCCAACAAGACGGTGCAGGCATTCCTCGACGCCAACAGCGCGGCCGGCATCCTGCGGACCGATCAGGTCGTGCTGGACAAGCTTACGGTCAACAGGACAGCCAACACCGTACAGGCGGACGCGCATGTCGATGTCGGTCTCTTCTTCCCGCTGTTCAGCACCGACAACATGCGCCGCGTGACCGCCTCAACCACCGCGCTTTATTCGGACAAGACGGTCGAGGTGGCGATGATGCTCGACGTCACCGGTTCGATGGCGCCCGACAGGCGCGCCAAGACCAACAAGATCGGCGACCTAAAGATCGCAGCGTCACAGACGGTAAAGGATCTCCTGGATCAGAATCGGGATCCAAGCAATCCGCGCATTCGCGTGTCGATCATCCCCTACGCCGAAGCCGTCAACACCGGCGGCCTCGCTGACACCGTTTTTGTCGAGACCGAGACGGGGCCGAAAGTGCCGCCGCCGATCGATGCCGCCATGTCGATTTCCGCAACGGTGTCCGACAATTGCGCAACCGAGCGCAAGGACAAGGATGGCTACGCCGACTATTCGTCGGACGGGCCTTACACGCAACGCCGGGATAATCGGGGCAAAATATATCTGGCCAAGGTCAACCGCGACTACCGCATGAGGGTATGCCCTACGGCTGCCCTGGTTCCGCTGACTGCCGACGAGGACAAGCTGCTCACGGCGATCGATCATTTTCAGGCCGCAGGCGTGACCGCAGGCGGTATTGCCGTGCAATGGGGCTACTACATGCTCTCGTCAGCCTGGCGCTCGGCAATCTCGAGCGCCCGTTTGGGCGCCGGCCCCGCCAACTTCGATCGGAACAGGGTGGCCAAGATCGCCATTCTGATGACGGATGGCCAGTTCAACACAGCCTTTGCCGGCGAACGCGGCGCGTCACGGCCACAGGATCAAGGTCAGAAGTCGCGCGCCAATGCCGAAAACATCTGCGATAACATGAAGCGCGACGGCATCGAGATCTTCACCATCGGCTTCGATCTCAGCGATCCGGCGATGACCGCGACAGAACGCGATCAGGCCAAGTCCGTGTTGAAGGACTGCGCGACTGACGACACCTCGCCGCTCAAGCATTATTACGAGGCCGCCAACGGCGCCGAATTGTCACATGCCTTCGGTGAAATCAGCCGCAACATCGAGAAGCTCACAATCAGCCGCTGATCTGCAGTGCCGACCCAAAACGGAAAAGGCCGCCGCTTCTTGACGAAGCCGGCGGCCTTCCGTGTTTCCGTCCATGACGCGGCTCCTGGCGGCGGCCCCTCCGGGCTACCTGCCGCGCGTCTCGCGCCTTAACGGGAAGACTGCTTCCCGGAAGTGCAATCCGCAGAGCTCACGTTATGGAAAACGAAATCACTCGACATCGGATCACCTCCTTTCAGTTCGTTGAACACACCCAGATGATGGGGTGCGTCGCCGCAAAAGACAAGATGACGCAACGGAATGCTCATGCCTCGAGCCAGGAAACCTGCGCTTGCGGTGCTTTTGCGCAACAGATCGGGATTGCGGTCCACAGGCCGGTGGACGACAGTGCGGCTTCGGGGGGATGCGACATAGCGGGAGGTGGGAATGGATGCCGCCGACAGAGCCGCGCGGATCGTACGCAAGGTCGTCGAAACGCTGAAGCCGGGTTTCGCGGTCAGGCTGTGGACCGGCGAGCGGATCGGACCCGCCAGCGGTCCGGTGCTTGCCATCAACGACCAGGATATCGTCTGGCAACTGCTCCGCCGGCCGACCTTCTCGACGCTGGTGGAGATGTGGATTTCCAAGACGGTCGATATCGAAGACGGCACGCTGTTCGATTTCTATGCTCTGCCTTCACAAGGCAAGCTCAAGACGAGGCTCAAATCCCTCCCCAAGCTGGCAATACTGCGCGACCTGCCAATGGTGCTGTTTTCGCGCAAGCAGATGACGGCGCGCAGCGATCTTTCCGGCCGCAAGCCTTTCGTCAGCGGATCGAACAGGGAGGCGATCCAGCACCATTACGACATTTCGAATGATTTCTACCGGCTCTTCCTCGACGAGCGCATGGTCTATAGCTGCGGCTATTTCCAGGATTTCGCCAATGGGATCGACCAGGCGCAGGTCGACAAGCTCGACCATATCTGCCGCAAGCTCAGGCTGAAGCCCGGCGAAAGGTTGCTCGACATCGGCTGCGGCTGGGGCGCGATGCTCATCCATGCGGCGAAACATTACGGCGTCGTCGGTCACGGCGTCTCGCTGTCGCAAGCCCAAACCGACCTTGCCCGCGAGCGCATCCGCGCCGAGGGGCTGGAGGGCCGCATCACCATCGAGCTGAAATCCTATGCCGAACTCTCCGGCGCTTTCGACAAGATCTCGTCGATCGGCATGTTCGAGCATCTGGGCCTTGCCAACCACGCGGCCTACTTCTCGGCCGTGCACCGTTTGCTGAAGCCCGGCGGGATCTATCTGCACCACGCCATCACCAGGCGCAGCAAGGGCGACATCAGGAAGACGCTGCGCAAGGGGCCGGAATACAAGGCGCTGATCAAATACATCTTCCCCGGCGGCGAGCTCGACACGATCGGCATGACGCTCGGCAATCTCGAGGCGCACGGCTTCCTCGTCTATGACGTGGAGAACCTGCGCGAGCATTATGCGCGAACCTGCCGGCTGTGGGCCGAGCGCCTGCATGCGCGCTTCGACGAGGCGGTCGCCGAGGTGGGCGAGCCCAAGGCGCGGCTGTGGCTGCTCTATCTCACGGGTTGCTCGATCACCTTCGAGCGTGGCTCGGCGCAGATCTTTCAGACAGTGGCCACCAAGCGCGCCCGCGGCCCGAGCGGTCTGCCGCCGACACGGGCGGATTTGTACCGGTAGACCCTGCCCGCTTCAGTCCATAAAGCGCACCGGCGCGCCGATCTCGATCCGCGCGGGCCGATCGACCGTGCAATAGACGCCGAGATTGTGGGCGTTGTGGCGCACCAGGTTGCGCAGGATGCCGGGGTCGGTGTCGAAGCCGTCCTGGGCGATGATGGTGAAGCCGCAGCGGCGGCAGGGTTCGGACACGGTGAGCAGCAGATCGCCGACCGCGAGCTTCCTGCCGATCCATTCCGTCTCCGGAAAGGCGCCTTCGACCGGTTCCATGTCGACGACGATGTTGGGCCGGAAGCGGCGCGGATCGGGCGTGCCCTCCGGGTGAAGCGCCTTCAGCCTGGCCAGCGAGGCGGTGGTGAGCAGATGGATCGGCGCCTTGGCATAGCGGGCCTCGGTCCGCGGGCCGGCATAGTCAGGGGCGGCGTTCTCCGCGCCGAACGGCCGGATCGAGGCGTCGAAGCCGAGAAAGGCCGATACCGCGCGGTCGCTTTCCGGGCCGGGCGCCGGCAGCCAGCCGCCGCCGGGCAGGGCCACTTCCAGCCGCCGGTCCTCGCTCAGCCGGGTGCGGATCAGCGGCACCTTGTGCCATTTGGTTTCGCGGTCGGGCCTGGCGATCTCGCCGTCGGACGCATCGACCAGTCCGAACAGCCGGTCGCCGTCGACGGTCTTCAGCCCGACGGAGATGGCATCAAGCCGCTCGCCGGCGAGCGAGCTCGCCGGATAGCGCCAGAGCTGGCTGACGGTGCCGAGCTCGCCCGCCATCAGCTCTTCTTGTTCTGCCGGTTGGCGACGAGGTCGTCGACCACGGCCGGATCGGCCAGGGTCGAGGTGTCGCCGAGCGCGCCGAAATCGTCCTCGGCGATCTTGCGCAGGATGCGCCGCATGATCTTGCCCGAACGGGTTTTCGGCAGGCCCGGCGCGAACTGGATCTTGTCGGGCGTGGCGATGGCGCCGATCTCCTTGCGCACATGGGCGATCAGCTCCTTGCGCAAATCCTCGCTCGATTGGGTGCCGGCCATCAGGGTGACATAGCAGTAGATGCCCTGGCCCTTGATGTCATGCGGGTAGCCGACAACGGCGGCCTCCGACACCTGGTCGTGGCTGACCAGCGCCGATTCCACCTCGGCCGTTCCCATGCGGTGGCCGGAAACGTTGATGACGTCGTCGACGCGGCCGGTGATCCAGTAATAGCCGTCGGCGTCGCGGCGGCAGCCGTCGCCGGTGAAGTACTTGCCCTTGTAGGTCGAGAAATAGGTCTGCACGAAACGGTCGTGGTCGCCATAGACGGTGCGCATCTGGCCGGGCCAGGAATCGCTGATGCAGAGATTGCCGTCGGTGGCGCCTTCCAGCACCTTGCCTTCGCCGTCGACCAGTTGCGGCTTGACGCCGAAGAAGGGCCGCGTGGCCGAACCCGCCTTGAGGTCGGTGGCGCCCGGCAGCGGCGTGATCATGATGCCGCCGGTCTCGGTCTGCCACCAGGTGTCGACGATCGGCACCTTGGCGTTGCCGACGACGTTGAAATACCACTCCCAGGCCTCCGGGTTGATCGGCTCGCCGACCGTGCCCAGCACGCGCAGCGACTTGCGCGAGGTTTTCTTCACATGGGCGTCACCGGCGCCCATCAGCGCGCGCAGCGCCGTCGGCGCGGTGTAGAAGATGTTGACCTTGTGCTTGTCGATCACTTCCCAGAAGCGCGACTGCGACGGATAGTTCGGCACGCCTTCGAACATCAGCGTCGTGGCGCCGTTGGCCAGAGGCCCGTAGACGATGTAGCTGTGGCCCGTCACCCAGCCGACATCGGCGGTGCACCAGTAGATGTCGCCGTCATGGTAGTCGAAGACATATTGGTGCGTCATCGAGACATAGACGAGATAGCCGCCGGTGGTGTGCAGCACGCCCTTCGGCTTGCCGGTCGAGCCGGAGGTGTAAAGGATGAACAGCGGGTCTTCCGCCTTCATCTTCTCCGGCTTGCAGTCGGCCTTAACGGTCGCGGCCTCCTCGTGATACCAGACGTCGCGCCCCGGCGCCCAACCGGTCTTGCCGCCGGTGCGGCGGACCACCACGACCTTCTCGACCTTGGTGCCGGCCCTGGCGGCGATCTCGATCGCCTTGTCGGTGTTGTCCTTGAGCGGGATCGGCTTGCCGCCGCGCAGGCCCTCGTCGGCGGTGATCACGATGGTCGATTTGCAATCGTCGATGCGGCCGGCGAGCGCGTCCGGCGAGAAGCCGCCGAAGACCACCGAATGGATCGCGCCTAGCCGAGTGCAGGCAAGCATCGCATAGGCCGCTTCGGGGATCATCGGCATGTAGATGGTGACGCGGTCGCCCTTCTTGACGCCGTGCTTCTTCAGCACATTGGCGAAGCGGCACACATGCGCATAAAGCTCATTATAGGTGATCTTGCGATCGTCGTAAGGGTTGTCGCCCTCCCAGATGATCGCGGTCTGGTCGCCGCGCTTCTTCAGGTGCCGATCGATGCAATTGTAGGAGACGTTGGTCTGGCCGTCCTCGAACCACTTGATCGAGACCTTGCCGTCGAAGGAGGTGTTCTTGACCTTGGTGAAAGGCTTGAACCAGTCGATGCGCTTGCCATGCTTGCCCCAGAACTTGTCCGGGTTCTTCACGCTGTCGGCATACCATTTGAGATAGGTGTCGTTGTCGATCAACGCGTTCTTCTTCCACGCCGGTTGGACGCGGTGAACATGCACATCGGACATTTTTCAGCTTTCCTCCGGGACCATTCCGCCAGCTTGAAATGCCGACGGCATCGCGGCGAAGCGGCCGCGAATTCGCGGCCATTATTAACAGTTCCGCCGTGACGGCAATATTAGACGTTGGATTCGCGCGGCGGGATGACGCAGGGGCAATTCAACCAGCTATTAGCACTCTCGCGAATCGGCTGCTAACCTCCTGTTTTAACGACAAAAATTTTGAAGAACCTCGCAAAAATCCATAGACAATTAAGCAACCGTGCGCACAATTCAGCGTTGGGAGGAAGGAGAATCAACCAAGGCAACGCAATGCGCGACAATTCCGAAATGGATCTGATGCTCAGGGGATACGGGCTGACCACCGCCAAGATCCTTTATCACTACCCCGACCACCCGCATTTGCTGCAAAGCTATGTCTGGCAGGACTATGACATAGCGCCGGAATTCCCGGTGCTGATCCGCTTCATCGAATTCTGGAAGACCAAGCTCGACGGCCCGCTGCATTCGGTGACCTACACGCACCAGAAGCTGATCGCGCCGAACGAGTGGCGGAAGGTGGACGGGGAGTTTCGATTGCACTGAACGGCCTCGCCGCCATCCAGTGCAATCGCCAAGGGTCAGGCCGCCGGCGGGTTGAGCCGGGCAAAGCCCTCTTGGCGCCGATAGGGGAAATAGGGATACGGCGCGTTCACCGCGCTTGCCTCATCCAGCCTCTTCATCTGCTCCGGCGTCAGCGTCCAGCCAACGGCGCCGAGGTTCTGCCGCAACTGCTCCTCGTTGCGCGCGCCGATGATCACCGACGATACGGTCGGGCGCCGCAAGAGCCAGTTGATGGCGATCTGCGGCACGGTCTTGCCGGTCTCGGCGGCGACCGCTTCCAGCGCATCGACCACCTTGAAGAGATGCTCGTCCTCGACCGGCGGGCCGAAAGCGGCGGTGTCGTGCAGTCGGCTCTTTTCCGGCAAGGGCTGGCCGCGGCGGATCTTGCCGGTGAGCCGGCCCCAGCCGAGCGGGCTCCACACCAGCGCGCCGACGCCCTGGTCGAGACCGAGCGGCATCAGCTCCCATTCATAGTCGCGCCCGACCAGCGAGTAATAGACCTGATGCGCAACGTAGCGCGGGTAGCCGTGCCTGTCGG
Source organism: Mesorhizobium sp. WSM4935 (assembly GCF_029625735.1). NCBI lineage: Bacteria > Pseudomonadati > Pseudomonadota > Alphaproteobacteria > Hyphomicrobiales > Phyllobacteriaceae > Mesorhizobium > Mesorhizobium sp. WSM4935. Next base: position 33,461 of record NZ_JARTVR010000024.1, on the reverse strand, counting down.
CAAGGCCGAGCGACTTCATCACCTGCCAGCCGGAGAAATTGGAGACGCCGACATAGCGTAGCTTGCCGGAGCGCACGAGGTCATCCAGCGCCGACAGCACCTCCTGGACCGGCGTCGAGGCGTCGAAAGCATGAAGCTGCAAAAGGTCGATGTAGTCCATGCCGAGGCGCTTCAGCGCCGCATCGACGGAGCGGATCAGGCGCGACCGCGACGAGCCCCAGTCGCCTGGGCCGTCGCCCATCGGCAGGGATGTCTTGGTCGAGATCAGCACCGCGTCGCGGCGGCCCTTGATCGCCTCGCCAAGCACCTCCTCCGACGCGCCGTTGGAATAGACATCGGCCGTGTCGAAGAGGTTGACGCCTGCCTCCAAGCAGATGTCGACCAGCCGGCGCGCCTCCTTCGCGTCGCTGTTGCCCCAATGGCCGAAGAGCGGGCCGGAGCCACCAAAAGTTCCGGCGCCGAAGGAAAGGGCCGGCACTTTCAGGCCGGAGGCGCCGAGAGGTCGATAATCCATCTTTTTTCTCCTGATTGGATGTCGAAAGGATCAGCGCTCAGCACTGCGCGGTGACCGGCTTACCGATCGCGCCGCCGCGTTCGAGGCGCAGCGCCATGAGCACGACGCCGAGCGCGGCGAGCGGCACGAGGCCGGCGACGAGGGGGACGGCGCCGAGACCGGGACCGTGGTCGATGACGAAGCCGCCTAGCCAGGCGCCGATGGCGTTGCCGAGATTGAAGGCGGCGATGTTGAAGGAGGATGCCAAGCCCTGGCCGGCGCCCTTGGCCTTCTCCAGCACCCACATCTGAAGCGGCGCGACGGTGGCGAAGGCGGCGGCACCCAGCAAGCCGACGGCGGCGACCGCCGCGATCGGCTGGTGGATCGCGGCGGTCATGACGAACAGCACCGCCGACAGTGCGACCAGCGTGCCGACGACCGTCGGCACCAGATGCCGGTCGGCGAGGCGTCCGCCGAGCAGATTGCCCGCCACCAGCCCGCCGCCGAAGACAAGCAGGATCGGCGACACGGCTCCCTCCGAAAAACCGGTGACGCGGGTGAGGATCGGCGCCAGATAGGTGAAGGCGGCGAAGACGCCGACCCAGCTCAGCACAGTGGTCAGAAGGCCAAGCAGCACGGGCCGGCGGCCGAGCACGGCAAGCGTGCCTTCGGAGCTCTCCTCAACGTCCGTCGCGGCGGGCTCGTCGCGCGGCACCAGCAGCGCGATGACGGCGAAGGCTACGACGCCGACCAGCGTGACGGCGAGGAAGGTGGAGCGCCAGCCATAGGCCTGGCCGAGCCAGGTGCCGAAGGGCACGCCGAGGATGTTGGCGACGGTGAGGCCGGTGAACATCAGCGCGATGGCCGAGGCCTTCCGGTTGGGCGCGACAAGGCTGGTGGCGACGACGGAGCCGACGCCGAAGAAGGAAGCATGGGCGAAGGCGGTGAGCACGCGTGCCGCCATCAGCGTCCAGTAGTCGGGCGCCAGCGCGCAGGCGAGGTTGCCGATGGTGAAGACCACCATCAGGGCAAGCAGCAGGGTCTTGCGCGGCAGACGGCCGGTCAGCGCGCCAAGCAGCGGCGCGCCGACGACGACGCCCAGCGCGTAGCCGGAAATGAGCAGGCCCGCCGCCGAGATCGAGACGCCGAGATCGGCGCTGACGTCGAGCAGCAGGCCCATGATGACGAATTCGGTGACGCCGATGCCGAAGGCGCCGGCGGTGAGGGCATAAAGAGCGAGAGGCATGGCTGCGGTCCGGTTGATCAGGAACGGGACGCCAATCCCGCGCCCCGGATCTTTGCTGGCGCATGATCTTTCCCGAAAACCGGTTTCCACTTTCCGGGATCATGCACGGAGAAGATCGTGATCTGCCAAGCTGTGAACCAGCCTTGCATCAGGCACATTTTCTGTGAAATAGATTCACGAATGGCAAGGGCCGACATCAACCGTTCCGGCGAAATCGAAGTGTTTGTTCGCGTCGTCGAGGCGGGCAGCTTCTCGGCCGCTGCGCGGGCATTACGGATGACGCCATCGGCGGTGAGCAAGCTGATCGCGCGGCTCGAGGCGCGGCTTGGCGCGCGGCTGATAAGCCGCTCGACACGGCGGCTGCAGCTGACGCCCGAGGGAAGCGCCTTTTACGATAGCGGCCTACGCATCCTTGCCGATCTCGACGCGGCCGAACGGGAAGCGGCGGCGGGCGCGGCGCCGCGCGGCAGGCTGAGGGTCAACTCCTATGTGCCGTTCGGCCAGCACCGGCTGATGCCGCTGTTGCCGCGCTTCCTCGAACGCTACCCGGAAATCTCGGTCGAGGCAGTGCTGACCGACAGCGTCATCGACCTGATGGAGGAGCGCGCCGACGTCGCCATCCGCGCCGGCCCGCTCAGCGAGTCGCGTTTGGTGGCGCGCAAGCTCGGCCAGAGCCGGATGGTTGTCGTCGCAGCGCCCGCTTACCTCGAATCGCGCGGCACGCCGCGGACCCCGGCCGATCTGGCCCGCCACAACCTGCTCGCCTTCGGCTTCGTGCGGCATATCGACGGTCTGCCGTTCGTGGACGCGAAAGGCGTGCCCCTCATGGTTCCGATCGCCGGCAATTCGACGGTCAGCGACGGCGAAGCGATGCGGCTGACGACGCTCGCCGGCGCGGGCATTGCGCGGCTGGCGCGCTGGCATGTCGAGCCCGATATCGCCACTGGGCGGCTGGTGCCGCTGCTGGAGGAGTTCAACCCCGGCGACGTGGAGCTTACGCATGCCGTCTATGTCGGCCAGGGCAAGCATCTGCCGGCCCGGGTGCGCGCCTTTCTCGATTTTCTCGCAGAGACAGTGCGCATCTGAAATGGAAAAGCCGCGCGTCCATCGGACACGCGGCTCCCGAAATCGACTTACCCGGAAGATGGACTATGCCTTCGGCACGAATGGCGCCGGACGCCGGCCGGCGCCTTGCCGCTCCAGCATCCAGCCGGGATATTCGGCAGGCAGCGCGCTCACCTCATCCAGCCTGGCGAGGTCGTCCGCGTCGAGCTTCAAGCCCGTCGCGGCCAGGTTCTGCTCGAGCTGGTCCATGCGGCTGGCGCCGATGATGACGCTCATCACGAAAGGTTTTGCCAGAACATAGCCCAGCGCCACCGTGGCGACGCTGACGTCGTGCTTCTTCGCGAGCTCGCGCATGACGGCAACCGCCGCCCAGGCGCGGTCCTCATTGACCGGCGGGAAGTTGAAGGAAGCGCGGCGGCCCTCGCCATTGCCCGGCGCGCCGGGACCGTATTTGCCGGAGAGCAGCCCGCCGGCCATCGGCGACCAGACCATGAGGCCGAGCTTTTCCTCGTTGATCAAAGGCACGATCTCGCGCTCGAGATCGCGGCCGGCGATCGAGTAATAGGACTGGATCGTCTCGAAGCGGGCAAAGCCCTTGCGCTCGGCAAGACCCAGCGCCTTGGCGATGCGCCAAGCCTGCCAGTTGGAGACGCCGACGTAACGCACCTTGCCGCTGGCCACGAGATCGTCGAGCGCCCGCAGCGTCTCGTCGATCGGGGTCACCGTGTCGGTGCCGTGCAGCTGGTAGAGGTCGATATGGTCGAGCTGAAGCCGCTTCAGGCTGCCGTCGACAGAATCCATGATGTGGCCGCGCGAGGAGCCGCGTTCGTTCGGCCCGTTACCCATGGCGCCATGCACCTTGGTGGCGATGATGACGTCGGAACGTTTCACGCCGAGATCCTTGAGCGACTGTCCCAGCAATTGCTCGGACTGGCCGAAGGAATAGACGTCGGCCGTGTCGAAGAAATTGACGCCGGCCGCGATCGAGCGGGCGACGATCTCGTTGACGCCCTTCTGGTCCAGGCTGGCGATCAGGCCCCATTGGGCATTCTCGCCCGCGGCGCCGAAGGTCATGGTGCCGAGACAGAGTTCGGAGACAAACAGGCCGGTGTTGCCAAGCTGATTGTAGCGCATGGTGGGATTCCCCGAGAAAGTGATTGATGACGACAGGCAAATAGGAACGGCCCGTTTCGTTTCAAGTGCTGGCGCCGGTGTTATCGTTCGATTGGCCGGTCGGTAACGAGATCGTTACGAGCGGTCGAGGCGCTTAGCGGCTTCCGAAGATCGCCGAGCCCACCCTGACGCTGGTCGCGCCGAAGGCGATCGCGGTTTCATAATCGCCCGACATGCCCATCGAGAGCCTCGCGACACCCGCTTCGCGGGCGATCTTGTCCAGCAGCGCGAAATGCGGGCCGGGATTCTCGTCGGCCGGTGGGATGCACATCAGGCCTTCGATGGCGAGGCCATGCACCTCGCGGCAGCGTTTTACGAAGGCGATCGCCTCACGCGGCTCGATGCCGGCCTTCTGCGGCTCGGAGCCGGTGTTGACCTGGACATAGAGTTTTGGCGCCCGGCCCTGCCGGGCCATTTCTTTTGAAAGCTCAGCGGCGATCTTCTCGCGGTCGACGGTCTCGATGACATCGAAGAGCGCGACGGCTTCCTTCGCTTTGTTGGACTGCAGCGGGCCGATCAGATGCAGCTCGATATCAGGAAATGCCTGCCTCAGCGCCGGCCATTTGCCCTGGGCTTCCTGCACGCGGTTCTCGCCGAAAACGCGCTGGCCGGCCTCGATGACCGGGCGGATATCCTCGGACGCGAAGGTCTTCGAGACCGCCACCAGCGTGACGGCGCCGGGCTCGCGCTTAGCCTCTCGCTCGGCGCCCGCGATCTTCGCCTTGACCGCGTGAAGCTGCTCTACGGTGCTCGTCATGCCACCATCCTGCCTATAGTTTTAACGCCGGCGCCGGCTCGCCACAGTTGACGGGTCCGGCAATCCATGGTGAACACCGCGACGACATTCCCCGGCCGCTCGCCGTGTCTGGCGCCCTGTGCCTGCTTTTAAGTGAAAAACATCCGATGGCAACCGAACGTTACAATCCGCGCACCTCAGAGCCCAAATGGCAGAAGGCCTGGGCCGACAAGAAGCTGTTCGAGGCCCGCAACGACGACCCGAAGCCGAAATACTACGTGCTCGAGATGTTCCCCTATCCGTCGGGCAAGATCCATATCGGTCACACCCGCAACTACACGATGGGCGACGTCGTGGCGCGCTACAAGCGGGCCAAGGGCTTCAACGTGCTGCACCCGATGGGTTGGGACGCGTTCGGCATGCCGGCCGAAAACGCCGCCATGCAAAACAAGGTCCATCCCAAGGACTGGACCTACGAAAACATCGCGGTCATGCGAGAGCAGCTCAAGATGATGGGCCTGTCGCTCGACTGGGCGCGCGAGTTCGCGACCTGCGACGTCGACTACTATCACCGCCAGCAGATGCTGTTCCTCGACTTCGTCGAGAAGGGGCTGGTGACGCGCAAATCCTCCAAGGTCAACTGGGACCCGGAGGACATGACGGTGCTTGCCAACGAGCAGGTCATCGACGGCCGCGGCTGGCGTTCGGGCGCGCTGGTCGAGCAGCGCGAGCTGACGCAGTGGTTCTTCAAGATCACCGACTTCGCACAGGACCTCCTGGACTCGCTCAACCTGCTCGAGGAGTGGCCGGAAAAGGTCAAGCTGATGCAGCACAACTGGATCGGCCGCTCGGAAGGCCTGCTGATCCGCTGGCCGCTGGCAAAGCCGGTCGGCGACAGCCAAGAGCTGGAAGTCTACACGACCCGGCCCGACACCATCTTCGGCGCCTCCTTCATGGCGGTCGCCGCCGACCATCCGCTCGCGAAAAAGGCCGCCGAGAGCAATGTCGAGCTGGCGAAATTCATCGAGGAGGTCCGTCACATGGGCACCTCGGTGGCGGCGCTCGAGACGGCCGAAAAGAAGGGCTTCGACACCGGCATCCGCGTCGTTCATCCCTTCGACGAGAACTGGACGCTGCCGGTCTATGTCGCCAATTTCGTGCTGATGGAATACGGCACCGGCGCCATTTTCGGCTGCCCGTCGGGCGATCAGCGCGACCTCGATTTCGCCAACAAATACGGCCTGCCGGTGATCCCGGTGGTGATGCCGGAGGACGCCGACGCGAAGACCTTCCAGATAATCGAGGAGGCCTATGACGGCGACGGCGTGATGATCAATTCGCGCTTCCTCGACGGCATGAAGCCCGAAAAGGCCTTCGATGAAGTGGCGAAGCTGCTCGAGGCAAAGACGATCTGCGGCCGGCCGATGGCGGAGCGCAAGGTGAATTTCCGCCTGCGCGACTGGGGCATTTCGCGCCAGCGCTACTGGGGCTGCCCGATCCCGATGATCCATTGCGAGGCCTGCGGCGTCGTGCCGGTGCCGAAGGCCGACCTGCCGGTGAAGCTGCCCGACGACATCGAGTTCGATCGTCCGGGCAACCCGCTCGACCGTCATCCGACCTGGCGGCATGTGAAATGCCCGCAATGCGGCCGCGATGCGCGGCGCGAGACCGACACGATGGACACGTTCGTCGATTCGTCCTGGTATTTCGCGCGCTTCACTGCGCCCTGGGCCAACGAGCCGACCGAGCCGAAAGCCGCCGACGAATGGCTGGCAGTCGACCAGTATATCGGCGGCATCGAGCACGCGATCCTGCATCTGCTCTATTCGCGCTTCTTCACCCGCGCCATGCGCGAGACCGGTCACCTCAATCTGGCCGAGCCGTTCAAGGGCCTGTTCACGCAAGGCATGGTGGTGCACGAGACCTATCGTGTCGGCGGCCCGTCCAACAACGGGCGTTGGCTGTCGCCGAGCGAGGTCAGGATCGAGGACGCCGGCGGCAAGCGACGCGCCGTCGAGATCGCGACCGGCGAGGAGGCCACGATCGGCGCGCTTGAGAAGATGTCGAAGTCGAAGAAGAACACGGTGAGCCCGGAAGAGATCACCGACGGCTACGGCGCCGACACGGCGCGCTGGTTCATGCTGTCGGATTCGCCGCCGGAGCGCGACGTCGAATGGACCGACGAAGGGGCGGCCGGGGCGCATCGTTTCGTGCAGCGCATCTGGCGCCTGGTGCAGATCGCGGCCGATGAGCTGCCCGGCGTGAAACCCGCCGCGGCGAAGGATGGCGAGGCGGGCGCGGTGTCTAAGGCCGCGCACAAGATCCTGAAGGCGGTCGGCGAGGACATCGAGAAGCTCGGCTTCAACCGCGCGATCGCCCGCATTTACGAGCTCGCCAATGCGCTGGCGACGCCGCTCAACGAAGTGTCCGAAGGCAAGGCCGACGCCGCGCTGAAGGGCGCCTGCCGCGAGGCGGTGGAGATCCTGGTGCACATCATCGCGCCGGTCATGCCGCATCTGGCGGAGGAATGCTGGGAGGCACTGGGCGGCACGGAGATGATCGCCGAACGGCCGTGGCCGGTCTACGATCCGGTGCTGGTCGTCGATAACGAGATCGTGCTGCCGGTGCAGGTCAACGGCAAGAAGCGCGGGGATTTGACAATTGCCCGCGACGCGGATCAAGGTGCCGTCGAAAAAGCGGTGCTGGCTCTCGACTTCGTGCAAAAAGCACTGGAAGGTAAGGCTCCGCGCAAGGTGATCATCGTCCCGCAGAGGATCGTCAATGTCGTTGCCTGATCCGGTGAAGTCAGAAGCGTCCCGCCTGCGCGGCCGCCTGGCGGTCTGCGGCATGGCCGCCGCGCTTGCGCTGGTTTCGGCCTGCACGGTCAGGCCGCTCTATTCCAGCCAGCCGCTGTCGCCCGGATCGCAGCTCAGTGCCTCCGCCGAGCTCGCCTCGATCGCGATCAAGCCGGTCAGCACCCGCTACGCGCAGCAGGTGCGCAACAATCTGATCTTCGCCTTCGGACAAGGCTCGGGCGAGCCGGCCTCGCCGGCCTACACGCTCGATCTCGGCGTCACCGAGCTCGTCGAATCGGCGGCCATCGTGCAGGTGCAGACCCAGGAAGACGAGCCGACGGCCGGCACGGTCACGCTGACCGCCAACTATGTGCTCCGGGACACCGCGACCAACACGGTGATTGCCGTCGGCAAGCGCTCGATCCCCTCGTCCTTCGACCGGCCGCGCCAGGAGTTCGCGGCCTATCGGGCACAGATCGACGCCGAGAACCGCGCCGCGCGCGAACTGGCCGACCTTCTGCGGCTTTCCATCGCGCAGGATCTAGCCAAGCATGGCAAGAAGGCCTGAGGCGTGCCGATATTTCGGTGAGGCCGGCCTGCGAACGATGGTTTCCTCCGCTTCCGGTGCTCACGTACTTCTGTACGCTCCGCTCCGGTTCTCGGAAACCACCGTTCTCAGCTCGGCCTGACCTGAATCTCGGCACGCCTCGCGCAGAGCTTCCATCCACAGAAAAGGCCGGTCACCCGGCCTTTTGTTCTCTGACGAGAGGCAGCCTCAGCCGATCTTCTGGCCGGTCTTGGCCCAGTCGGCGAGGAAGGCGGCGAGGCCCTTGTCGGTTAGCGGGTGGTTGACCAGCGCTTTCAACGTCGCCGGCGGCGCGGTGACGATATCGGCGCCGATCAGCGCGGCCTGCTTGACGTGGTTCACCGTGCGCACCGAAGCGGTCAGGATCTCGGTCTTGAAATCGTAATTGTCGTAGATGGTGCGGATTTCGGAGATCAGCTCCATGCCGTCCGAGCCGGTGTCGTCGATGCGGCCGACGAAGGGCGAGATGAAGGAGGCGCCGGCCTTGGCGGCAAGCAGCGCCTGGTTGGCCGAGAAGCAGAGCGTCACATTGACCATGCGGTTCATCTCGGTGCGGATCGTCTTGCAGGCCTTGAGGCCGTCCAGCGTCAACGGCACCTTGATGGCGACATTCGGCGCGATCTTGGCCAGCACCTCGGCCTCGGCCATCATGTCCTTGTACTCGGTCGCGACGACCTCGGCCGAGACCGGGCCTTCGACAATGTCGCAGATCTGCTTGGTGACTTCGGAGATCTTGCCGCCCGATTTCAGGATCAGCGACGGGTTGGTGGTGACACCATCGAGCAGCCCCAGCTCGTGCAGCTCCTTAATTTCCTTGATGTCAGCGGTATCGACAAAAAACTTCATGGCTGTCTCCTTGGGGATCGCCCGGCGTCGGCCAGGCACATGCGAGGGTCCTCTTTGATCTAGAGCAAAGTCGGGGCAAGGTCACGCCCGATGATCGAAGATTCGCCCTTTGTCGCGGCCGCGCCCGTCCTGGTGCCGATGCCCGCCGAACGGCCCTACACCTATGCCGTGCCGCCCGGCATGCGCGTGGTGCCGGGTTCGATCGTGCGCGTGCCGCTCGGGCCGCGCCAGGTGGCCGGCATCGTCTGGGACGGCGCCGTCGAGGCGGTCGATGCGAAGAAATTGCGGCCGATCGAGGAGGTGTTCGACTGTCCGCCGATCGACAAGGCGATGCGCCGCTTCGTCGACTGGATCGCGCAATACACGCTGTCGGCGCCTGGCATGGTCGCGCGGATGCTGCTCCGAGCCCCCGAGGCGTTCGACCCCGAGCCGTGGATCGAAGGGCTTCAGCGTACGCTTGCCGAACCCGACCGGCTGACCGATGCGCGGCGGCGGGTGCTCGAAACCGCGGAGGGCGGCCTGGCCTGGACGCGCTCGGGCCTGGCGCATGCGGCGGGCGTCTCCTCGACCGTGATCGACGGATTGCGGGCACAGGGCGTGTTCGAGACGGTGATGATTCCGCCGCGGCCGGTGGTGGCGGCGCCAGACCCCTCTCACGCCGTGCCGGAATTGATGCCGGACCAGAAAGCGGCGGCGCAGAAGCTGCGCGCCGCTGTCGCCGCCGATGCCTTCAACGTCACGCTGCTCGACGGCGTCACCGGCTCCGGCAAGACGGAAGTCTATTTCGAGGCGGTGGCGGCAGCGCTCGACAAGGGCAGGCAGGTGCTGATCCTGTTGCCGGAAATCGCGCTGACCCATGCCTTCCTCGAACGTTTCCAGGACCGCTTCGGCGCCAAGCCGGCGGAGTGGCATTCCGACCTGCCGCCCCGGATGCGCGAGCGCGTCTGGCGGCAGGTGGCCGAGGGCGGCGTGCGCGTCGTCGCCGGCGCGCGCTCGGCGTTGTTCCTGCCGTTCAAGGAACTCGGCCTGATCGTCGTCGACGAGGAACACGACCCGGCCTACAAGCAGGAAGACCGCGTCTTCTACAATGCGCGCGACATGGCGGTGGTGCGCGGCCATATCGGCGGCTTCCCGGTCGTGCTCGCCTCGGCGACGCCCTCGGTGGAAAGCCGGGTTAATGCCGGCCAGGGCCGCTACCACAGGGCCGTGCTGTCGTCGCGTTTCGCGGAAGCCGCTCTGCCTGACCTGAAGTCGATCGACATGCGGCGTTCGCCGCCGGCGCGCGGTGGCTTCCTGTCGCCGGTGCTTTTGGAACAGATGCAGCGCACGCTGGAGAAAAAAGAGCAGTCCCTGCTCTTCCTCAACCGGCGCGGCTATGCGCCGCTGACGCTCTGCCGGGTCTGCGGCCACCGCTTCGGCTGTCCGGTCTGTTCGGCCTGGCTGGTCGAGCATCGCTTTCGCGGCCAGCTCGTCTGCCATCATTGCGGCCATAATGAGCGGCGGCCCGAGGCCTGCCCAGAATGCGGCACGCTCGACCATCTGGTGGCCTGCGGCCCAGGCGTCGAGCGCATCGCCGAGGAAGTGGTGGCGCATTTCCCCGATGCGCGCACCATCGTGCTGTCGTCCGACCTTCTGGGCGGCGTGCGCCGGCTCAGGCTCGAGTTGGAAGCCGTCGCCAATGGCGAGGCCGATATCGTCATCGGCACCCAGCTCGTCGCCAAGGGCCACAATTTTCCCGGCATGACGCTGGTCGGCGTGGTCGATGCGGACCTTGGGTTGGCCAATGGCGATCCGCGCGCCGCCGAGCGCACGTTCCAGCTGCTTAGCCAGGTGACGGGCCGCGCCGGCCGCACCGGCAAGAAGAGCCTCGGCCTTTTGCAGACCTACCAGCCGGACCATCCGGTAATGCGGGCGATCGTCTCGGGTGATTCGGAAGCCTTTTATGAACGCGAGATCGCCGAGCGCGAGCGGGCGGCGCTGCCACCGTTCGGCCGGCTCGCCGGCATCATCGTAAGCGCTGCGACACGAGGCGAGGCCGAGAGCCATGCGCGAGGGCTAAGGCGCGCGGCGCCGCAGGCTTCCGACCTCTTCGTGCTCGGGCCGGCCGAGGCGCCGCTGTCGCTGATTGGCGGGCGTCACCGCTTCCGCCTGCTGATCCAGGGCGAGCGGCGCGCCGACATGCAGGGCTTTATTCGGGCCATGCTGGAGAACGGGCCGAAGCTGCGCGGCTCGGTCAGGGTGCAGGTCGACATCGACCCGCAGAGTTTTTTGTGAGTTCGCGGAATTACTCCCTCAGCCATTTTTGGTGAAGGGGTTCAGGTGAGGTACATCGAGAATCGCAAATGACGGACATTAGCCGTCAACACGCCTATCTCGACGAGATCGAGCGGATGTGTCGCACCGACCGGGTAGATGGCGTCATCATGGGCTGCACCGAGATCACCATCCTGATCGGCCAGGGCGATTTCGACATTCCGGTGTTCGACACGACGCGCATCCACGCCGAGGCCGCGGTCGATTTCGCGCTCGCCTGATTGCGCCACTTCTAATGTGGCCGCCATCCTCTGGCGCGGTTTCATTCCCTCGCTAGAATGCCGGTGTCTCAGAGCAAGAAATATGAGGGGGATTTATGGACTTCGCGTTTCCGTGGCCGGCGAGCCAGGGCGAATGGCTGGCCTGGTCGAGCGCCGTCGTGACCCTGGCCCTCGGCCTGTTCCTGTTCCTGGCGCCAGGGCTTGCCTTTCGCGTGCTGCGCCTGCAGCCAAAGCCGGAGAAGGCGGCGGCGATCGCCGAGGGACGCGGCCGCATGTCGGGCTTCTATCTCGGCGTCAGCCTGTGCTGCATCCTTCTGGCGCAGCCGCTGCTCTACATGGCGCTGGGCTTTTCCTGGCTGTTCACCGCCTTCGGCCGGCTTTTGTCGATGATGTCGGACCGCGCCAACACCCCTTTCAACTGGGTTTCGATCGTGGTTGAATTGGCATTGGCGGCGCTGCCGCTGGCCTTTGCCTTCGGCTTTGTGCCGTGAATTCGGCGCTTGAGCTTGGCCTTCGCCGCCTGATGCGACAAAAGTGCCTGAAAACCATGCCGGACGATGCATTGCGGTCTTAAAAAGCCTGTGCTAGACGGCAATCGACTTTCGACCGGGGATAGCGGAAGCCGCACCTCCGAGCTTGGAAAAATCGCAGTAAGGTCAAAGATTTAGCCAGAGTTTTCGCTCGCGCCAACAATCTGCGGCCTGTCAGACAAGAGAAAAGACGGTCCGTGGCCCAATCGTCATCGCCAATCTCAGCTGTCGCAGAACGTTATGCCGGCTCGCTGTTCGAGCTCGCGCTGCAGGACAATTCGGTCGCCAAGGTCGAGGCCGACCTCGCCGGCTTCGAGGCGCTGCTCAATAGCAGCGAGGATCTTACGCGGCTGATCAACAGCCCGGTGTTTTCCAGCGAGGACCAGGCCAAGGCTATCGCCGCCATCGTCGACAAGGCCAAGATCACCGGCCTGGTCGGGAATTTCCTGCGCGTCGTCGCCAAGAACCGCCGTCTGTTCGCGGTGCCCGGCATGATCAAGGCGTTCCGCCAGATCGCCGCCGACCATCGCGGCGAGGCATCCGCCGAGGTCACTTCGGCGCATGCGCTGACGGATGCGCAGCAGACTGAACTCAAGGCGACGCTGAAGAGCATCGCCGGCAAGGATGTGGCCATCGCCATGACTGTCGATCCGTCGCTGCTCGGCGGCCTGATCGTCAAGATGGGCTCGCGCCAGATCGATACGTCGCTCAAAACCAAACTCAATTCGCTCAAGCTTGCACTGAAAGAGGTCGGCTGATGGACATCCGCGCCGCGGAAATTTCCGCAATTCTGAAAGACCAGATCAAGAATTTCGGCAAGGAGGCCGAGGTCTCCGAAGTCGGCCAGGTTCTGTCCGTCGGTGACGGCATCGCCCGCGTCTACGGCTTGGACAATGTCCAGGCCGGCGAGATGGTCGAGTTCCCGGGCGGCATCCGCGGCATGGCGCTGAATCTCGAAGCCGACAATGTCGGCGTCGTCATCTTCGGCAACGATCGCGACATCAAGGAAGGCGACACCGTCAAGCGCACCGGCGCCATCGTCGACGTTCCGGTCGGCCCGGGCCTGCTCGGCCGCGTCGTCGACGCGCTCGGCAACCCGATCGACGGCAAGGGCCCGATCAAGGCCACCGAACGCCGCCGCGTCGACGTCAAGGCGCCCGGCATCATTCCGCGCAAGTCGGTGCATGAGCCGATGTCGACGGGCCTCAAGGCCATCGACGCGCTGATCCCGGTCGGCCGCGGTCAGCGCGAGCTGGTCATCGGCGACCGTCAGACCGGCAAGACCGCCATCATCCTCGACACGATGCTGAACCAGAAGTCGGTGCACGACAACGGTCCGGAGAAGGAGAAGCTCTACTGCGTCTACGTCGCCGTCGGCCAGAAGCGCTCGACCGTCGCGCAGTTCGTGAAGGTGCTGGAAGAGCGCGGCGCGCTCGACTACTCCATCATCATCGCCGCCACCGCGTCCGATCCGGCGCCGATGCAGTTCCTGGCGCCGTTCGCCGGCTGCACCATGGGCGAGTATTTCCGCGACAACGGCATGCATGCCCTCATCAGCTATGACGACCTGTCGAAGCAGGCCGTCGCCTATCGCCAGATGTCGCTCCTGCTGCGCCGCCCGCCGGGCCGCGAAGCCTATCCGGGCGACGTCTTCTACCTGCATTCGCGCCTGCTCGAGCGCGCCGCCAAGCTCAATGACGACAACGGCGCCGGCTCGCTCACCGCGCTGCCGGTCATCGAGACGCAGGCCAACGACGTGTCGGCCTACATCCCGACCAACGTGATCTCGATCACCGACGGCCAGATCTTCCTCGAGACCAACCTGTTCTTCCAGGGCATCCGCCCGGCGGTGAATGTCGGCCTGTCGGTGTCGCGCGTCGGCTCGTCGGCGCAGATCAAGGCGATGAAGCAGGTTGCGGGCTCGATCAAGGGCGAGCTCGCGCAGTATCGCGAAATGGCGGCCTTCGCGCAGTTCGGCTCGGATCTCGACGCCGCCACGCAGCGCCTGCTGAACCGCGGTTCGCGCCTGACGGAGCTCCTTAAGCAGCCGCAGTTCTCGCCGCTCAAGACCGAAGAGCAGGTCGCGGTGATCTTCGCCGGCGTCAACGGCTACCTCGACAAGCTGGCCCTCAACCAGGTCGGCAAGTTCGAGCAGGGCCTGCTCAGCCACATGCGCTCGGCCGGCAAGGACGTGCTCGACGGCATCCGCAAGGAGAAAGCGCTGTCGGACGACCTGCGCACCAAGCTCAAGGCCGAGATCGACGCCTTTGCCAAGACCTTCGCTTGAACGAAGCTGGACGGGATCAGGTTTGAAGCATGGCTTCGTTAAAAGACCTTCGTAACCGTATCGCCTCGGTCAAGGCGACGCAGAAGATCACCAAGGCGATGCAGATGGTCGCCGCGGCGAAGCTGCGTCGCGCGCAGGAAGCGGCGGAAGCAGCCAGACCCTATTCCGAGCGCATGGGCGCGGTTCTGGCCAACATCACCCAGGCGATCGGCGGCGGCGGCGATGCCCCGGCGCTGATGACGGGCACCGGCCGCGACGACGTGCATCTGCTTATCGTCTGCACCGCCGAGCGCGGCCTGTGCGGCGGCTTCAACTCGCAGATCGCGCGCCTCGCCCGCGACCACATCCGCAGGCTGCTCGCCGATGGCAAGCAGGTGAAGATCATCTGCGTCGGCAAGAAGGGTTACGATATCCTGCGCCGCGAGTACGGCTCGCTGATCCTCGAGCGCGTCGACCTGCGCGAAGTCAAGACGCTCGGCTTCGTCAATGCCGACGCGATCGCGCGCAAGGTCATCCACCTCTTCAACGAGGGCGGCTTCGATATCTGCACGCTGTTCTATTCGCAGTTCAAGTCGGTGATCAGCCAGATCCCGACGGCGCAGCAGATCATCCCGGCGGCGCAGGCTTCGGCCACGGCCGATGCCGGCAGCGGCGGGGCCGTCTATGAATACGAGCCGGAGCCGGGCGAGATCCTCTCCGACCTCATCCCGCGCAACATCGCCGTGCAGATCTTCCGCGCGCTGTTGGAAAACGCGGCGGGCGAGATGGGCGCCAAGATGAGCGCGATGGACAATGCCACGCGCAACGCCGGCGACATGATCAACAGGCTGTCGATCACCTACAACCGCCAGCGGCAGGCGCAGATCACCAAGGAACTGATCGAAATCATTTCGGGCGCCGAGGCGCTCTAGACACGCGCGGGCGGGGTCCGGGACCTCGCCGGCAGCGTGAACAACGGATAGACGAAAAGGGCAAAGACGATGGCGAAAGCAGCTACCCCGAAGACCGCGGCCAAGGAGGCATCGGCCCCGAAGGCGGCAAAGGCCCCGGCAGCAGCCGCGAAGGCCGCCGCTCCGGCGAAGAAGGCGGCCGCTCCGGCCCAGACCGCGGCTTCCGCGGCCAGCGTTGCGGCCAAGCGTGTCGGCGCCGCCGGCAAGGTCCGCCAGGTCATCGGCGCCGTCGTCGACGTGCAGTTCGAAGATCACCTGCCGGCCATTCTGAACGCGCTGGAAACCAACAATGTCGGCAACCGCCTAGTGCTCGAGGTCGCCCAGCATCTCGGCGAGAACACCGTGCGCTGCATCGCCATGGACTCGACCGAAGGCCTGGTCCGCGGCCAGGACGTTTATGACACCGGCGGGCCGATCTCGGTTCCGGTTGGCCCGGGCATGCTCGGCCGTATCATCAACGTCATCGGCGAGCCGGTCGACGAGGCCGGCCCGGTCGACGCCGTCGAGCTGCGTGCCATCCACCAGCCGGCTCCGGCCTATGTCGACCAGTCGACGGAAGCGCAGATCCTGGTTACCGGCATCAAGGTTCTCGACCTCCTCGCGCCTTATGCCCGCGGCGGCAAGATCGGCCTGTTCGGCGGCGCCGGCGTCGGCAAGACCGTGCTGATCCAGGAGCTGATCAACAACGTCGCCAAGGCCCATGGCGGCTTCTCGGTGTTCGCCGGCGTCGGCGAGCGCACCCGCGAAGGCAACGACCTCTATCACGAGTTCATCGAATCGGGCGTCAACAAGAAGGGCGGCGGCCAAGGCTCGAAGGCAGCACTCGTGTACGGCCAGATGAACGAGCCGCCGGGCGCGCGCGCCCGCGTCGGCCTGACCGGCCTCACCGTCGCCGAATATTTCCGCGACCAGGGCCAGGACGTGCTGTTCTTCGTCGACAACATCTTCCGCTTCACGCAGGCGGGCTCGGAAGTGTCGGCGCTGCTCGGCCGCATTCCTTCCGCCGTGGGTTACCAGCCGACGCTGGCCACCGACATGGGCGCGCTGCAGGAACGCATCACGACGACGACCAAGGGCTCGATCACCTCGGTGCAGGCCATCTATGTTCCGGCCGACGACTTGACCGACCCGGCGCCGGCGACCTCCTTCGCCCACCTCGACGCCACGACCGTGCTCAACCGCGCGATCTCGGAAAAGGGCATTTATCCGGCCGTCGATCCGCTGGACTCCACCTCGCGCATGCTCGACCCGATGGTCGTCGGCGAGGAGCACTACCAGGTCGCCCGCCAGGTGCAGTCGATCCTGCAGCGCTACAAGTCGCTGCAGGACATCATCGCCATCCTTGGCATGGACGAGCTGTCGGAAGAGGACAAGCAGACGGTGGCCCGCGCCCGCAAGATCGAGCGCTTCCTGTCGCAGCCGTTCTTCGTCGCCGAAGTGTTCACGGGCTCGCCGGGCAAGCTGGTCGACCTCGCCGACACCATCAAGGGCTTCAAGGGCCTCTGCGCCGGCGACTATGACCACCTGCCGGAAGCTGCCTTCTATATGGTCGGCGGCATCGAGGAAGCAGTCGAGAAGGCGCAGCGCCTCGCGGCTGAAGCAGCGTAAAGAAGCGAATAGCGAATAGGGAGTAGCGAATAGGGATCAGTGGGCCGGCCGAGTTTCCTCTACTCGCTACTCGCTATTCGCTAAATTGGCATGGCTGAAGCTTTCAAGTTCGAACTGGTCTCGCCGGAGCGGCTGCTCGTTTCCGAGCAGGTCGAGTCCGTCGTCATCCCGGGCGCCGAAGGCGAGATGACGGTGATGGCCGAGCACGCGCCGGTCATGACCACCATCAAGCCCGGTGTCGTCACGGTAAAGGCCGCGGGCGGCAAGGAAGACCGCTATGTCGTGTTCGGTGGGTTCGCCGACATCCTGCCGTCCGGCTGCACGCTGCTTGCCGAATCGGCCGTACATGTGAACGACATCGACCGCGCGGACCTCGCGCGTCGTATCCAGGACGCCAAGGAAGACGCCGCCGACGCCAAGGACGATGTGGCGCGCAGCCGCGCCGAGCAGTTCCTCGCCCAGCTCACCACGCTGGAAGGCGCGCTGCTGCCGGCCTGAGCGCGGCTGCCGAGAAGCGATTTGGAAAGCGGGGTTTGCCCCGCTTTTTTGTTTGCCCCCATTTTCCGTTTGCGAGACAGTCCGCGCTGCTTGTGAGAAGGCCGCCGGATGTCGAACGAACAAGGCTCGCGATCGAGATGGTCGACAGCGCTCTTGTCGCTGTTCGGCGGACCGTTCGGCTGCTTCCTGTGGATCGGCGCCGGCCGTGTTGCGGTGGTCTGGCTGATCGTCGTCAGCCTTGCTGCGCTGACCATCTGCTATATAGGTTTTCCGGTCCCTTCCTGGCTTGAACCTCGCCTGGGTCGCGGATCTTTCAGGGCTCGGTCTGGCGGTCCTGTCGGCGGCGATCGTCGTTCCGTTCGCGCGGCGTTTCCGGCCCGACAAATGGTATGCGCACGGGTTCTGGGTGCTGATCCTAGTCCTTCTCACGTCCTATGGCGCAGCGCTCGCGATCCGCACTTTCCTGTTCCAGCCCTTCTCGATGCCGTCCGCCAGCATGGAGCCGACGCTCCAACTGGGCAACTATTCTTCGCTTCCAAATATGCCTATGGCTATGGCCGCTACAGTGTCCCTTTCGGGCTGCTGCCGGGTCGAAGGGCGGGTCCTCGGCAGCCCACCGAAACGCGGCGACGTGGTGGTGTTCAGGCCGCGCAGCGATCCCGAAACGGACTATGTGAAGCGTATCGTCGGCATGCCGGGCGACCGCATCCAGGTGATCGACGAGCGGCTCTACATCAACCGGGTTCCCGTCGAGATCGAAGACTTCGGAGACTATGTCACCCAGGACATACGCTCGGCACGGCTGCAACGGGAAACGCTGCCGGAGGGCATTTCCTACCTGGTGATCGACAATGATGTGAGCTCGGCCGGCGACGACACCCCGGAAATCGTCGTGCCGCCGGGTGAATATTCATGCTGGGCGACAACCGCGACAATTCGGCTGACAGCCGCTTTGCCATGGGCACGGTGCCGTATGGCAATATCGTCGGCAAGGCGGTGCGCCTGTTCTGGATTCAAACGGGTCCGACTATGCCGCGCGGCAGGCCGTGAACGGATCGGGTGAGTAGTTCCTCAACACAGTGATTTTGAAACATCGCAGGGTTGTCGGGCAAGGCTATCAACATCCGCTGGGGTAGTCAGCGCAACGCTGGCGATGAGCTGGAGGCTCCTGCACCTCGTCATTCCAGGGCGGAGCAAGGAGCGAAGCGACGCGCGAAGACCCTGGAATCCATTCCGTTACCGAGACCGAAGTGTGCGACGGTGCAGAATTCTGGACTGCCGCTGCGCTTCCAAGTCACGGCATGGATCCTCGGGTCTGCGCGCGTCGCTACGCTCCTTGCTCCGCCCGTGGATGACGACCGCGATAGGCGTCTCGGCCAATCGCCAAGGCATGGGTCTGCCAAGGCAAACGGCAACCTTTCAAAATCCCTGTGTCGGGGAACTAACTACTCGGCCAGCCTGGGCGGCTCGTTGCCGATGCCGAGGGCAGCAAAGGCCAGCTTCGGACCGCCCTGCTTGAAATGGACCAGATGCGTGGCGACAAACTCGATCAACTTCCGGCGCTCCGCGTGGCCGTTGGCAAAACCGGCGAGATCGAACACGGCCTCGGCCATTGTCGCCGTCGGCAGGTTGCGGCCGAAGAGGTCGTTAAGGGCGGCATCGAGCGGATCGGTGAAGTGGCCCTCGGGCAAGCTGCCGCCGCGCGCGGCGCAGGCGGCGATCCAGGCGGCGACAACCAGCGACAGATGTTCCGGCAGCAGGCCCGCCTCCAGCCGGGCAAGCGCGGAAGCGACGATGCGCTGCGGCAGCTTCTGGCTGCCGTCATTGGCGATCTGCGCGGTGCGGTGGGCGAGCGCGGTGTTGGAAAAGCGTTGGGCGAGCTCGGCCGTGTAGGGGATCGGGTCGAGCCCGGCATCCTGCGGCAGGGTTGGAATGGCTTCGGCCCAAAGCCGGTCCACGAATTGCCGGATCGACGGATCGGCAAAGGCGCGGTCGACGGTGGCGTGGCCGCTGAGCAGGCCGAGATAGGCGATGCCGGAATGCGCGCCGTTGAGCAGCCTGAGCTTCATGTCCTCGAAGGGGCCGACATCCTCGACCATGGTGACGCCGAATTTCTCCCAGGCCGGCCGGCCCGCCGGAAAGCGATTCTCGATCACCCATTGGCGGAACGGCTCGGTCATCACCGGCCAGGCGTCCTCGATGCCGAGCTCGTCGGCGATGCGCGCCCGGTCGGCGTCCGTGGTCGCCGGCACGATGCGGTCGACCATGGAAGACGGGAAGGCGACTTCGTCGGCGACATGGCGCGCGAGATCGGCATCGCGCAGCTTCGCGAATTCGATCAGCAGCCGGTGCAGCGTGGCGCCGTTGGCCGGCAGGTTGTCGCAGCAGAGCACGGTGAAAGGGGGCGTGCCGGCAATGGCGCGGCGCGCCAGCGCTTCGGCGAGAAAGCCATGCGCCGTCTTCGGCGATCCGGGGTTGGCGAGGTCGTGGACAATATCGGGGTGCGCGCCGTCGAGCGAGCCGTCGGCTGCCCTGAGATAGGCCTTTTCGGTGATGGTGAGCGTGACGATGCGGATGCGCGGGTCGGTCAGCGCGGCGAGCACCGCGCCGGGGTCCTCCGGAGCGACGAGCAAGGACTGGATCGAACCGATCACCTGCAGCTGTTCGCCGGCGCTGTCCCGGATCGCCAGCGTGTAGAGCCCATCCTGCGGCTTGAGCGCATCGCGCGTGTCGGGGCTGCGCAGCGAGATCCCGATGATGCCCCAATCGCTTTCGCCGTCCGCCAGGCAGGCATCGACATAGGCGGCCTGGTGGGCGCGGTGGAAGGCGCCGACGCCAAGGTGGACGATGCCGGGCGTGACGGCGCGGCGGTCATAGCGCGGGATGGCGGCCGGCACATTCGCAATCGTCAGGTTCGACAGGCGCGTCTTCATCGGATGTGAAGTCTCCAATCGCTTGCGGCCAGGCCGCCGGGATGACGGCAAAGATGGGTGGCGGCGTAGCACCCGCCGCGTCCGCCGACAATGGCCGCCGCAGGCGTAAGGGCGCAGCTTTTCGTGTGTTGACAGCATTTCCCCCGGACCCTACCGGTGGATCGCTGGAGGAGGGATCGACGTGGCCGCATTGACCGATCCGAATCTGCTGTTCGCCGCCGAGGGGCGCCTGCTTTCGCTCGCCCGCGCCCTTTACGCCGGCGTGAAGGACCTGCCCATCGTCAGCCCGCACGGCCATACCGACCCCCGCTGGTATGCGCTCAACGAGCCGTTTCCGGACCCTGCGCAACTGCTCATCGTGCCGGACCATTACATTTTCCGGATGCTGTTCAGCCAGGGCGTGCGGCTGGAGGAACTCGGCGTGCCGACGCTCGACGGTTCGCCGGTCGAGGCCGACGGCCGTGCGATCTGGCGGCGCTTCGCCGAGCATTATCATCTCTTCCGCGGCACGCCGACGCGGCTCTGGCTCGACCATGTGCTCGAGCATCTGTTCGGCATCGAGGAGCCGCTCACCACGGCCAGCGCCGACCGCACCTACGATACGATCGCGGCGCTGCTGCAGCGTGACGACTATCTTCCGCGCGCGCTGTTCGAGCGCTTCAACATCGAGGTGATCGCGACGACCGAAGGCGCGCTCGACGACCTTAAATGGCACCGGACGATCCGCGACAGCGGCTGGAGCGGCCGCGTCGTCACCGCCTACCGGCCGGATGCCGTCGTCGATCCCGATTTCGAGGGGTTTGCTTCCAATCTCGATCGGCTCGGCGAAATCACCGGAAGCGACACCGGTAGCTGGGCCGGTTATCTCGAGGCGCACCGAAAGCGGCGCGCCTATTTCAAGGAATTCGGCGCCACTTCGTCCGATCACGGCCATCCAACCGCCGAGACCGCCAATCTCTCCGATGCGGCGGCTGAGGAGCTGTTCAACCGTATCCGCCGCGGCTCGGAAGACGGCCGCGAGCGAAAACTGTTCCGCGCCCAGATGCTGACCGAAATGGCCAAGATGAGCCGTGACGATGGCCTTGTGATGCAGATCCATCCTGGATCATGGCGCAATCATTCGCCTTCCGTTTTCCAGAAGTTCGGCCGCGACAAGGGCTTCGATATCCCGACCCGCACCGATTATGTGACGGCGCTGAAGCCGCTGCTCGACTGCGTTGGGCTGGAGCGCGACCTCACGATCATCCTGTTCACGCTGGACGAGACCAGCTATGCGCGCGAGCTGGCGCCGCTCGCCGGCGTCTATCCGGCGCTGAAGCTCGGACCGGCCTGGTGGTTCCACGACAGCCCGGAGGGCATGCGCCGCTTCCGTGAGATGACCACCGAGACGGCCGGCTTCTACAACACCGTCGGCTTTAACGACGACACGCGCGCCTTCCCGTCGATCCCGGCGCGCCACGATATCGCCCGCCGCGTCGACTGCGCCTTCCTGGCGCGGCTCGTCGCCGAGCATCGACTGCGCGAGGACGAGGCGCATGAGCTGGCCGGGGAGTTGGCTTATACACTTGCCAAGAAGGCCTACCACCTGTGAAGACGCGCCGCCACGGAACGACCGATCCTTCGATCGGCGGCAAGCGAAAGGCATGACCAGCTTGAGCGATCTTTCCCCTTTCAGCCTCACGGGCAAGCGCATCCTGGTCACCGGCGCCAACACGGGTATCGGGCAAGGCATAGCCGTCTCGATCGCACGCGCCGGCGGCTTGGTCGTCGGCATCGGCCGTTCGGCGATGGATGACACCGCCGGGAAAGTCGCGGCCGCGGGCGGCAGCTTCGAGGCGGTGAAGGCCGACCTCGGCGACCCGGCCGAGGCCGCCGCCATGCTCGACCGGGTCTGGGGCGAGAGCGGCCCGCTCGACGGCCTCGTCAACAATGCCGGCATCATCCGGCGCGCCGACGCGGTCGAGCTGAGCGAAGCCGATTGGGACGAGGTGATGGACGTCAATTTGAAGACGGTGTTTCGCCTTTGCCAGGGTTTCGCCCGGCGCGTGCTGGCGGAGCCCGGACGGCGCGGCAAGATCGTCAACATCGCCTCGGTGCTGAGTTTCCAGGGCGGCATCCGCGTCGCCTCCTATACGGCCTCGAAACACGGCGTGCTCGGTCTCACAAGGCTGCTCGCCTGCGAATGGGCGGCGAAAGGCATCAACGTCAACGGCATCGCGCCGGGCTATATCGAGACCAACAACACCGAGGCGCTGCGCGCCGATCCGGACCGCAGCGCCGCGATCCTCGGGCGCATCCCCGCGGCCCGCTGGGGCCGGCCCGACGATATAGGCGACGCGGCCGTCTTCCTGCTGGCGCGGGCGTCGGACTATATGCACGGCGCGATGGTGCCGATCGATGGCGGCTGGCTGGCGCGGTGATGGCTTCCCGCAGGAAAACCGCGCCGCGCCTTTCCTGGAATTGTTTTACAAGCCGAACGGAAGCTGAGCGATGACCGAGATCTTTTCCCATGCGGGCGAAAAAGCCTGGGAGCCGACGCCGGACGGCAACAGGCGGCGCGTTCTGGTGCACACCGATGAATTGATGATGGTCGAGTTCGCCTTCGACAAGGGCGGCGTCGGCGCGCTGCATTTGCATCCGCATGTCCAGGCAAGCTACGTCGCCGAAGGGCGCTTCGAGGTCACCATCGACGGCCGGTCGGAGATCCTCGAAACAGGCGGCAGCTTCATCGTGCCGTCCAATCTCGTGCATGGCGTCAAGGCGCTGGAGGCCGGGCGGCTGGTCGACAGCTTCGCGCCTATCGGGCCGATTTCCTGGGCTGAGTATCGAAAGGAAAGCCCGCGCCGTCAGGCGCGGGCTTGTTGCCTGGGCGCTCACGGCGCCGCCGCGGTACTCAAACAATGCCGCAGGAGGGCAAAGGTGCCGGAGCATGGTGAAGATAGGTTTAACGGCCTCGAAGCGCGCGTTTCAGCGCTGCTGCAGCGCCAGGCGTATGCCGAGCGCGCAATAGATGCCGCCGACCACCTTGCCCTGCCATTTCAGCACCGCCGGATAGCGGCGCAGGAAGGAACCCAGGCCGCCCGCGCTGACGGCGAAGACGACGGTGCTGAAGAGCCCGAGCAGGACGAAGATGATGCCGAGCAGCATCAGCTGCAGCACCACGAAACCGCCTTGCGGATGCACGAATTGCGGCAGAAAGGCCAGGAAGAACAAAGCCGTCTTCGGGTTGAGCACCTCGGTCAAGATAGCCTGCCGGAAGGCTTTGCCCGCGGAAATAGGCAGCGTCCTGCCCGCCAGGCCGGCCGGCGCCTTTTCGAGAATGGCGCGGATGCCGAGATAGACGAGATAGGCCGCGCCGATATATTTGACGATGCTGAACAGCATCGCCGAAGCGGCGATGATGGCCGAGATGCCGACGATGGCCATGATGGTGTGGATCACATCGCCCGCGGCGACACCGGCGCCGGTGGCGATGCCGACCTTCGTGCCCGAGCTCGTCGCCTGCGCAACGGTGAGCAGGGTCGCCGGCCCCGGAATGAAGACGAAGCCGAACACCACCGCGACGTAAGTGATGAGCGTGGCGGGATCGATCATGCGAAGGTTCCTTTTGCAGTCGCTGCCGGCAGCGGCCTTATAGCACCGCACAATGCGCCGGTGGAACTCTCACCGGCGGCGGGTGTCGGCGTCGTCGCGACTCGAAGCGGAATGACGCGACGGCCTGCCAGGCTGCGACGATTTCACAAGCGTCATCACTTCGCCTGCGCGGTGTCTGTTCGGGATCGATCGGCATTGGCTTAGACCTTCCGTTTCGACGCATGTCGTTGTATCGAAACGACAAGACCGAACGATGCCAGAACCGGCAATCGGGCCAAGGCGCCTGCCGCGCGCGGCGCAGGCCGCATCAATTCTTGAAGGGGGCTGGCTTGGAAGAGCAAGCGACGCGGGAGACCCGGCGAAACCAGGCTGGAACGTGCAGGCCCCATGACAGGCGGAGTTGTCGTCGGATGGGAGCTGCCGGCCGGAGGCAGCCCGACGCATGATCTCGCAGCCCATCCTCACCGCAACGCGGCATGGACTTATCGTGACGCCGGACATGTTGCCGGGCAGCGACGAAATCAACATCAACGGGCCGTCGCTGATCCGCATGCCCGACTGGGCGTCGGGACGGCTGGGCGCTTACCATCTCTACTTCGCCGACCATGGCGGCTCCTATATTCGCCTCGCCTACGCGGATTCGATCGAAGGTCCGTGGCACATCCATCCCGGCGGCGCGCTGTCCCTCGATCAATGTCCGTTCATCAAGGAGCACATCGCGTCTCCCGATGTTCATGTCGATCAGCGGAACCGTCGCCTCGTCATGTATTTTCATGGACCGGCGGAAAGCGGGGAAGGCCAGATGACCTTTGCCGCGACATCCGCTGACGGCCTTCATTTCAATCCACTTCCCGAGCCGCTTGGGCCTTCTTATGCGCGCTTCTTCCACCACGACCAGTGGTGGTACGGTTTTCTGGGGACGGGAACCGTCACCGTCTTCCGTTCCGGGACCGGCATCTCCGATTTCGAACAAGGCCCGGTTATCCTGCCTCCCATAAAGCGCCGCCCGACCCTACGGCATCTTGCACTGCAGAAATCCGGCCGCTGGCTGCGGGTCTATTACACGCGCAGGGGCGACGCGCCGGAACGGATCCTTCACGGCGCGATCGATCTCGCCGAGGACTGGCGAAACTGGACGGTGCGGGGCGAAACGGAACTGCTGCGGCCGCAGACGGACTTCGAAGGAGCGGGTTTGCCGGTCCGTCCCAGCCGGGGCGGTGCGGCCGAAGGCAAGGAAAACGCGTTGCGCGATCCTGCGATTTTCGAGGAGAATGGCCGCACCTGGCTTCTCTACTCCGTCGCCGGAGAGAGCGGCATCGCCTTGGCCGAGATTACGTCGAAAGACGTCCCTGCCAGAGCAGCGCTAACGCCGGTCACCATTCTGCGCCGCGGCGCAAGGCGATTTTTTTGGCGCCTGCGCAAGGCCGCACGTCGGCTGCCCTCGGCGATGACCTTTCGCAAACGAATTTTCATCGCAGGCTGTGCTCGCAGCGGAACCACGCTCAGCCGTCGTTTGATGGCGTGTTTCGACGATACCTATGTCCATGCGGACGAAGCGCCCTATCAGGCGCTGCTCGAACTGGATCGCCCCCAATTCAATCTGGTCGTCAAACGCACTCATGAAAGCCACAAGGACATCGAGCATCTGCCTGCCTCGGTCGGGTTGATCTATTGCGTGAGGCATCCTTTCGATGTGCTCACCAGCTCGCATCCGGAGACGGTGAACGAGCGGCGTTTTCATGTAACGACCGAACGCTGGGAGGCGGAGTACGACGGATTGATGCGCCTTAGACAGGCTCAGCCCGAAAGAGCCGTTTTCTATTTGCGCTATGAAGAGCTGATCGCCGAACCGGATATCGTCCAGGGCAGGATCGCTCGATCGTTCGATCTTTCACCGGTCACCCTGTACAGCCGGGATGCGGATAATCCGATACGGGCGACGTCGCTGAGAAAATGGGAGCGCAATGAAGAATTCCGGACCTATCTGCATGGCCTGCCTGCGGCGTTCCTCGCCCGCGTGGAAAGCTTCTGCCGCGAATTCGGCTACGATATGCCGGGCCACATGTTGACCACGGCAGCGCGGTGATGCCACAGGCGGCGAGCATCCGGGCCGAGGATCACAAGCGGCGCGTCCTGAAGGACGTGTTCGGCTTCGAGGATTTCCGCCCCGGACAAGCGACCGTGATCGAGGCATTGCTCGCCGGGCGGCATGTGCTGGCGGTCATGCCGACAGGCGCCGGCAAATCGCTCTGCTATCAGGTTCCGGCGCTGGTCAAAGGCGGGCTCACCATCGTGGTGTCGCCGCTGGTGGCGCTGATGCAGGATCAGGTCGCCGCCTTGCGCCTTGCCGGCGTGCCCGCCGACACCATCAATTCCTCGCTCGACCGCGAGGCCAACGTGGCGGCCTGGCGCCGTGTGGCGTCCGGGCAGACGCGGCTGCTCTATCTTGCGCCGGAACGGCTGATGACGGAGCGGATGCTCGAGGCGCTGTCGCGGCTCGATGTCGGCCTGATCGCCATCGACGAGGCGCATTGCATCTCGCAATGGGGCCCGGCCTTTCGGCGCGAATATGAGGACCTGTCGCGGCTGCGCGGGCTGTTTCCGCAAGTGCCGATCATCGCGCTGACGGCGACGGCGGACGAGGCCACCCGCGCCGACATCGAAGCGCGGCTGTTTGCCGGGCGGGCCGAAACCCTGGTGCTGGGCTTCGACCGGCCCAATATCAGGCTGGCGATAGAAGCCAAGCAGGACAGCAAGCGCCAGCTGCTGCGCTTCATCGAGCGTCACCAGGGCAAGAGCGGCATCATCTATTGCCTGTCGCGGCGCAAGACGGAGGAGATGGCGGCCTTCCTCGAGAAGAGCGGCGTGCGGGCGCTCGCCTATCATGCCGGCATGAGCAAAGAGGCGCGGGAGGCCAACCAGAATACGTTCATGAGCCTGTCCGGCGTCGTCATGGTGGCAACCATCGCCTTCGGCATGGGGATCGACAAGCCCGACGTCGCCTATGTCTTCCACACCGACCTGCCGGGCAGCCTGGAGGCCTATTACCAGGAGATCGGCCGCGCCGGGCGCGACGGACGGGCGGCGGAAGCGCATATGCTCTACGGCGCCGGCGACATACGCACTCGCCGGATGTTCATCGACGAGGAGGATACCTCGCCCGAGCACAAAAGACGGGCGCATCGCCGGCTCGACACACTGATCGGCTATTGCGAGACGGCGCAGTGCCGGCGCCAGGTGCTGCTCGGCTATTTCGGCGAGGAGGCGCAAGGCTGCGGCAACTGCGACAATTGCCTCAGCCAGGCGCCGCGCGCCGACGGCAGCGCCGAGGCGCGCATCATCCTCGCGGCCGTCGCGCAGAGCGGCGAGCGCTTCGGCGCCGCCCATGTCATCGACATCCTGCTCGGCCACGGGACCGAAAAGGTGCTGGCGAGAGGCCATCAGAAGCTCGAAAGCTTCAGGACCGGCATCATGCACAGGAAGCCGGTGTGGCTGTCGCTGATCCGGCAGATGGTCGCGAGCGGTTTCCTGGTGCCAGATCCCGACGGCCATGGCGGTCTCGCCATTTCGGAAAGCGGCCGCGCGCTCGGGCGTGGCGAGGTTGCGTTCGAGTACCGTGTCGAGGGCCGGGATCGTCTCGCGCGCGGCAGGAAGCGGGCCGCGCAAGGCTTCGCTGCGGATGGTGAAGGCGTCGATGCGTCGCTTCTGGCGATGCTTAAAACGCTGAGGCTGCGGCTCGCCAAGGAACGCCAGGTGCCGGCCTATGTGGTGTTTTCCGACCGTACCCTGATCGACATGGCCGAGCGCCGCCCGCGCGACCTCGATGATTTCGCCGAAGTGAACGGCGTGGGCGCAGCCAAGCTCAAGGAGTTCGGGGAGATCTTCCTGAACGCGATCGCGGCGCACCCGTCAGGAAGCTGACAGTACGCATATCTCAGCTACTGCCGCCGGAGTCTGCCGCTCAACCCGCGCCCTGGATGGCCCGAACCATGGCATTTACGGCTTCAATGGGCTGCAGGCCGGTCTCGCGCACCAGCGTGCGCCAGGTGAAGAAGCTCAGCGCCACCCGCAGCATCGCTTGCTGGCTGCCGCCAAGGCCTTCGCCGAGCACCTCCTGGCAGGTCGCGAAATACGGGCCGATGCTCGTCTCGACAGTCTCCCGGGTTGGCGGGTGATGCTCGGCGTCGCGCAACACGCTGGCCACCACGCCTTCATTGCGCCCGTACCATTCGTAGATCGCCAGCAGCGCGATCCGTATCCGTTCGCCTGAGTCGGCCACCGCACGCCACGGGTCCACGCCCGGCAGCGGATCGCTCTCCATGTGCGTGCTCGAGCAGGCCTGCAGCAGGCTCCGCTCATCGGGAAAGTGAGCGTAGAGCGTGTGACGCTGAACGCCCGCGCGTTCGGCAACCATACTGAAGGACGTCGCCGCCGGGCCGATGCTGCCGTGCAGGTCGATGGCAGCCTGGACGATGCGGCGCCGGGTTTCCGTCTGCTGCTCGGCGCGGCGCTTGAGGGTATATTTGCGGGTCATTTCATTTCAGTGCACATATCTGTGCATCCATTGTTGACAGGGCTCTCATATTTCACTACACACATATGTACTTCGATTTAGGTCGAAGTCCAGCCCGGGATCGACCGGAGGAAGGAAATGCAACCTCTATTTCTGCAGGAGAACCCATGGAAACGAAGATCGACGAAATCGCCGACGGCATCTACCGCCTCTCGACCTATGTGCCTGATATTGCGCCGCCCGCCGGCTTCACTTTCAACCAGTTCCTCGTCCTCGGCGATGAGCCTCTGATGTTCCACACCGGTCTGCGGAAAATGTTCGCGCTCAACCGCGACGCGCTTGCCCGCATCATCGAGCCGGAACGCCTGCGCTGGATTGGATTTGGCCATTTCGAGGCCGACGAATGCGGCGCCATGAACGAGTGGCTCGCCGTTGCGCCACAGGCGACGGCCGCGCACGGACAGACAGGCGTCTACGTGTCGCTCAACGATTTCGCGGATCGTGCGCCGCGGGTGCTGAAGGATGGCGAGGTGATAGACATCGGCGGCGGCAAGCGCGTGCGCTTCATCGATACACCGCACACGCCGCATGGCTGGGATGCCGGCGTCATGTACGAGGAATCGACCGGCACGCTGCTCTGCGGCGATCTGTTCACCCAACTCGGCAACGACCGCGCGCTGACCGACGGCGATGTTGTCGGCCCGGCGATCGCCGCCGAGGATCTGTTCAAATACGCGGCACTCAATCCCGGCATGGGCACGACGATCCGCGAGCTTGCCAAGCTCGCGCCGCGCACTCTGGCGCTCATGCATGGTCCATCATTTTCCGGCGACGGGGCAGCGGCCCTGCGGGCGCTTGCCGAGGACTACGACCGCCGTGTCTCGGCTCAGATGGCCGAAGCCATGCAGAGGCTGGCAGCATGAGCGCGCCCGTGGAGGGCACGAAGACCGACTGCCGGGTCACCGGCGTCTGCGGCCGGCAGGGGCGCGCCTGCCCTAATGCCGGCTTCGCATGTCGCATCCTGCTTCGCGAAGCGGGATGGAGCCGCCCGATGGATCGGGCGGCGACCAGCTTGAACTCAACCCCGCAATCGGCTTGAGTCGGCTAACGCCAAAGGCAGACCTTGACGTCCTTCCCGACATAGCAGGCACCTTCACGGCGAAGCTCTCCCCAGTCGCCTGCCTCGCCGTGCGTGTCGCGAATATCCCGGTTCGCATAGCCTGCCCAAGAATCTCCGTCTTTGTAGACAACGGCCCAGTAATCCTTCGACATTTCACCGGCCCCGCTATGCGTGTCGGGATAGTCGATGCCGGCAAAGACCTGTTTGGGCCCCTGGATGTTGAAATCGCCGCCCTTCTCGATTTGATAGGAGCATTTTCCGGAGATGCGGGTCTCGCCGTGAACGACCAGCAGGCAGCGACCCCATTTATAGCCGCTCGGCAAACGGTGCTGCGGCTGCGCGTGCGAAGGCGAAAAGGAGAACGCAAGTGCAAGGGCAACCGCCATGGCTTGCCCGGTCAACAGCCAGTGCAAAGAGCGGCCGGACGCCGTTGGATTTCGCCCAGAGCGCATGTCGAACGATCCTCCGCAGGATGATCTCCCGAGATCATTTTATTATTGACCGGATGTTTGTCACGGGAAGGCTGGAGATTTTATTCGCGACGCCGATGCGGTGCGCTGAGGGGATGTAGAGAAGCTCCGAGCCGCCCTCCTTCGCTGAAGCTTCGGAGGGCATCCTGGTTCGTTCGCGCTGAAAGGAATTCGTCGGACTTGTCCTGCGAAGCGCGCAGCGCGAAGCAGGATGGCGGAGAGGGAGGGATTCCCTTTCACCTCTATGATACTGAAAATACTAGTCTTTTCGCGCTTTTTGTTACACAGTTTGTTACACAGCTACAACTACGATTTATAACCGCTCTAAGCTCGCAGCTTTTGGGCTCGCCTGCCCAATCCATCCGATCTGTCGAAACCGATGGCTTGTAGGACACTCCCGCGTGTGTACGTTGGGGCTTGGGTCAGAAGGTGACCCACAGCAAAGACGGGAGCGCCGCAGCGCAAAAGATCTCATCGGTCAAGGAACAGATAGTGAAGTAGCCTGTGACAATCGGCGCCAGCATCACCTCCAAAGCCGACCAGGAAAAACCCGCAAAAAACGTCGCCCTCAGATACCCCGTCGGCAATGAATATGGGACCGAAGTTGCGCGGCAGATCGGGCGTTAGATGCCTTCATGACATCTGAACCTGAGCAGGCTCCTACGCCGCGAGCCGGCACATTTCCGAACGGAGTTTCGTCCGGCTGCGCAAAAAGGTGCCCTGTCGAGACTTACTTGTTGGCCAAATGGCTTAGCAGGGACGAACTCGTGAAGAGATTGATAATGCAACACTATCAGTCGTTGTGCTGATCCGACAGGCTGTGCGTTTTGGCACGAAAATCATGGCGAAAAGCGCACCGGCACTTTACTCTCCAAATTATGATTCGCCTCGATCCCGCGACCGCCAGCTCCTCTGCGCCGCCCTCCGTTCCCGCGTGGGCGATCACAAGCGCCGGCGCGCCGAGTGACGGCGACGCCGCCTTCCGGGCCGGCGCCGCCCTGGGTGCCCTCGACACGCTCGCCCGCGCGCAGGCAGCCTGGGCCGGCGCTTGGCGGCAGCGGCTGGCGGTTCGCTGCGCCGCCTCCAGCATGCGGCTCGCCGGCCGCGCCGAGGATGCGGCCGCCTTGCGCGATGCCTGGCATTTGCGTCCCCTACGTGCTGACCCCGGTCCCGCAGGCGCCGTCTTTGGCGCCTGGCGGCAGTTGGCCAGGCAGCCGCCCGCCGCTACGCCCGGCCGGCTCGGGAAGATACTCGACCAGCTTGGCCTCCATTGGGACGGCGCCGCGCTCGCCGACCTTTGCACGCAGATCGAAAAACTCGGGGTATCCCAGCGGTCGGCGCCATTCGACGCCGCGGCGATCGCCGCTGAGGTCGTCGCCATGCGTCCCGATGCCGAAGTCTTTGGCTGGTGGCTCGCCGACCTGGTACTGGCGCAACGCCTGGGCTGGCCGCAGCCCCTGCCGCTCCTAATGGCGCAGGGTTTTGGACCATCTTTCCGCACCGAGGCCGGCGGTGGCCGGCGCATCCGGCCCGGGGACAAGAATTTTGAGCGGGCGGTTTGCATCGCGCTCGTCGCGGCCGCCGCGGACGCTTGTCGGTTGGCCGCCGAGCTGTCGCGCCGGGCCGAAAAACTCCTGGCGGTGGCGCCGAAACTGCGCGCCAAAGGCGCCGGCGACGTAATCTTTCTGCTGCTCAGTGAAGACGCCGTGTCCGGATCGCTGACGACGGACAATCTGTCGCGCTTTGCATCGCGACGGCTGTTCGAACGGCTGCAGCAACTGGAGGTCGTGCGCGAGCTCTCCGGCCGCCCCACATTCCGGCTGTTCGGGCTGTAGCGATGAGCGAAGCGTCCGCCCGCCGCAAGCCAAACGATCAGCCGGCGCTGCTCGACACCGAACTGGAACATCTGCCGCCGGAGCTGCGCTGGTGCGAATGGATGGCCCGCGTCGAAGCGGTGATCTTTGCGGCAAATGAACCGGTGACACGTAGTGTCCTCGCGCGGGTGGTGGGAAAAAACTGCAATATCGAGCTGATCATCGACGACATTCGCGCCGAACTCGCCGGCCGCCCTTACGAGCTGGTCGCGGTCGCCGGCGGCTGGCAGCACCGGACCAAAAAGGTTTTTGGCGACGCCATTCACGCAGCCTTCGGCACGGCAGCGGGCGAGGGAGCAAAAGAACTGTCGCAGGCGGAGGCGCTTGTCTTGATGTGCATTGCCTATTTCCAGCCGATCACCCGTGGCGAGCTGTCGAGCTTTTTCGGCAAGGAGGTGTCACGTGACCTGATCGGCGTGCTGCGCGCTGAGCAGCTGGTCGCCTCGGGGCCGCGCAGCCCGCAGCCGGGCGCGCCCTACACCTATGTGACGACCAAAACTTTTCTGTCGCAGTTCGGGCTCGACACGCTGCGCCAGCTGCCGGATTTCGAGGCGCTCGAGGACGCCGGGCTGCTGTCGAAGGAGAAGCTGCTGGATCATCCCAGGGTTTGCAGATATCGACGATGATGGCGCCAGCGCCGCGCTCGACGAATAGATGATCCCATCACGGCGGGACACACGCGATCTCGCCGCTCGTCACATAGAAGATTGCGCCACGCACGCCGTCTGGTCTCGCCGGCTGGGTCCTTCGCGTGACGGAAGGGAGGTGGCGGCACGCGTCCGCTTGTCGATGAAGGATAAGCGAACAGGCAATTGATCGAGCCTGGTCGCACATGTCGATCACCATTGAGAGCTCTCGAAGGGAGAAAGTTCAATTGAACCACGTCTACCTTGAGCTTCTCGCGACGATTGAGGCGTTAAGATCCAGCCCATCGGGGCGACCATTCAGACGCTGATGGACAAGGTTCGCGACCTTTCACAGACGATCAAAGCCCTGAAAGACGATCTCCACCAGACAGCCGGCTATGGCCTGCTAAGAACCTAGCCAGCCGGCGAGTGCCCATCCCGGCCATTGTCAGCGAGGCGGCCATCCCAACAAGATCGCCTTGCCGCCACCGCCAATGGCGGATGCTGACAGCAGCGCCATAAGAACGCCAACGTAGATGGGGAAGATCATCCTCGGGCTATTCGTCCTTCCAAATGACAGTCTTCCCCCGAAAATCCCAATGAAATTTGAGGTTGGCTTTCAGTACCTCGGTGGGGATCCTCGGCTCGATCGCTGTGTGGAGAGCGTTATACGTTTCTCGGCAGAAGCTCGGCGGCGGGACATTCAGCTTGTACCCCGACGGGTACCTAAAATCTTGCTGAGAATTCATCAGGTCAAGGTTGTTGGCAATCATCTTCACGTTCCCAATCGGCGGCATTCCTAGGGCCACTGCGGCTTCGTAAATGTCCTCGATCTTGTGACCGAAGCCGAGCCGGAGACCGCGTTTCGACACGCCCTTTGAAGCTAGATACGCTTTCAAGAGGAGTTCTAGGTGTGAGCTTTCGAGAGGTTGTCCATTCGGACCGGACCGAGGAGACTGGAGTTACCACGCTTCAGCATCCATC
>NZ_JARTVR010000023.1:0-57951 GCF_029625735.1 Mesorhizobium sp. WSM4935 | reverse complement strand
TCGAGCTTGCCGCCGGTGCTTTGCGCCGCGTCGGTCTCGGTCAGCTCCGCCGTGCTGCTGCCGGTGATCACCGCCGCGTCGTTCACGCCGTTGATGACCACCGTCAGCGTGCCGACGCTCAGCGTGCCGTTCGACATCTTGATCGTGTACTGGATCGTGTCGGTGAAGGTCTGGTTGGCGCCCAGCGCTTGGATCTCAGCGCTCAGGCTGCTCGCGTCATAGTGAATTTTTCCGTCGGTCCCGACCCAGAATTTCGCGCCTTTTGTGCTGGTTTCGGCAAATTGAAGTCCCGCTTGGTCCTGGATCAGCAGATCCTTGTTATAATCGGCGAATGCCTTGTTCGTGACCGTGATGCTGGCCCCTCCATCATCGTTCTTGACGCCGTCGTCCACCGAATAGATCGTCGTCTTGGTTCCGCCGCCGCTCGCCGCAAGGACGTCGAACGTGAACTGAAGGCTGCCATCCTCGCTGCCGGATTGCGTCAGATTGGCTGCCGCGCCCGAATTCGAAAATGTAACGGTCGAGCCTGAAGTTATTGTTGTGGTCGCCATTGCCGATTACCCCCTGTGATCCTTTGCGAACGACGAAGGCGTTCGCCCCAACGGTTGCTGCTGATCCTGGTACGGACGACGCAAGCGGATGCTTCCGCCTGCGGCCCTTGGTCAGGACCAAGCGCCTTTGATTGAACGTGAAGACTTCTCTCGCCGAGAGACAAAACCCCACCCCCGAGCGCTTGCGCGCTCGCACCCCAACATTCCTATCTGGCGTGCCCCCCTTGGTCGCCGCAATCGCGGGACAAGCATACCTATAGTCAGTTATATTAGCTTTTTATGATTTGGAAACCATAACGGAATATATATTCTCGTGTAATGTTAACGATTCATTAAACATTTAACAAATCTGCGACCTCGTCGATTGATGCATATATCCCCTCAAAATGGGCTGCGATTTGGAGCGAATGACAGGCATCAAAATAAAGATTTAAAGTGCGCGGCCCGAATCCGTTCCGGCGCAGCCTGCTTTGACGGCGCAATGTCGAGTTCGCCGTCGCTCGGTCGCTGGCATTTCTGTTGGAAAATTCTATCGGAATATACAGTGACGCGTGCAACCAGACAAAGCGGGCTGGCCATCAACCAATGGCGCAAAGCTGATTTGCCAAAGCCTGGTAGGCGGCGCCTTTTGATGCAAGCTCACACCCCCAGCCTGTCCTGCTCCACGGCATTCGGATCGCCCGGCGCCGTCGCCCAGGCGAGCTCGACAAGCGTCACCGTTCGCCGACCGACGCCGTCGACCTGGCAGACGATGAGCCCCTGCTCCTCGATGTAGTCGAGCAGCCGGCGCGCGCGGCGCAGCGAGTGCGAGCCATAGGCCCGCGCGATCGCGGCGTCGCTCGGGCATGGCCAGCCCTCCTTGGCGGCGCGGGCAATCATCATGAACACGCCCTGCATGTCCTCGGGCAACAGCGATGCGCGCACCGACACGTCCCGCCACGCATCGTCCTCGGCCATGTCGGAGCCGACGCCGGCGCGGGCGCGCGTCAGCATGCGGCGGAATTCCGAAAGATCGGGTACTACCGAGGCAAGCCCTTCGATGCGGCAGCGGACCACGAACTCCTGGTAGAGCACGCCGATGACGCGGAACCCGGCATCGGGCTCAGCCAGGATGGCGCGCAGGATGCGGTCCATCCGCTCGCGCCGTTCAGCCAGATCCTCGGCGCTGGGCTGCGGCTCCGCCGGGTCGGGGCGGATGTCCAGCGGCGCGGCCTTGGCCGCCATCAGCTGATCGAGCAGGTCGGGCGACGGCCGGCGCTGCGGCCTCACCGTCTCCGGCGGCGGCGCGGCGAGAATGATCGAGCGCGCATCCTCGAGCGCGGTTTCCGGCAGCGGCATCAGCCGCGGCGTGCCGTTGCGCGGGCTGGTTTCGGTCTGGCCGATGCGCACGCTGAGCGGGTGGCGCGACAAGGCAGGCCCAAGCGCCATGAAATGCCCGCGCTCCAGGTCGCGGAAAGCTTCGGCCTGGCGCCGCTCCATGCCGAGCAGGTCGGCCGCGCGTGCCATATCGATGTCGAGGAAGGTCCGGCCCATCAGGAAGTTGGAGGCTTCCGCCGCGACGTTCTTGGCAAGCTTCGCCAGCCGCTGCGTGGCGATGATGCCGGCCAGCCCGCGCTTGCGGCCGCGGCACATCAGATTGGTCATGGCGCCCAGCGAAAGCTTGCGCGCCTCGTCCGAGACTTCGCCGGCGGCGGCCGGCGCGAAGAGCTGCGCCTCGTCGACCACGACCAGCATCGGATACCAATGGTCGCGCGCGACCTCGAACAGCCCGCCGAGGAACGCCGCGGCGCGCCGCATCTGGTTCTCGGCGTCGAGCCCCTCGAGGTTGAGCACCGTCGAGACGCGGTGGACGCGCGCCCGCTCGCCGGCCGCCTGCAGGCCGCGCTCGGTATGCTCCTCGGCGTCGATCACCAGATGGCCGAAGCGCTCGCCCAGCGACACGAAATCGCCTTCGGGATCGACGATGGTCTGCTGGACCCAGGGCGCGCTCTGTTCGAGCAGCCGCCGCAAAAGATGCGACTTGCCGGAGCCCGAATTGCCCTGCACCAGCAGGCGGGTGGCCAGCAATTCCTCAAGGTCGAGGGCCGCCGGCGCGCCTGCCGTGGTCTGCCCCATCTCGATTGCAACGGTCATGTCTCGATTCGGATCGTCTCCCTGCGCGCGACGGGCTTACCAACCGGAGCGCGGCGCGTCGAGCACGGCCAGCGCCTGACCGCGCAGTGTTCCACACCTATGGGCGAGCGTAAGCTCGTCCCTATGGGCGAGCGTCAGCTCGTCCCTATGGGCGAGCGTCAGCTCGCGAGCGGCGGCAGGCTGTCGGCAATCGCACTGGTCGGACCACCATTTCGCTGGCGCAATTCCACCATTGGCGTATCATCTTTTCAGAGAGAGTTCACAGCAGGAGGAGGCTGATGAACGTCGCTTCGGAACTGCCCGACGTGGATCCGACGGTGCAAGATATTGTTTCGTCTGCCCTTTCGAAATTTCGCGCCGGTGACACGATCTCGACCCGCGCGATGATCGACGCCGTCCGCCAATCGGACCCCGCCTGTGAGGACAGCGACGACCATCTGGTCGAGCTGATCGTCATGGCCGCCGTTGGTAAGACCATGGGTGTCGTGTTCGACCATCGCTCGCCCGACGAGCGATTGCCGCGTCTTTCCTAGGGGGCCTACGCAAGAGCGATTGCCTGCGGCTCGCCGCGCGCCAAGGTGTGTTGAGATTCAGGTCAGGGTGAGCCGAGAATGGCGGATTCCGGGAACCGGAGCGGAGCGTACTTAAAGTACGTGAGCACCGGAAGCGCAGGAAGCCGCCGTTCGCAGGCCAGCCTCACCTGAATATCAACAGACCGCCTAGCCTCCCAGCGGATGCGGCATATAGCCGACAAAGCCGGCGATCTTCCAGCGGCCGCCGATTTTGCGGCAGAAATAGAGCGTCTGCCATTTGAGCCGGTCGACGCCGCCGTCGGCCTTGGCGACCGACCCGTCGAACTTTTTGTGCAGCACCGCACGGTCGCCGTCGACGTCGATGTCGCGCATGTTGGTGACACGGAACAACGCCTCGCGCAGCGGCTCGGCGAATTTCGTTGCCGCGGTTTCCCTGGCCTGCCGCAGCCATTCGTCGCGATAGATTTCGAGCCTTGGGAACTGCAGCCGCCAGGCATCGGCGTTGGGTAGGAAATGCGCATGCATGCCGAAGAAGCTTTCGGCGATGAAATCGTCCTCGACCATCGACCAGTCCTGTCCGAGGAAGGCATCGATGTCGCGCCGCACCAGCATCTCCCACAGCGCGTGACGGTCGGCGTCGCCTTCCGGGTTCTTGTCGAAGGTCATGCAGGATCTCCCCTCACCTCTGCGCCGCCCGACGGGGGCAACATCGAGCGCAACATGCTGACGCTTCTGTAATAAAGCAACATGGATTCCGAAAAAATGTTGCTTTCCGACATCGGCTCTAGGAGGATCGCGCCGACAGGCGTAGACGGCTATGAACGATCCCGCTCAATCGCCCAAGAGGAGGCTCACCTTGCCCAAGCAGTGCTTCGGAAAATCGCATGTTCCGCTCTCGCCCGCCGTGCGCGCCGGCGATTTCGTCTATGTTTCCGGCCAGGTGCCGGTGGGCAGCGACGGGCTTGTGGTGAAGGGTGGCATCGCCGAACAGACCGAGCAGGTGCTGCAGAACATCAAGGCGGCGCTGGCCCTTGCCGGCTGCGCCATGGAAGATGTGGTGAAGACCACCGTCTGGCTGGAGGACGCGCGCGATTTCGGCACGTTCAACACGGTCTATGCGAAGCATTTCCCGAAGGATCCGCCGGCGCGGACCACCGTCGAGTCCCGCCTGATGATCGACATCAAGATCGAGGTCGAGGCCGTCGCCTACCGGCCGGTCTGATCGCCCGGTCGGATCGCCCGGTCGGATCGCTTGCGGCAATTCCAGGAAAAGTGCTTAGCGGTTTTCCGTCCGTGAACCAAACAAAGGGAGGGCACCGATGCAGTTCGATCTCCTGATCAAGGGCGGGCGTGTCATCGATCCCGCATCGGGCCTGGACGGGCAACGCGACGTCGCCATCGCCGACGGCCGCGTCGCCGCGATCGAGGCCGCCATCGACGCCGAAGCGGCGGGTGAAGTGGTCGATGCCAGGGACTGCATCGTCACGCCCGGCCTCATCGACCTGCATAGCCACGTCTATTGGGGCGGCACCTCGCTCGGCGTCGATGCCGATCGGCTCGCCGCCAAGAGCGGCACCACCACCTTCATCGACGCCGGCAGCGCCGGCGCCGGCAATTTCTTGGGCTTCCGCCGCCACGTCATCGAGCGCTCGAAGGTGCGCATCCTGGCTTACGTCAACATCTCCTTCGCCGGCATATTCGGATTCTCAAACACCGTGTCGGTCGGCGAATGCAGCGACCTCAGGCTTTGCGAGCCGCGTGAGACGGTTGCCGCGGTGCGCGAGCACCCCGACGTGGTCGTCGGAGTGAAAGTCCGCTCCGGCAAGCATGCCGGCGGGACCAGCGGCATCGCGCCGGTCGATCTCGCGCTCGAAGCAGCCGACAAGGTCGGTCTGCCGCTGATGGCGCATATCGACGAGCCGCCGCCCGGCCGCTCGGAAGTGCTGCCGAGGCTGCGACGCGGCGACATCCTCACCCACTGCTTCCGACCTTTCCCCAACGCGCCGGTCTTCGCCTCCGGTGCGGTGCGGCCGGACATGCGCCTCGCCCGCGAGCGCGGCGTCATCTTCGACATCGGCCACGGCATGGGCTCCTTCGACTTCGAGGTGGCGAAGGCGATGCTCGCCGAGGGTCTCGCGCCCGACGTTATCTCGAGCGACGTGCATCTCTACTGCGTCGAAGGTCCGGCCTTCGACATATTGGTCTGCATGTCTAAGCTCGTGGCGCTCGGCATGCCGCTGGTCGAGGTGCTGCGGGCGGCGACGCAGCGGCCGGCAGAGGCGATCACCAGGCCGGAACTCGGCACGCTGAAGGTCGGCGGCATCGGCGACGTCGCGGTGCTGAAGCTCCAACCGGGCCGCTTCACCTTCATCGATGCCGTCGGGGCGCCGCTGGTCGCGGATCAGCGGCTGATCTCCAACGGCATCGTCATCGGCGGCAAATGGTGGCCGAACGAAGCGCCCGACCACAACGAGACCGAGCGTTTCGAGACCCATGCGCATCACACGCATGTCGATGTGGCGGCGAGGCATTTTCGGTAGTGATTGGCTAATCTCCCCCCTCGTGGGGGAGATTGGCTCTTCACCGCCTCGAATTGCTCGGCTCGCCGTAAACCGGCGTGGCAATCCCTTCCATGCGCGCCTTGAGCTGCAGCGCAACGAACTTCGAATAGAACCTCGACAGCGCCAGATTGCCGCCATGGAACCACAGCGCCTCCTGCGCCGTCGGTTTCCACATATTGCGCAATTCGCCCTGCCACGGACCCGGATCGCCCTTCACGCCGGAGCCGAGGCCCCAGCATGGACCGACCTTGTCGGCGACCTCGCGCGAGACGATTGCCGCAACCGTCTGGTTCATCGACTGGTAGCCGGTGCAGCAGACGATCGCATCGACTTCCAATTCGCTGCCGTCATCGAACAGGATGCCGTCCGGTGTCAGCGACTTGATGCCGACGCCGCTTTTGACCTTGATCTCGCCGTTCAGGATCAGCTCGCAGGCGCCGACATCGATGTAATAGCCGGAGCCTGTCCGGTAGGCCTTCACCAACAGCCCGGTTTCGTCCTCGCCGAAGTCGATGGCAAAGCCGCTGTCGCTGAGCCGCTTGTAGAAATCCGCGTCGCGCTCGCGGATCACATCATAGAGCGCGCGCTGGCCCTTGGGCACCAGCGCGAAGGGCGTCGAGGCGACGATCATGTCGGCCTTGTCGGTGGTGATACCGCGCGCCAGGGCCTTCTCGGAGAAGATCTCGAACCCGACCTCCATCAGCGTGTCGGATTTCACCACCGTCGTCGGCGAGCGCTGGACCATGGTGACCTTGGCGCCGGCTTCCCAAAGGTCGACGCTGACATCGTGGCCCGAGCTTGCCGCACCGATGACGGCGATGCGCTTGCCGCGGAATTTTTCGCCGGTCGTATATTGGCTGGAATGCAGGAGCTCGCCCTTGAAGCTGTCTTTGCCCGCGAGCTCGATCTGCCGTGGCGGCCCGTAGGCGCCGGTGGCGAAAACGATATGCTTCGGCTTCAGCGTGATGCGTTGGCCGACCCGGTCGACCACCACGGTCCAGACCTTTTCGGCCTCGTCATAGGCGGCGCTGATGCATTTGGTGGCGACCCAATAGTTCAGCTCCATGACGCGGGCATACATTTCCAGCCAGTCGCCCATCTTGTCCTTGGGCGTGAAGACCGGCCAGTTTTCCGGGAACGGAATATAGGGCAGATGGTCGTACCAGACCGGATCGTGCAGCACGAGCGAGCGGTAGCGGTTGCGCCAGGAATCGCCGGCCCGCGCATTCTTTTCGATGATGAGCGCGGGAACGCCGAGCTGCCGCAGCCGGGCGCCGAGCATGATGCCGCCCTGACCGCCGCCGATCACCAGGCAGTAGGGCTGCTCATGCACGCCGAGGTCGCGCGCCTCGCGCGCCCGTGCTTCCGCCCAGGTCTCGCGCTCGGGATCGGCCTTGTGGCGTATGCCGAGCGGCCGCGCCGGGCCCTTCCGCTCCTCGAATCCCTTGAGTTCGCTCATCGCGGTGAACAGCGTGCGGCAGCGGCCATCCTTGAGTCGCAGGATGCCCTCGCCGCGCGCCACCGCCGTCTCGAATGTGAACCAGGCCTCGATGATGCCGTCGTCGACGCCCGGCTCTCCGGTCAAATGCCAGTGCGACGGCTGCGTCGAAGACAGCGTCGCCTTCAGCATCTCGCGGATCGCGGCCTGTCCCTCCATGGTCTTGATGTTCCAGGTGAAGGTCAAAAGATCGCGCCAATAGCCATCCTCCGCGAAGAGGTTCGTGGCCGCCTCGATATCGCCGGCCTCGAGCGCCCGGCCGAACGAGCCGAGCCAAGTTGCCGCCTGTTGCGATGGTGCGATGTCGAGCATTCTTCTTCGTTCCCTTTTTCATATCGCCGAAGCCGGCGCAGTGTTGGTTCGCTGAAGCCGGGGTCGCCGACTTTCCCTTCTCCCCTTAGGGGAGAAGGAAGAACCCGTCTCAATCCCCGAGCGGCTCCATCTCCTTGCCTGTCCGATGGATCTGGGCGTTGTACTTGACCCGGCGCACGGTCTCGCGCGCCGGGCCGTCGATCCTGTAGGCGGTCGCCACCGCCAGCAGATCGATGGCCGCGAGGAATGCGTAGCGCGAAGCGGTCGGCTTCAGCGTGTCGGGATATTCCGGAACCGCCATCGTCAGCCGCACGTCACAGACACGCGTCAGCTCGGTATCAGGCGCCGTCACGCAGATCGCGTCGGCGCGGTAATGCTTGGCGAGTTCCACCGCCTCGATCACTTCGCGCGTGCGGCCGGTTGCCGAGATCGCGATGACCAGATCGCCGGGCTTCAGCGTCGAAGCGGTCATGCGCATCAAATAGGGATCGCATTGCGCGCTGATTGTGATGCCGTAGCGGAACAGGCGGTATTGCGTTTCCTGGGCCAGCGCCGACGAACTGCCGCCGAGGCCGAACACCGTCACCTGCCGCGCCTTGGCGATCAGTTCCGCCGCTTTCTGCAATTGTCCCGGATCGATCTGCCGCTCCGCCTCCTGCAGCGCCCGCCGCGCCTCGCCGAACACGGCGTTCCAGAACGGCATGCCGCTATCGCTGTTTACGGGTTGCGGCTTGGTGGCAAGATAGAGCGCGCCGACCACCAGGCTCTGCGCCAGCTTCAGCTTGAAGTCACGCACGCCCTCGCAGCCGATGGCGCGGCAGAAACGGGTGACCGTCGGCTCGCTGACCCCGGCGCGCTGGGCAAGCGCGGCATTGGAAGCGTCGACCGCATATTTGACATCGTCGAGCACGACATCGGCGACGCGGCGCTCGGCAGGCCGCAGCTCCGCATAGCTGTCCTTCACCTGCGAGATGATATCGGGAATGCGCCTGACATGGTCATGCCGGTCGCTATCCTCATCGGTCATTCGCAACGCCTGGCTGTCGGCTTCGGTCATTGGCCAGTCCTCCCCAGCCCGCTTCGGGACCTGTCATCTTCGCGATTATCGGCCCGCTGACCATAGGCAATCAACCCGTACGAGTATGTAGGAAAGTAACACGCCCCGCAAGCGATCATAAACCCGATAAAAACCAGACGCTTAGATAAGAGCTGATTGAAGCTGATTGCTTGTGAGGTCTGCCGCCGCTTGACAGTAAAGTAGGATAGTTACAGACTGATTTCGCGGACAGATGGGCCTTCCGGCAACGCATCGCGCAGTCTCCGAGGGGGAGCATGAGTACGGCAAGCGCAAGAACGCCGAAGCTCGGCGTGCAGGCAGCGACGAAGGTCTATCAGACGGGCTCCGGCGACCTTCTGGCGCTGGATCGCTGCAGCCTCGATGTGCACTCCAACGAGATCGTTTCGATCGTCGGTCCCTCCGGCTGCGGCAAGACCACGCTGTTGTGGTCGATGTCGGGCCTGCATCGCCTGACGGCCGGCTCCATTCTGCTCGACGGCAAGGAGATCACCGGCCCGCGCCCGGAGATCGGCATCGTCTTCCAGGAAGCGAACCTTTTGCCCTGGCGCAACCTCGACGCCAACATCAACTTCCCCTTCGAGATCAAGGGCGAGAAGCCCGATCGCGCCTGGATCGCGCATCTGCTCAACCGCGTCGGACTCGACGGTTTCGGCGGCAAGTTCCCGCGCGAGCTTTCCGGCGGCATGCAGCAGCGCGCCGCGATCGT
Organism: Mesorhizobium sp. WSM4935; assembly: GCF_029625735.1. Lineage (NCBI taxonomy): Bacteria > Pseudomonadati > Pseudomonadota > Alphaproteobacteria > Hyphomicrobiales > Phyllobacteriaceae > Mesorhizobium > Mesorhizobium sp. WSM4935. The sequence goes on along the minus strand of NZ_JARTVR010000023.1, from coordinate 48,579 downwards.
GCGCGCGCTGGCGCTGAAGCCTTCGGTGCTGCTGATGGACGAGCCCTTCGGCGCGCTCGACAGCTTCACCCGCGAGGAGATGAACCGCCTCGTCGAGGAGATCTGGCTCGACACCAAGACCACCATCGTCTTCATCACCCACAGCATCGAGGAGGCGATCTTCCTCTCCGACCGCGTGGTGGTGCTGACCACACGTCCGGGCCGCGTCGCCAAGGTCTACGATGTGCCGTTTCCGCGGCCACGTTCGCTGGAGATCATGGCGACGAAAGAGGTCTTCGACCTCACCAACAGGATCAAGATGGACATCGTCGGCGAGCGCCGGCCGAAGGCCCAGGAACAGCCGGAGCATAAGAGCGCTGAAATCGTGAGGATCAGGCCGTGAGCGGGGGCGACGCCATTCCGGAATTCTCGAAGGCCAAATCGGGAGATGGGCAGGACGTCAGCCTGACCAACCTGTCGGCTTTTTCCAGCGGCCCCGGCATCAAGTCCGGCGCCGAGGTGGCGGCTATCCTCGCTGTTGCCGTGGTAATCATCGGCGGCATCGAGCTGGCGCTGCGTATCTTCCACGTGCCGCAATACATCATGCCGCCGCCGAGCTCGATCGTTTACGCCTTGTTCGACGAGTTCCCGCTGATCGCCCCGCATCTCGGCTATACGCTGGTCGAGCTTGTCTCGGGCTTCGCCATCGGCGCCGTCGTCGGCCTGGTGATGGCGGCGGTGATCACGCAGTTCCCCTTCGCCGAGAAAATCGTCGCTCCCTATATCCTGATCCTCGTCACCACGCCGATGCTGGCGCTGGTGCCGCTGCTCATCCTGCGCTTCGGCTTCGGCTACACGCCGCGCATCATCGCCGTGGCGCTGGCAGCCGGCCCGATGGTGATGATCAACGCGGCCACCGGCTTCCGCCGCGTCGACAGCGCCAAGATCGCCTTGGCCCGCTCCTATGGCGCGAGCACTCTGCAGATCTTCTGGAAGATCCGCGCGCCGATGGCGCTGCCGATGATCCTGGTCGGCCTGATGATCGGCGCGATCTTCGGCCTGCTCACTGCCGTCGGCGCCGAGATGGTCGGCGGCGGCTTCGGCCTCGGCAACCGGCTCACCTCCTACTCGTCGATGATCCAGATGCCGCAATTCTTCGCGGTGGTGCTGATCCTGTCGACGCTCGGCATCCTGATCTACGTGCTGTTCTTCCTGATCGGCAAGAAATGGGCGAGCTGGGAGACCTAAAGACGAAAAAATGAATGCCCGGGAGGCGGGCGAAGAAGGCAAGGCAAGCGATCGACAAAAGGGCAATCAACAAAAGGGGAATGCCATGACCAACGACAATCCGATCCATTCCAGCGTCCCGGCCGGCATCAGCCGCCGCTATTTCCTGCAGGTGACGGCAGCCGGCGTCGTGACAGCCACCGCGCTCGGCGCATCCGGCCTGAAGGCGAGAGCCGCGGCCTATGAAAAATTCACCTGGATCTCGCCGCGCGGCACGCTCGAAGTGCTGGACGACTATCCCTACTGGTCGGCGAAGAAAGCCGGCTATTTCGGCGACCTCAACACCGACATGCAACCGGGCCCCTCGGACGGCACTGCGACGGTGAAGTTCGTCGATGTCGGCCAGGCCGACATGGGCTTCCCCTCTCCCGGCGTCTTCTCCTTCGCCATCCAGAACGGCATGAAGCTGAAGTCCGTCTTCCACATGGGCGCGCGCGACACCTTCAGCATCGCTTTCCGCAAGGGCCAGGGCACCAAGAACCTCAAGGATCTCGAAGGCAAGACCATCCTGCTCGGCTCCGCCGCCTGGCAGGCGATCGTCGATCCGCTGCTTGCGGCTCAAGAGGTCGACATCAAGAAGGTGAAATATGTCGAGGCCGGCTGGCCGACCTGGGGCACCGCGCTTGCTGGCGGCCAGGGCGATGCAGCACTCTCCTGGGAAGGCTTGCGCGCCGAATGGATCGCCAAGGGGCTCGATTTCGAATACTGGCTCGGCGTGCAGAATTCCAAGCTGCCGGCCAACACCTTCGTCGTGCGCACCGCCGACCTCGAGGATGCCGACAAGAAGGCATTCCTGGAGAAATACCTGCGCGGCTGGGCGATGGGGCTCGAATTCGGCTACCAGAACCCGCGCGCCTCGGTCGAGGCCGTGTTCGAGCAGTTCCCGACGCTCGCCAAGAATCTCGGGCCGGAACTCGGCACAACCTCGATCCTGCAGCAGATCAACGTCTTCCGCGGCGACATGGACAAGCGCGGCGGCTGGGGCTCGCACGACATGGCGAGCTGGCAGGGCTTCTTCGACGAGATCCTCAAGATTGGCCAGATCACCGCGCCGGTGAAGGCAGAGGATGTCTGCACCAACGACCTGATCCCGGCCGCCAACGACTTCGACAAGGCCAAGGTCAAAGCCGATGCCGAAGGCGTGAAGCTGTCGGAAGGCTTTGCCGCGCTCGACGTCGAGAAGATCAAGGCGCACCTGTTCGACTCGGCAGTGAAGTGAGGGAGCTGGCTCCTTTCCTCTCCCTCCGGAGGGGGGGAGAGGAAAGGGCCGGGCAATGGGCGGCGATCGATCGCCGCCCATGATTGAATCAAGAATTAGGGAGGCTGACATGGCCGACAAAGTAAGAATCCTGGTGGTTGGTCTGGGCAACATGGGGGCCTCGCATGCCAGCGCCTATCACCGCTCCGAAGGCTTCGAGATCGTCGGCATCATGAGCCGCTCGATCAAGAGCAACAAGAAGATCCCGAAGGAGCTGGCCGGCTATCCGCTCTATGAGGATTTCGACTTGGCGCTGAAGGAGACCAAGCCCGATGCGGTTTCCATCAACAGCTGGCCGAACACGCATGCCGAATATGCGCTGAAGGCGATCGCCGCCAACTGCCATGTCTTCATGGAAAAGCCCCTCGCCACCAACATCGCGGATGCCGAGAAGGTGGTGGCCGCCGCGCGCGCCAAGAACCGTAAGCTGGTGCTGGGTTACATCCTGCGCGTCCATCCATCCTGGATCAAATTCATCGAGGTCGGCAAGACGCTCGGCAAGCCGCTGGTGATGCGTTTGAACCTCAACCAGCAGAGCAGCGGCACCGCCTGGCACTGGCACAAGAACCTGATCGACTCGCTGATCCCGATCGTCGATTGCGGCGTGCATTATGTCGACGTCATGTGCCAGCTGACCGGCGCCAAGCCGGTGCGCGTGCACGGCATCGGCGCCAAGCTGTGGGCCGAGGCCGACAAGCAGAATTACGGCCATCTGCACGTCACCTTCGACGACGGCTCGGTCGGCTGGTATGAGGCGGGCTGGGGTCCGATGATGAGCGAGACGGCCTATTTCGTGAAGGACGTGGTCGGCCCGAAGGGTGCCGTCTCGATCGTCGCCGGCCAGTCGGGCAGCGGCGCCAAGGATGCCGAGGAGGTGTCCGACTCCGCCGACATCGACCGCCACACCAAGACCGACGCGCTAAAGATCCATTATGCGCAGGTCGACGGCGACAAGAATTTCTCCAAGCCCGACGAAATCATCAGCATGGAGGACGAGCCCGGGCACCAGGAACTTTGCGACCGCGAGCAGGCCTTCTTCCTGCGCGCCATCCGCGAGGACCTCGATCTCAGCGAGCAGATGGATGCGGCGGTCAATAGCCTGCGCATCGTGCTGGCGGCCGAGCAGAGCATCGCGGAAAAGTGCACCGTCGAGTTGGCGTGAAGGTTCCCGGTCACCGGTCGCGCCAGTCCCCTCATCCGGCCGCTTCGCGGTCCTCTTCTCCCCGGGCGGGGCGAAGAGGAATGCCGGCGCTGACAATCTCCTCTCCCCCGGGGAGAGGTCAGCCAAGCGAAGCGGAGACTGGGTGAGTCCACCGAGCCATTCTCAGCCTTCAGCTAGGACCTAACGGGAGGAAACACATGGCCGCGATTTCGGAGAGCCTGCTCGAGACCTACACCGCTTCCGACGCCTTGGCGCTGGCCGGCCTGGTGAAGCGCGGCGAGGTTTCTCCCGCCGAGCTGGTCGAAGCGGCGATCACCACGATCGAGCGCCTCAACCCCTCGCTCAACGCGGTCGTCCATCGCCTCTACGACATGGCGCGCGCCCAGGCGGCGACGGTGGACAAGAACGCGCCTTTTGCCGGCGTGCCCTATCTGGTCAAGGAGCTCGCCTCGTCCTGGAAAGGCGCGCCCAACACCAACTCCTGCTTCTACCTGAAGGATTTCGTCGCCGATTCCGACAGCGAGGTGGTGCGCCGCATCAAGGCGGCGGGCCTGGTGCTCGTCGGCAAGTCCAACGCGCCGGAGAATGGCTGGTCGATCACCACGGAGCCAAAACTCTACGGGACGACGAGGAACCCATGGAAGGCATCACGCCGGGCGGCTCCAGCGGCGGCGGCGCCGCCGCGATCGCTTCGCGCATGGTGCCGATCGCCGAAGCCAGCGACGGCGCCGGCTCGATCCGTGTGCCCGCGTCCTGCTGCGGCATCGTCGGGCTGAAGCCGTCGCGCGGTCGGGTCAGCCTCGCGCCCTTCGGCGACTATTGGTATGGCGGCGCCTATTTCCTCTGCTGCTCGCGCACGGTGCGCGACACCGCCGCCTATCTCGACGCGGTGGCTGGCGCCCTGCCCGGCGACCCCTACACGCCGCCGGTTCCCAGTGACAGTTGGCTCAGCCTCTCCGCGCGTGCGCCGAAGAAACTCCGCATCGGCTTCACCGTCACGCCGCCCAACGGCACGGCGATCGATCCCGAAGTCAAGGCGACCGTGCTTTCCACGGCTGCCGCGCTCGAACGCCTCGGCCACGACGTCGAGCAGCACGACATGCCGCTCGATGCCGACGCCGTGTGGAAGACCTATACCGACATGACCTGCGTACAGACAGCCGCCACGTTCGGCTTCTTGGAGACGCTGGTCGGCCGGCCAGTCACCCCGGACGATGTCGAACCGGTGACCTGGGCGATCATCCAGCGCGGTCGCGCGACCAGCGGCATCAAGCATATTTCCGACGTCGAGCAGTTGAGGCTGATCGGCCGCGACATCGTCGGCGACCTCTCCCCCAATGACATCTTCATCACCCCGACACTGGCACAGCTGCCGCGTCCGCTCGGCTACTATGACATGTCGGAAACCGACCTCGACCGCTACAACGCCAAATGGGGGCGACGCGGTTTTCAACTTCCCCTTCAACATCTCCGGCCTTCCGGCGATCTCGCTGCCGGTCGGGCAATCGGCCGGCGGCGTGCCGATCGGCGTCCAGCTCGTCGGCCGCTATGGCGACGAGGCGACGGTGCTGGCGCTGTCCACGCAACTTGAAGAGGAGATGCCGTGGAAGGACCGGCGACCGGCGCTCTGAAGCGCTTGAGGCATCGGCGCAAGGGAAGCGCCCTTCTCGGCTGCATGGCGCACTGGTTCACCCAAGGGCCCGGGCCAAAACCCCTATAGAATTCCTATATCTTTCCCATCCTTCCCGTCTCGAACCTTTATGGCGGTCGGGTCCATATCTTCCTTTGAAAAGCGCTTCGATCGCCGCAGCCAAGGTGGCGTGCGTCCGCGCGCCGTTTTGAACCCGCAAACACAGACAAGGAAGACCTGCAATGGACCTCATAGTTCTCGGGATCGGGGTTTTGTTCTTCGTCCTGTCCTTCGCCTACGTCAAAGCCTGCGACATGATCTGAGCGGAAGAGCCGGACCATGCTTTTCGATTACACGCTCGGCGGCGCCGTGACCTTGTTCCTGCTCGCCTACCTCACCTACGCCCTGATCCGCCCAGAACGCTTCTGATCGGCGCACGGAAGGTCACATCATGACACTCAACGGCTGGATACAGATCCTCGTTTATTGCGGGATCCTGCTTTTGCTCGTGAAGCCGCTCGGCCTCTATATGCACCGCGTCTTTAGCGGCGACCGCACCTTGCTGTCGCCGGTGCTCGTTCCGATCGAACGCGGGCTCTATCGTCTCGCCGGAACCAGCGACAGGCAAGAACAGCACTGGGCCGTCTACGCGACCGGCATGCTGCTCTTCAACCTCGCCGGCTTCCTGGTCCTCTATGTGCTGCAGCGGCTGCAGGGCGCCCTGCCCTACAACCCCGCCGGCATGGCGGCGGTCGAGCCCGGCCTCGCCTTCAACACCGCAGTCAGTTTCGTCACCAACACCAATTGGCAGAACTACGGCGGCGAAAGCACGATGTCGTACCTCGTGCAGATGGCCGGCCTCACCGTGCAGAACTTCGTCTCGGCCGCCACCGGCATTGCCATCGCCATTGCGCTCATCCGCGGCTTCGCCCGCGCGTCCGGCAAGTCGATCGGTAATTTCTGGGTCGATCTCACCCGCTGCATGCTCTACGTGCTCCTGCCGATTTGCGTCATGCTGACGCTCGCCTATGTGTGGCTCGGCATCCCGCAGACGCTCGGGCCGTATGTCGACGCGACCACGCTGGAAGGCGCCAAGCAGATCATCGCGTTCGGGCCGGTCGCCTCGCAGGTCGCCATCAAGATGCTCGGCACCAATGGCGGCGGCTTCTTCAACGCCAATGCCGCGCATCCGTTCGAGAATCCGGACGCGATCTCGAACCTGATCCAGATGCTGTCGATCTTTGCGATCGGCGCCGCGCTCACCAACGTCTTCGGCCGCATGGTCGGCAGCGAGCGCCAGGGCTGGGCGATCCTCACCTCCATGGGCGTGCTGTTCCTGGTCGGAATCGCCGTCTGCTACTGGGCGGAAGCCGCCGGCAACCCGCTGGTCCATGCGCTCGGTATCGACGGCGGCAACATGGAAGGCAAGGAGACGCGCTTCGGTATAGCTGCCTCGGCGCTGTTCGCCGTCATCACCACGGCCGCTTCCTGCGGCGCCGTCAACGCCATGCATGACAGCTTCACCGCGCTCGGCGGCATGATCCCGCTCATCAACATGCAGCTCGGCGAAATCATCGTCGGCGGTGTCGGCGCCGGCTTCTACGGCATCCTGATGTTCGTCGTCGTCGCCGTCTTCGTCGCCGGCCTGATGGTCGGTCGCACGCCGGAATATCTCGGCAAGAAGATCGAGGCCAAGGAGGTCAAGATGGCGATGCTCGCCATTCTGTGCCTGCCGCTGGCGATGCTCATCTTCACGGCCATCGCCGTGGTCCTGCCGAGCGCCGTCGCCTCAATGGCCAATGGCGGCCCGCACGGCTTCTCGGAAGTGCTCTATGCCTATACCTCGGCCGCCGCGAACAACGGCTCGGCCTTCGGCGGCCTTTCCGGCAACACGCCCTGGTACAACATCACGCTGGGCATCGGCATGCTGATGGGCCGTTTTCTGGTCATTGTCCCGGCCTTGGCCACTGCCGGCTCGCTGGCCGGCAAGAAGACCGTGCCCGCCTCGGCCGGCACCTTCCCGACCGACGGCACGCTGTTCGTCGGTCTGCTGGTCGGCGTCATCGTCATCGTCGGCGGCCTCACCTTCTTCCCGTCGCTCGCCGTCGGTCCGATCGTCGAGCACCTGGCGATGATCCATGGACAGATCTTCTGAAATGACCATGCCCCGCTTCAACGACATACGTCGCAACGACCGTCACCGGACCGGTGACGGGAATGGAAGGGACGAGAAGCCTCGTCCCTTCCCGACGCTCTCAACCTTTCTAGGCATGGCGGTCGTGCTGTTCGCGCTGTGGCTGCTGGCCACCGGCCTTCCGCACTTGTTCCCGAAGACCGAACACCCGGCGCCGTCCAACATAACCGATACCGGAGTGCAAAAATGAGCCAGTCCAAATCCGCTGTTATCATGGACCCGCACATCCTGGTGCCCGCCATCGGCGGCGCCTTCCGCAAGCTCGATCCGCGCACGCTGGTCAGGAATCCTGTGATGTTCGTCGTCGCGGTCGTCTCGCTGCTCACCACCGTGCTTTTTCTCCGCGACCTGATCGCCGGCGGCGGCGATCGCCGCTTCACGCTGCAGATCATCATCTGGTTGTGGTTCACCGTGCTGTTCGCCAATTTCGCCGAAGCCGTGGCCGAGGGCCGAGGCAAGGCGCAGGCCGACTCGCTGCGCAAGGCGCGCACCGAGACTGAGGCCAAGCTGCTCGTCAACGGCGACCGCGACAAGTTCAAGCTGGTGCCGGGCACCAGCTTGAAGGTCGGGGATGTCGTGCTGGTCGAAGCCGGCGACATCATCCCCGCTGACGGCGAGGTGATCGAAGGCGTGGCCTCGGTCAATGAGGCCGCGATCACCGGAGAATCCGCGCCCGTGATCCGCGAGTCCGGCGGCGACCGCTCGGCCGTCACCGGCGGCACCCAGGTGCTCTCCGACTGGATCCGCGTGCGCATCTCCGCCGCCTCCGGCCAGACCTTCCTCGACCGCATGATCTCGCTGGTCGAGGGCGCGGAGCGCCAGAAGACGCCGAACGAGATCGCCCTCAACATCCTGCTGGTCGGCATGACGCTGATCTTCGTGCTGGCGACCGCGACCATCCCGAGCTTCGCTTCCTATTCGGGCGGCTATATCCCGGTGACGATCCTCGTCGCGCTGTTCGTCACACTGATCCCGACCACGATCGGCGCGCTGCTGTCGGCCATCGGCATCGCCGGCATGGACCGGCTGGTGCGCTTCAACGTGCTTGCCATGTCCGGCCGCGCCGTCGAGGCCGCCGGCGACGTCGACACGCTGCTCCTCGACAAGACCGGCACCATCACCCTCGGCAATCGCCAGGCGACCGAGTTCCGTCCGGTCAAGGGCGTCACCGAGCAGGAGCTTGCCGACGCCGCCCAACTTGCTTCGCTCGCCGACGAGACGCCGGAAGGTCGCTCGATCGTCGTGCTGGCTAAGGAGAAATACGGCATCCGCGCCCGCGACATGGCGACCTTGCACGCCACCTTCGTTCCCTTCGCCGCACAAACCCGCATGAGCGGCGTCGACATCGACGGCTCCTCCGTGCGCAAGGGCGCGGTCGACGCGGTGCTCAATCACGTCAATCAGGCGACCGTCGCCGCCCATGGCGCGCGTCCGACGACCGAAACCATCCGCGACCTGCAGGCGATCGCCGACGAGATCGCCAAGGCCGGCGGCACGCCGCTGGCGGTCGAACGCGACGGCCGCCTGCTCGGCGTCGTCCACCTCAAGGACATCGTCAAGGGCGGCATCCGCGAGCGCTTCGCCGAGCTGCGCAAGATGGGCATCCGCACGGTGATGATCACCGGCGACAACCCGCTTACCGCGGCGGCCATCGCCGCGGAGGCCGGCGTCGACGATTTCCTCGCCCAGGCCACACCGGAGAACAAGCTGTCGCTGATCCGCGAGGAGCAGGCGAAGGGCAAGCTGGTCGCCATGTGCGGCGACGGCACCAACGACGCGCCGGCGCTCGCCCAGGCCGATGTCGGCGTCGCCATGAACACCGGCACGGTCGCCGCGCGCGAGGCCGGCAACATGGTCGACCTCGACAGCGATCCAACCAAGCTGATCGAGATCGTCGAGATCGGCAAGGCGCTGTTGATGACGCGCGGCTCGCTGACGACCTTCTCGATCGCCAACGACGTGGCCAAGTATTTCGCCATCATTCCGGCGATGTTCGCGGTCTTCTACATGGCGCCCGGCCAGTCCGCCGGCCCGCTGCAGGCGCTCAACATCATGCATCTGGCGACGCCACAGAGCGCCATCCTGTCGGCCATCATCTTCAACGCGCTGATCATCATCGCGCTGATCCCGCTGTCGCTGAAAGGCGTGAAATACCGCGCCATCGGCGCCGGCTCGCTGCTCACCCGCAACCTGCTGGTCTACGGCCTCGGCGGCATCATCGTCCCGTTCGTCGGCATCAAGGCGATCGACCTGATCGTCACGGCCCTCGGCCTCGCATAAGGATTGATCCGATGCTCAAGCAACTCAGACCCGCCTTTGTCATGATCGTCTTCTTCACGGTGCTGACCGGTCTGATCTATCCGATCGGCATGACCGGCATCGCCCAGGTGCTGTTCCCGAACCAGGCCAATGGCAGTCTGATCGTCAGGGAGGGCAAGGTGATCGGTTCCAGCCTGATCGGCCAGGGTTTCGCCGGCGACCGCTATTTCCACGGCCGGCCGTCAGCCGCCGGCAATGGCTACGACGCGACCTCCTCCGGCGGCTCGAACCTCGGCCCGACCAATCCGAAGCTGATCGAACGCATCAAGGGCGACGCCGAGAAGCTGAAGGCCGAAAACCCCAATGCGCCGGTGCCGATGAACCTGGTCACCACCTCCGGCAGCGGGCTTGATCCCGACATCAGCCCCGACGCCGCCTATTTCCAGGTGCCGCGAGTCGCCAAGGCACGCGGCATGGGCGAGGCCAAGGTGAAGGGGTTGGTCGACAGCCATGTCGAGGACCGCGAGCTTGGCGTCCTCGGCGAGCCGGTGGTCAACGTTCTGGCACTGAATCTGGCGCTGGACGAGCTGAAGTAAATCCGCTCCGCGCCGGGGATCGACACGGTCTCCGGCGCAATTCATGATTGGACTGATGCCGGACGACAGAACCGACCCCGAGAACCGCCCCTCTCCCGACGCGCTCCTCGAACATGCCGGGCGCGAGGGCCGCGGCCGCCTGCGCATATTCCTCGGCGCCGCGCCCGGCGTCGGCAAGACCTACGAGATGCTGATGGCGGGCCGCGCCCGCCGCGCCGACGGCATCGATGTCGTGATCGGCGTCGTCGAGACGCATGGCCGCAAGGAAACCCAGGCCTTGGTCGACGGCTATGAGGTGATCCAGCGCCGTCTGGTCGATTATCGCGGCCAGACCTTGGACGAGATGGACATCGACGCCATCCTGAAGCGGCGCCCCGCTCTCGTCCTGGTCGACGAGCTCGCCCACACCAACGCGCCCGGCAGCCGGCATCCCAAGCGCTATCTCGATGTGCAGGAGATCCTGGCGCAACGCATCGACGTCTACACCACGCTCAACATCCAGCATGTCGAAAGCCTGAACGACGTCGTCGCTCAGATCACCCGCGTCAGGGTCCGCGAGACGGTTCCCGATTCCATCATCGACGAGGCCGACGACATCGAGGTCATCGACCTCACGCCCGACGACCTGATCAAACGGCTGCAGGACGGCAAGGTCTATTTCCCCAACACCGCGCAGCGCGCCATCGACAACTATTTTTCGCCGGGCAATCTGACGGCGCTGCGCGAACTGGCGCTGCGCCGCACCGCCCAGCGCGTCGACGAGCAGCTGCTCAACCACATGCAGTCGCACGCCATTCCAGGGCCGTGGGCGGCCGGCGAGCGGGTTCTCGTCTGCGTCGACTCGCAGCCTGGCGGGGCGGCCCGCATCCGCTATGCGCGCCGGCTCGCCGACAGGCTGCGCGCGCCCTGGACGGCGCTGCATGTCGACACGCCGCGCCTTGCGGGCCTCTCCGAGGAGGACAAGGACCGCCTGGCCAGGAACCTGCGTCTCGCCGAACAGCTCGGCGCCGAGATCGCCACCATTCCCGGCCAGAACGTCGCTCAGGACATCGTGCGCCACGCGACGGCGAACAACTTCACCCATATCGTCATCGGCAGGCCGACCCGCTCGCGCTGGCGCGAGCTGATCGAGGGCTCGCTCACCTACGACCTGATCCGCAACGCCGGCGACATCAGCGTCCATGTCATCTCGGGCGCCGAGCGCGATGCCGACGTCCCCTCGGCGCGGGTGAAGGCGGCGCCCGAGCAGAAGCCTTTCCAGATCTGGCCCTATCTGTTCTCGACCGCCTATGTCGCCGGCGCACTGGCCGTCAGCTCGATCCTCGACCAGTTCCTCGACGTCCGCAATCTCGCCAGCGTGCTGCTTCTGGCGGTGCTGACCGCAGCCGTGAGCTTCGGGCTCTGGCCGGCGCTCTATGCCTGTTTTCTCTCCGCGCTCGCCTTCAACTTCTTCTTCCTCGAACCGCGCTACACGCTGACGATCAGGGATCCGGAAAGCATCGTTGCCTTCACGGTCTTCCTCGTCGTCGCCATCATCGCCAGCAACCTGACGGCGCGCGTGCAGCGCCAGGCGGTCGCCGCACGTTCGCGGGCGCGCGCCACCGAGGACATCTATTCCTTCTCCAAGAAACTCGCCGGCGCCGGCACGCTCGACGATGTTCTATGGGCCACCGCTTTCCAGATCGCCTCGATGCTGAAGGTCCGCGTCGTGCTGCTTTTGCCGGAAAACGGCACCATCACCGTCAAGGCCGGCTATCCGCCGGACGACACGCTGGCCGAGGCCGATATCGCGGCCGCGCGCTGGGCCTGGGAGCACAACCGCGCCGCCGGCCGCGGCGCCGACACGCTGCCCGGCGCAAAACGTCTCTATCTGCCCTTGCGCACTGGACGGACCGCGATCGGCGTCGTCGGCCTCGACAATGACAAGCAAGGGCCGCTGCTGACGCCCGAGCAGCAGCGCTTGCTGGATGCCCTCGCCGATCAAGCCGCGGTGGCCATCGAGCGTGTCCAGCTCGTCGCCGACGTCGACCGCGCCAGGCTTGCGGCTGAAGCCGACCGGCTGCGCTCGGCGCTGCTGACCTCCATCTCGCACGATCTGAAGACGCCGCTTGCAGCGATCATGGGCGCGGCCGGCACGCTGAAGGAATTCGCGCCGGCGCTGCCGGAAAAAGATCGCGCCGAGCTTCTGTCGACGGTCGTCAGCGAGTCCGAGCGGCTAAACCGCTTCATCGCCAACCTGCTCGACATGACCAGGATCGAGTCGGGCGCGATGGAGCCGAATTACGCGCTCCATTATGTCGGCGATGTCGTCGGCTCGGCGCTGAACCGGGCGCAGAAGATCACCGCCGAGCACAGAATAGAGACCGACATTCCGGCCGACCTGCCCATGTTGCGGCTCGACCCGGTTCTGTTCGAGCAGGCTCTGTTCAACCTCCTCGACAATGCCGCCAAATACGCCTTGCCCGGCTCTGCCATCCGGCTCCAGGCCTGGGTGGACAACGGCGCCGTCATCCTGCAGGTGATGGATGAGGGACCGGGCATCCCGCCGGACGACCTGGAGCGGATATTCGACACCTTCTACCGCGTGCGCAAAGGCGACCAGGTGCGCGCCGGCACCGGCCTCGGCCTGTCGATCAGCCGCGGCTTCATCGAGGCGATGGGCGGCACGATCGCGGCGGCCAACCGCGCCGACCGTCCAGGCGCGATCTTCACCATCCGCATGCCGTTACCGGCTGAGTTGCCGGCGCTCGGCGCACCGGTTACGGATGATGTGGCATGACAAATCAGACCGTCTCTATTTTGGTCGTCGACGACGAGCCGCCGATCCGCAAATTGCTGCGCGTCGGCTTGGGCAGCCAGGGCTATGCGGTCTCCGAGGCGCCGAGTGCCAAGGCGGCGCTCGAACTCATCCAGACCGCACGCCCCGACCTCATCCTGCTCGATCTCGGCCTGCCCGGCATGACCGGCCTGGAACTGCTCGGCAAATGGCGAAGCGACGGCCTCGATATTCCGGTCGTCATCCTGTCCAGCCGCACCGACGAGGCGGGCATCGTCCAGGCGCTCGAGCTCGGCGCCGACGACTACGTGACCAAGCCCTTCGGCATGAACGAGCTGGTGGCGCGCATCCGGGTGGCGCTGCGCCACAAGTTCCAGCGGCAGGGCGAAAAGCCGGTGTTCCACACCGGCGACCTCTCCGTCGACCTGGTGAAGCGCATCGTCAAGGTCGAGGGCAAGGAGGTGAAACTGTCGCCCAAGGAATACGACATCCTGCGCATCCTCGTGCAATATGCCGGCAAGGTGCTGACGCACCAGTTCCTGATGAAGCAGATCTGGAACGACTCGACCGACGTCCAGTATCTCAGGGTCTATGTCCGCCAGCTGCGGCAGAAGGTCGAGAAGGCCCCGGACCAGCCGCGCTACATCATCACCGAGACGGGCGTGGGCTATCGTCTGCGCGGGGCGGACATAAACGAATGAAGGCGACCGGCTTCGCCGATCGCCCGGCGTGAAACCTTGCCGTCCGCTCAGTCCGCCAACAGGTCCGCCGTCCGCGCCAGCGCGCTGTCGAAGCCGTTGAGCGAGATGGTGAAGGAGATCGGCTGCATGGTATCGGCCGCCGTGGCGTTGATCTTAAGCGTGGTGCCGTTCTGCAGGAGCGGCGTTGTGTCGGCGTCGAACGTCACCGGCACCAGGCAACCCACCGCCTGGCAGGTGTTGAATTGCAGCGTGCCGTCCAGCTTCTTGTCATCGATCTCGAGCGAGATGCCGTTGGCCAGGGCAAGCCCGAAGGGCAGCGCCAGCGTGCCCGTGGAGTCCTGGCCGGTCTTGGTCGTCAATTCGATCGCCAGCAGCCGCTGGCCGCTCTGCTTGTTGAACTGCTGATGCGACAGGCTACAGACCTTGTTGGCGCCGGTGACCTGGCAGTTGACCGTCCAGTCGCCATGCGTTTCCGACAGCGCCGAAGCGCCGCCCGGCAGCTGCGGCTTGGCCGCCGCCCCGCCGGGCTGGGCCGCGGGCGCCGCCTTGTCGCTCTTGTTTTGCGCTGCAAATCCGGCCGCCGGCACACCGGCAATGCAGGCGACTGCCAGCATCGCAGCGATAGACGCGTACTTCGTCCTCATGACATCCCTTCTTGGCCGCCGTCCCGCGTCAGCTCGAAGCTGACCTTGAGAGACGCGCTGACCGCGTTCTGCTTCACCGTTTCACGAAAGCGCCGTTGTATCTGATCGCCAATCCGACGCCGTTGACGCCATTGAGCTCCAGCCCGGCGCCGACCCGATAGAGCGGCGAATCGATGGCTTCCGTCAAGTGCAATGCCGGGTTGCGGGGCAGATTCTCGGCAGCGGCGAAATACCCTCGATCTCCCATTGTCTGGTGGAGAACTCTCGCCTTTCCGCAGATGCGGAAACTGGCGACCTCGCTGACCGGGATATCGGCCGACCTCCAGCGCCGGCGTTACGGCGTCCGATCGCGCGGCGTCCTTGAGCCGCATCATGTTTCGCAGTCACCCATGGCGTTATCGGCCACCCGCACTATATGATGATGCATGGTTTTTCGTTTGGGAGCCGCGCGGATGCTTCGTCGCACCTTGGCTGTTCTTGCCGGCGCCGTGCTGGCGACCTCGGTTTCTCTGATTGGGCCGTCTTATGCGCAAATCGTCATCCCGACGAACCGCAATGCATTGGTGCAGCAGAATGAGCTGCAGCAGCTGCAGAACCGGTTGCAGCGGCAGCAATACCAGCAGCAGCAGCAAATCTATCGCGAGCTCGACCGGCCGACCCCGCCCAGGAGCCAGCCCGATGTGCCGATATATGACAAGAGATGCAGGATGGAAGCGGTCGGCAACACGATCTCCAGGATCTGCCGCTGACATTTGTTTTTTTCCGTTTATTAGCCGACTTACTTGCTCACAAAATGCGGATTGCAAGGGCGGTGGTTTTGGAGCAATTCCAGGAAAAGTGTGACACGGCTTCCGTCAGGAATTGCCTCAAGGCAGGGAAATAGAGCGGCTCGCCGTTTCCAACCGAAACGGTGAGACGCTCCAGGGTTTGCAGGAGGACAGGTTTTTGCTGCGCGGAGAGCGTGCGGCGAAACGCTGCTCTCACCGGAATTTGGGATGGCAACGACCAAGAAGAAAGCAGTTCGCAAAGCCAGGAAAGGCCAACGGATCCGCCAGGTGGCGGCCATTCCGTATCGGTTGCAGGAGGACGGCAGTCTTGAAGTGCTGCTGGTCACCTCACGCACCACGCGGCGCTTCATCGTGCCGAAGGGCTGGCCGATGAAGGGCAAGAGCGGGCGCAAGGCGGCAACGATCGAAGCCCAGGAGGAGGCGGGCGTTGTAGGCAAGGCGCTGAAGCAGCCTGCCGGCACCTATTCCTATTGGAAACGCATGACCGACGGCTTCATCCGCGTCGACGTGGCGGTCTACCTGCTGCAGGTCACCGAGGAGCTTGCCGACTGGCAGGAGGCCGCGAACCGGCAGCGCGCGTGGCTGCCCGCGGCCGACGCCGCATTGCTCATCGACGAGCCGGAGCTTTCGACCCTGCTGAGGGATTTGACCATTCCGCCGGGGGACCCGGTGTGACAGCCATCTATTCGGTGTCGTTCGGGAGCGGCCGTACCGGCGTGCCGGTATAGGCCCATAGCCACTCCCTGGGCAGCGGCCCCTTATTGCGATCGCTTTGCTGCGACTGTTCCCAGGCGTGCGCCAGAATGCCGACCGACCGTGACAGCACGAACAGGCCGCGCGTCAGCGCCGGGGGGAAGCCGAGCTCGCCATAGATGACGGCGGTGGCGCCGTCGATGTTGAGCGGGATCGTTTTGCCCTTGCGTGCGGCGACTTCCGCCTCGATCGCACCGGCAATATCGGCGAAACGCCCGCCGATCACGCCGCGCGCGGCGAATTCCCGCGTCAGCTCGATCAGGCGCGGCGCGCGCGGATCGATCGGATGGAAGCGATGGCCGAACCCTGGCACGTAGCCTTTATCTTCGACGAAAAAACGATCCAGCCGCGCCTTCACCGCGTCGACCAGGGAAACGCCGCCATCCATCGTCGCGGCGATATCGCCATAGAAGGAAAGCGCCTGTTCGCCGGCGCCGCCATGCACGTCGCCCAGTACGTTGATGGCCGAGGCCATGGCGTTGTTGATGCCGACGCCGCAGGTAGCGGCCATGCGGGCGATCGCGATCGACGGCGCCTGCGGGCCATGATCGACTGCGGCGCCCAACGCAATGCCGAGCAGCGCCGACTGCTCCTCGCTCGGCAACTCGCCGCGCAGCATCAGCCAGATCATCGCCGGGAAGCTGGCGCGGCCGATCAGGTCCTGGATCTCGTAGCCGCGCAGCCGGATGACGCCCGGCCGCATCTCGATGATGGAGGTCTGCCACCATTCCTCCGCGCGCTCGCGGCCAGTCCTTTTCTCCCCGCTCATGCTCGCGCTCTCGATGTATCGCGCTCGGGCAAGGCGGCGAACACCTCGTCCATATGCTCGCCGAGGCGCGGCGGCGGCTTGGCAGGTACCGGCGCGGCGCCGTCGACCATGAAGCCGCCGCGCACCACCGTCAGCGGGCGATCCATGCCGGATACCCCTTCGAAGGAGGTTGCCATGGCGCGCTCCGTGACCTGAGGCTCCTCGAGCACCTGCGGGATCGTCAGCACCCGTCCCGCCGGCACGCCGGCCCGGTTGAGTTTTTCTTCCCAGATCGCGGCGGATGCGCCCGCAAGCGCGTCCTCGATCAGCACCTTCAGCGCGGCGCGGTTCCGCTTGCGCGTCTCGCGCTCGGTGAAGCGCGGATCGGAGGCAAGTTCCGGCCGTCCGATAAGCCCGCATAAAGTGACGAACTGCTCCTGTTTGTTGGCGGCGATGTTGAGCAGCCCCTCGCCGGTGCGGAATGCACCGGAGGGCGCCGCCGTCACGTTCTCATTGCCCATCGGCCGCGGCTCGACGCCGGCAGTCAGATAGTTCGACACCGGCCAGCCCAGCGCCGACAACGTGCATTCGAGCATCGAGACGTCGAGGAACGCCCCCTCGCCCGTCGTCTTCTGCTTGACGAGAGCCGCGGCGACGGCGAAGGCCCCGACGAGCCCGCCAAGCGTGTCGGCAACCGGATAGCCGACGCGAAGCGGCGCGGTTTCCGGCGTGCCGGTGATGCTCATAATCCCCGACAGCCCCTGGATGATCTGGTCATAGGCCGGATTCCCGCGCATCGGCCCGGTCTGGCCGAAGCCGGATATCGCGCAATAGACAAGGCTGGGGCGGGTCTCCCTCAGTTTTTTATGACCGAGCCCCAGGCGCTCCATGACGCCCGGCCGGAAATTCTCGACCAGCGCGTCGGCCGTGGCGACCAGATCGAGAAAACGCTCGCGGCCGTCAGGGTTCTTCAGGTCGAGCACCACCGATCGTTTGCCGGCGTTCTGCGCCAGGAACGATGCCCCCATGCCGGCGCGGTTGAGCTCCGGCGAGGCGCCGAGCTGACGCGCCAGATCGCCGCCCGGCGGCGCCTCGACCTTGATGACGTCGGCGCCGAGCAACGCCAGCTGATAAGCGCAGTAGGGGCCGGCCAGCACATTGGTGAGGTCGAGGACGCGGATGCCGGAAAGCAGGTCTGTCATGATGCTCCAAATGACTCAGGCATCGCCCGGCACATGCTCCGGTCCGCGCCTGCGGCGCTGCTGGATCCAGGCCCAGATATGCGGCCCGACCAGGCCGAGGAAGGCGAGCGCCAGCAACGTCAGCGAGAGCGGGTGCCGATAGAACACCGTCCAGTCGCCATTGGCGATCGTCATCGCCCGGCGGAACTGCGTTTCGGCGAGCGGCCCGAGGATCATGCCGATGATCACCGGCGCAGTCGGGAAATCGAAGCGCCGCATCAGGAAGCCGGCGGCTCCCAGGAGATAAAGGATGACGAGGTCGATCGGCGACTGCGAGATGCCGTAGGTGCCCACGGTGGCGAACACCAGGATGCCGGCATAGAGCTGCGGCGCCGGAATTTTCAGCAGGCGCACCCAAAGGCCGATTAGCGGCAGGTTGAGGACGACAAGGATGATGTTGGCGATGAACAGGCTGGCGACCAGGCCCCAGACGAGGTTGGCCTGCGTCGTCAGCAGCAGCGGCCCGGGATTGATGCCGTAGCTCTGGAAGGCCGAGAGCATGATCGCGGCGGTCGCCGATGTCGGCAGGCCCAGAGTAAGCATGGGGACGAGCACGCCGGCCGCGGACGCGTTGTTGGCGGCTTCCGGCCCGGCAACGCCTTCGATGGCGCCGACCGTGCCGAACTCCTCCTTGTGTTTCGATAGCTTCTTCTCGATGGCATAGGACAGGAAAGTCGGGATCTCGGCGCCGCCGGCCGGCAGGGCACCGATCGGGAAGCCGATCGCGGCGCCCCTGAGCCACGGCTTCCAGGAACGCGCCCATTCGGCGGCCGTCATGTAGAGCGAGCCCTTGAGCGGCACGATCTCGTCCTTGCCGGCATAACGGCGCGAGGCCATGTAGAGCGTTTCCCCGACCGCGAAGAGGCCGACCGCGACAATGATGACGTCGACGCCGTCGAGCAATTCGGCCGCGCCGAAGGTAAAACGCGGCTGCCCGGTCTGCAGGTCGACGCCGACCATGCCGATGACGAAGCCGGCAAACAGGCTGGTAAGCCCCCGAACCGAAGACGAACCCAGCACCGCCGAAACGGTGATGAAGGCCAGCACCATCAGCGAGAAATACTCGGCCGGCCCGAACTTTATTGCGTATTTGACCACGGTCGGCGCCAGAAAGGCGACGCCCATCGTGCCAAGCGTGCCGGCCACGAACGAGCCGATCGCCGAGGTGGCGAGCGCAGCGCCGCCGCGCCCCGAACGCGCCATGCGGTTGCCCTCGAGCGCGGTCACGATAGTCGCGCTTTCGCCGGGCGTATTGAGCAGGATCGACGTCGTCGAGCCGCCATACATCGCGCCGTAATAGATGCCGGCAAACAAAATGAACGAAGCCTCGGGCGCCACCTGATAGGTGATCGGCAAAAGCAGCGCGATGGTGAGCGCTGGCCCGAGGCCAGGCAGCACGCCGATCGCCGTTCCAAGCGTGGTGCCGACGAGGCACCACAACAGATTGGTCGGCGTGAAGGCTACCGCGAAGCCATGTGCGAGATGACCGAGCGTGTCCACTGCCTCAGCCCCCTTTGCCGCTGAAGGCGGCGCCGAGCAGCGCGTTGAGCTGGTTCTCGATCACGCCGGCGCCGATGTTGACGCCGAGCGCCTTGGCGAAGCCGAAATAGGCGGCAAACGCCAGCACAAGGCCGAGCAGCGCGTCGCGCAGCGGGTGCCGACTGCCAAAACCGAAGCAGACCAGCACGAACATGATCACCGAGGCGGCGGTGAAGCCGAGCGGCTGGATGAGGAGGAGATTGGCGACCAGGCCCGCCGCCACGAAGCCCATCGCCTTCCAGTCGGTTGGCGTTTCCTTTTCTTCCTGAGGCTGCCAGCCGCCGCGAATAGCGGCAAGTATGAGCAGCAGCGAAAGCACGATCATCCCGGCCATGGTGATGTACGGGAAAACGGTCGGGCCGACCTTGGAGTAGAGCGGCGACACCGGGATCGCCAGCGTCTGCCAGGCGACGGCGCCGGCGCAGATCAGCAGCCCGATGCCGATGAGCAGTTCGGGTAAGGCAAGACGCGGGGCTGACGCCTGCTGCTTGCTGGTGCTCATGATATCCTCCCCGGATCGCCGGCTCGCGGCCGCCGGCTTCGCCGCAGTTCGTTTGGCAGCACGGTTCGCATGCTGTCGCGGAGGCGGTGCCGCCCCCGCGATCCGGTTGAAGCGGCGTCAGGCCAGACCGAGATCCTTGAGGATGGCGCCGATGCGGGCGGTGTCCTCGGTGACGAACTTGGCGTAGTCGTCGCCGGTGAGCAGGATCGGCGTCCAGTTGCGGTTCTTGCATTCCGTCGCCCAGGCATCGCTCTTGGCCATGGTCTCGACCAGCTTGATCATCGCGGCTTTGTCGTCATCGGAGATGCCGGGCGGCGCGAAGACGCCGCGCCAGTTGAACAGCTCGACATCGATGCCGGCCTCCTTCAGCGTCGGCGCATCGATGCCTTCCTGGCGCTTGTCGGCCGAGATGGCGAGCAACCTCAGCGCGCCCGCCTTCACCTGCTCGGAGAACTCGCCGTAGCCGGAAATGCCGGCCGCGACCTGGTTGCCGAGCAGCGCCGACAATGCCTCTCCGCCGCCCGCGAACGGCACGTAAGAGAGGTTCGCCGCCGGCACGCCTGCCGTCTTGGCGATTAAGCCGAACAGGATGTGGTCGGAGCCGCCGGCCGAGCCGCCGGCGACCGGAACCTTGCTCGGATCGGCTTTCAGCGCGGCGACGAAATCGGTGGCCGTCTTGAATGGCGACTCCGCCGGCACCACCAGCGCCTCGAACTCGCCGGTGAGGCGGGCGATCGGTGTCACCTCCGTAAGGTTGTTGGCGGCTTTGTTGGCAATGATGGCGCCGACCATGACCATGCCGGCGACCATCAGCGAATTGCCCTTGCCTTTCCACTGATTGACGAATTGCGGCAGGCCGACCGTGCCGCCTGCGCCGCCGACATTGGTGATCTGCGAGCCGGAGATGAGCTTCTCGGAGCGAAGCACCTGGTCGATCGCGCGGGCCGTCTGGTCCCAGCCACCTCCGGGCGCCGCGGGGACGAAAATCTGAAGTTGCGGCGTGTCCTGCGCGAACGCGGGCGTGAGATGCAAGGCCGCGATACCGGCGGCGCCGGCTGCCGCCGTGCCCGCCAGGAAATTGCGTCTGTTCAGCATGGGCTTCCTCCAAATCACGACACCTCCTCCGGTGCCTGCCAAGACGTGGCCTGACCTCAGACCCGCAAAGAAGTTCAAGCAAATGTTACCGCGTTCTGTCAATGGGAATGGCATTCTGCTAGACAGAACGACTTCGGCGGGACTAAACCTGCGTGTCCGGGTCGGTCCGGATAGGCGACCGCGATGAAACCACCGTTGAAATGACAGACACGACCTCCAGCCCGTCATCGGCCGACGGCGTTGCGGCGCTCGACCGCGCCATTGCCATCCTCGACGCCTTCACCACCGCAGACCGCTCGCTCGGCCTCGCCGAGATCGCTGCCCGTACCGGCCTCTACAAAAGCACGATCCTGCGGCTCGCCAATTCGCTGATGCGCGGACAATTGCTGGAGCGTCTGGATAACGGACGCTATCGCATCGGGCCTGCCACGTTCCGGCTCGGCGCACTCTACCAGCGTTCGGTCGTGGCGATGGATATTCTTTCGCCGATCATGCGCGATCTTTCCGAGCAGAGCTGGGAAAGCGTCGCTTTCTATGTTCGCTCCGGCGACCTTCGCACCTGCCTATACCGAGTGGAGTCGAAGCATCCGATCCGCTACACGATCCGGGAGGGCGACGTACTGCCTCTGCTTGTTGGTTCCGGCGGCCGCGTGCTGGCCGCCTTCTCCGGCCAGCAGGGCGAGCCCTACGAGACGATCCGCAAGACCTACAACTACGTTTCAATCGGCGACCGTGATCCGCAGACCGCCGGCATATCGGCGCCTGTCTTCGGACCGGGACGGACGCTGCTGGGGGCGCTGACGCTGGCTGGCCCCAGCACGCGCGTCGACGCGGCCTTCCTCGAGCGCATGAAAGCCCCGCTGCTCAAGGCGGCGGCGCGCGCCACCCGCGCCTTCGGCGAGGATGCATCGATGCTGGACGAAGCCGCCAACGCAGAGGACGGATCTTAGCCAGCCATTGCGATTTGCCCTGGTGCCCTCATTCGCTGGTTGACTCATACATATCCCAGTGGTTATACGTCGATCAATAGCCAACGGGTTATTGATTGAATGACGGCCGATCACGACATGCTGTTCAGGACGCTCGCCGATCCGACGCGGCGCGCCATCTTCGAACGTCTCTGCCGCCAGGGCGAGCAGACGGTCGGAGCCCTCACGGCGCAGGCCGGCGTGTCGCAGCCGGCGGTGTCGAAGCATCTGGGCCTCCTCAAGGAGGCGGGCCTGGTGCGTGACCGTCATGAGGGGCGCCAGACCCACTACAGCGCGCAGCTCAAGGCGCTTGCGCCATTGATGGACTGGACGCGCGACATGGCGGGGTTCTGGGAAAGCCGGTTCGACGATCTGGAAGACCTGCTCAAAAGGATGGATCAATGAATGAAGCCGCAACGCGCTCCGTCGTCGTCGAGCGCGAGATACCTTTTCCGCCGGAAAAGATCTGGCGCGCGCTCACCCAACCGCATCTCATCGAGGAGTGGCTGATGAAGAACGACTTCAAGCCGGTCGTGGACCATCGCTTCAGCCTGAACGCGGAATGGGGCGGTGTCGACTGCCAGGTGCGGACGGTCGAGGCCAACAGGACCCTGTCCTACAGCTGGGACACCAAGGACCTTGAAAGCGTGGTCACCTGGACGCTTACCCCGACGGGCACGGGCACGCATCTGCGCATGGAGCAGGTCGGCTTCCGCACGGATCAGGAGCCGTACTACCGCGGCGCCACGGTGGGTTGGAAGCGCAACTTCGCGGCCCTGGAACAGCTGCTTTCGCGGATCGACTGACGTCCGCCGAAGCTTCAAAAGACAGACACGGTCCTGGCTGGCCGCAAACCGCAGGCGTAAGCAATGGAGGCACCAAAAATGAAGATCAAGCTGACCAGCATCTATGTCGACGACCAGGAAAAGGCGCTCGGCTTCTACACCGACGTGCTGGGCTTCACCAAGAAGGCCGACTTCACCAACGGACCGTTTCGCTGGCTAACCGTCGTCTCGCCGGATGACCCAGACGGCACCGAGCTGCAGTTGGCGCTGAACGACAATCCGGCCGCAAAAACCTATCAGCAGGCCATCTTCAAGCAGGGCCAGCCGGCGCTGATGCTGTTCACCGACGACGTCAAGGCCGACCATGAGCGCATCAAGGCCAATGGCGGCACCTTCGCCATGGCGCCGACCGCGGTGACCGGCGCCACCATCGCGCAGCTAAACGACACCTGCGGCAACCTCATTCAGCTTTCGCAGCTGGCGCGCTGGTAGGCAGCTCGATCCGTCTCGTCATTTGCAAGGGAGGTTAGATTGCACTGGAGCAAATGGATCAGGCAGCTTCACCGCTGGCTATCGATCATCTTCACCATCACCGTCATTGCCAATTTCGCCGCCATGGCCATGGGCCCGCCGCCCACCTGGATCGTCTATTCGCCGTTGGTCCCGCTTTTCCTGCTGCTGTTCAGCGGGCTCTACATGTTCGTGCTGCCCTATGCCGGTAGGCAGCGCGGTGAGCCGGCGGGCAAGCGCACGGGATCGGCCTGATGGCGAAGGCGAAATCGAAGGCTGCCGGGTCCGCGGACGCGAAACCTGTCCTGCTTTCGGGCGGCAATCCGCAGATTACCAAGGGCTATGGCGACGCTCCCGTGCAGGCCTATATCGCGGCGATGCCGGGCTGGAAGAGCGAGGTCGGGCGCCGGCTCGACCAACTCATCATTGAGGCCGTCCCCGACGTACAGAAGGCCGTCAAATGGAACTCTCCATTCTACGGCATGGAAGGCGAAGGCTGGTTCCTCGGCATCCACTGCTTCGCCAGATACATCAAGGTGGCGTTTTTCCGCGGCCTGTCGCTGAAGCCCGTGCCGCCCGTCGAATCCAAGAGCAGGGACACACGCTATTTCCATATCCATGAGGACGACCAGCTTGACGAGGAGCAGTTCGTCTCCTGGGTGAAACAGGCAAGCCGGCTGCCCGGCGAACGGATGTAGGTGTAGGAAAGGTCAAGCGCCGTCTCCCTGACACAGCCACGGTTGCACTTTCCAATCAGCTAAGGAGAACCCAACATGCAAAAAGCCGGCACGCAGGAGAAGTCTCCGTCCGAGCTGATCGACGCGAGGATCAAGGAACTCGGCGACTGGCGCGGCGAGATGCTTGCCGGGCTCCGCGCCTTGATCCGGCAAGCCGCGCCCGAAGCCGTCGAGACGTGGAAATGGCGCGGCGTGCCGGTCTGGGAGGATGCCGGCATCATCTGCACAGGGGAGACCTACAAGGCCGTCGTCAAGCTGACCTTCGCCAGGGGCGCGGCACTGCCCGATCCCAAGAAGCTCTTCAACTCCAGCCTCGAAGGCAATACGAGGCGCGCCATCGATTTCAAGGAAGGCGACAAGGTCGACGCAGACGCTCTGAAGGCGCTCGTTCGCGAAGCCGTGGCTCTCAACAAATCCAAGACCAAACGCTGAGAGACGGCTGCCGCCGGTGCTATCGGATTGATGTTGCCAACTTTTCTTCCGCGCCCGCGCAACGCGGATCGATACTATCCAACTACTATCGTCCTCACGCAGCGTAAGCGTACTTCTCCTTCGTAAGCAATAAATCATGAAACAAATACTGGACAAATTTATCGGCCGTTAAGCCAGGCGCGCTATCTGGATCGATGTCGCCGGCAAGCGGGCGACATGCGGGGAAGAACATCGTCTCAACCGGCGGATGAACCAGTCGGACAGACACCGAGGGAGCCGGGCACGGGCTCCATGGGAATGGGATGAAGCTCTCGTCGACCGATGCCGCGCCGCGTCTCATCGGACTGGTCTGGCCTTTCGTCGCGGTCGTCCTGATCCAGGCGCTGGTTGCTACGCTCAGCCTCCATACGCTGTCCGCCGTCCGCGCCTATGTCGGCGGCGAAAGCCAATGGTCGAAAGGGCAGAAGCACGCCATCTATTTCCTGAGCCTCTATGCCGACACCGGCCGGGAAGAGTATTTCAACGAATATCGTCAGGCCATCGCCGTGCCGCTCGCCGATCGCGCCGCGCGGCTGGCGCTCGAACAGGCCGAGCCCGACACGAATACGGCCCGGCTTGGTTTTCTTGGCGGCAACAACCACCCCGACGATGTCGCCGGCCTGATCTGGCTGTTCCGCAATTTCCGCGGCGTCAGCTATCTCGACACCGCGATCCGCCGCTGGACGGCCGCCGACGAGATGATCCTCGCCATCGAAAGACTTGGCGACGACATGCATCGCAGGCTCGAAAAAGGGCCGGCCTCGCCGGTCGAGATCGGTCTCTGGAAGGCGGAAATCCACCAGCTCGACTACCGGATCGGGCCGCTTGCCAAGGCTTTCTCCGACAGCCTGGGCGAAGGATCGCGCTTCATCAAGATGGCGCTGACGGCGGCCAATATCGCGACCGCCGCGCTGCTTATCCTGCTCGCCGTCTGGCGCACGCGCAAGCTGATGAAACAGCGCCAGGCATTTCAGACAGCCCTCAACGCCGAGCGCGAGCGCGCTCAGATCACATTGGCCTCGATCGGTCAGGCCGTCATCAGCACCGATGCCGGGGGGCGGCTGGACTATATGAATGCCGGAGCGGAAAGGCTGCTCGCCTGTCCGCTGGTGGCCGCCAGGGGCAAGCCAGTCGCCTCGTTGTTCCGGCTCGTCGACAAGGACAGCGGCGTCGAGGAGACCGACCTGATCATGCGCCTGCTGGCAGGCGAGCCGCGCCGCTCCAACGTGCGCCCGCAGCTTTTGGAGCGTCTCGACGGCTCGGTCGTGCCCGTGGCGCTGAACGGCGCCCCGCTGATCGTTTCCGGCAAGATTCTCGGTTGCGTTCTGGCCCTGCACGACATGACGCGCGAGCAGGACTATATCGAGCGCCTGTCGTGGCAGGCATCGCATGATGCGCTGACCGGTCTCGTCAATCGCCGCGACTTCGAGAACCGGCTGGCGGGCGCGATCTCCGAAGCGCCGGAAAGGCTGCGCCGGCATGCGCTGATGTATCTCGACCTCGATCAGTTCAAGCTCGTCAACGACACATGTGGCCACGCCGCCGGCGACCAGTTGCTGCGCCAGATCTCGGTGCTGCTCGCCAACGAGCTGCCGCCCGGCGACATCCTGGCGAGACTGGGCGGCGACGAGTTCGGCGTGCTGCTCTTCGATTGCGATGCCGACTGTGCCGCGGCTACGGCCGAGCGCCTGCGCGCGACGGTCCAGGACCTGCATTTCTCCTGGGATGGACGTCCCTTCAACATCAGCGTCAGCATCGGCATGGTCGAAGTCGCCAATGCCGGCATGACATTGGAGGAGGTGCTGCGCGCCGCCGACGTCGCCTGCTACATGGCCAAGGAAAAGGGCCGCAACCGCGTCCAGCTCCACAGCGACGGTGACACGGCGCTGCGCGAACGCTTCGGTGAGATGGCCTGGGTGCAGCGGCTGCATGCGGCGCTGGACGAGAACCGCTTCAGGCTGCATGCGCAGGAGATCGCGCCGCTGCGGAGCGATATTGCCGAGGCAGGCGCGCATATCGAAATTCTGCTGAGGCTGACCGACGAGGACGGCAGCCTCGTCAACCCGCAGAGCTTCATTCCGGCGGCCGAGCGCTACGGCTTGATGCCGGCGATCGACCGCTGGGTGGTGCGCAACGCTTTCGCCACCTTGGCGGCGAGGCTTACCGATCCGCGCGCGGCGCCTATATCCACCTGCGCGATCAATCTATCCGGCGCGACGTTCGGCGACGAGACGTTCCTCGGCTTCATGCGCGAGCAGTTCGCCGCGCACGCGATCGCACCCGAAACGATCTGCCTGGAGATCACCGAGACCAGCGCCATCGCCAATCTGACCGAGGCGATGCGCTTCATTGCCGACCTGCGCGGACTGGGCTGCCGCTTCGCGCTCGACGATTTCGGCTCCGGCATGTCGTCCTTCGCCTATCTCAAGCATCTGCCGGTCGATTATCTCAAGATCGACGGCGGCTTCGTCAAGGACATGCTCGACGACCGCATCGACCGCGCCATGGTCGAGATGATCCATCATATCGGTAAGGTCACGGGAAAACGCACGATCGCCGAATTCGTCGAAAGCGACGGCATCGTCGAGGGCCTGAAGACGATCGGCGTCGATTATGCCCAGGGCTATGCGATTGCCCGGCCCCAGCCGTTCGATGCCACCACCGTTCTGCGTGGCAATCGGAGCGAGCGCGATGCAACGGCGGATAGCTGGGAGACTCTGGCGCGCGCGCTGCGCCGGAAAGCCGGCTAATTACCGAGCTGGAGCAATTCCAGTAGTGGGAGGGCTCGGCGCCTTGCCGCAGCCTTCCGCCTGGATTCGCGTCGAAACAAAGGATAGAGCGGTTCGCCGTTTCCGTTAACCGCTCTATCGGACAATCCCTCCGGCCTGCCGTTCCAACAGGATCGTCGGCTTCTCGTGATAGGTGGTCCGCAAAATCTCTCTATAGCCGTTCCTTTCGGCCACCTTGAGCGAAGCGCCGTTTTCCGGATCGATGATGCAGACGGTTCTTGCCTGTCCGAACACCTCGTCGCTCCAGGCGACGATCCGCCCGACGACCTCGCTCGCGAGGCCCCGGCCATGCGCCTCCGAGGCCATGGCCCAGCCGGCTTCCGGCACGCCTTCGATCGAAGGTTCGATCTTGCGCTTCAGGTCATGGAAACCGGCCTCGCCGATGAAGCGCCCCGTCGCCTTGTCCTCGATCGCCCAAAACCCGTAGCCGATCAGCGACCATAGCCCGGCGTGGCGCAGGAAGCGCATCCAGCTTTCCTCGCGCGTGCGCGGCTTGCCGCCAATGAAACGGGTGACGGCAGGCTCCGCCCACATGGCGGCATAGGTCTCGAAATCGCCCAGGCGGTGCGGCCGCAGAACGGTGCGCGCCGTCTCGAGTATCGGCACGCCGGCTTCCGTTGTGATGCTCATGGCTTCCTCCATTGAGGCGACAGCGCTTAGCAAACCGGGACGCGCGAACAAGGGCCAGGACAACGCGGTGGCTCTTCCAGCCATGACGGCCTTCGCACGGCCGCATCGCTATGGGCTTTTCGCGTGGCGATGCTAGTTTGCGCGCGAAGCCGACCTAGAAACGCAAAGTCGACCGGAGAAAACCATGGACACCACCGACCTCTTGCTGGCGATTGCGCATCACCTTCTGGTGTTCTCGCTGGCCGGCATCATCGGCGCCGAGTTCGTGCTGGTGCGCGGCGATCTGGGCGCGGCGACGCTGAAGCGCCTTGCCGGCATCGACCGTCACTACGGCATCATCGCCGCGCTGATCGTCGTCGTCGGCGTCTGCCGGGTGTTCTTCGGTCTCAAAGGCTGGGAATTCTACGTCTACAACTGGGTGTTCTGGGCAAAGATAGTGGCCTTCGCCATCGTCGGCCTGCTGTCCATCGTGCCCACCACGCGCTTTCTCTCCTGGAACAGGCAGGCCGGCGGCAACCCCTCCTTCGCGGTGCCGGCCGCGGAACTCGCCTCGGTGAAGAACTATGTTCGCGCCGAGGGCTTTATCTTCCTGCTTATTCCGGTCTTCGCCGCGGCCATGGCGCGCGGCTACGGTTATTAGCGAACGGCCTTAGGCTTCGACCGGAAACGTCTCATCCAGCGGCGCGATCGGCACCAGCGGGGCCGGTATGTCGGTGGTCTTTTCCTTCGACTTGCAGATATCGGCTATCACGCAGACCGGGCAGTCGGGCTTGCGCGCCTTGCAGACATATCGGCCATGCAGGATCAACCAATGATGCGCATGGCGCATATATTCGGCCGGGATGACCTTGAGCAGCCCTTGTTCGACCTGCTCGGGCGTATTGCCGGGCGCCAGCCCGATCCGGTTGCCGATGCGGAAGATATGCGTGTCGACCGCCATGGTGGGCTGGCCGAAGGCGACGTTGAGCACGACGTTGGCGGTCTTGCGCCCCACACCCGGCAACTTCACCAGCTCGTCGCGATCCTGAGGCACCTTGCCCCCATACTCCTCGATCAGCGCCTTCGACAGCGCGATCACGTTCTTGGCCTTGTTGCGCCACAGACCGATGGTGCGGATATAGTCGCCGACCTTGGCCTCGCCCAATGCCAGCATCTTGGCCGGCGTGTCGGCCGCCGCGAACAACGCCTTCGTCGCCTTGTTGACGCCGGCATCTGTCGCTTGCGCCGACAGCACCACCGCGACCAGCAGGGTGAAGGCATTGACATAGTCGAGCTCGCCTTTCGGCTCCGGCCGCTGCACGGAGAAACGCCGGAAGATCTCATGCACCTCGGTAGGGCTGTAGAGCGATCGCGACGCGGCTTTTCGCGGCCGTGCACCGGGCGCCCGGCCGCTGCCGGCAAGGGCAGGTTGAGGTTTTCTGACAGCTGCGGATTTTTTCGACTTGGGAGGCGCCATTTCCTTCCTATAATATTCCCTCATGAGCGACACAAACGCCTCGTTCCGGGCCGACGAGCCATTTTTCCAGGCCTTGCTGACGCCGCACCGGTCGCTCGGCCGCACCGGCTTTCTGATCCTGATGGGGGCGCTTCTGTTCGGCTGGGCGGTCACCGGCGCCTTCTTCCTGGCGCATGGCGCCTGGCCGGTATTCGGCTTTTTCGGCCTCGACGTGATCGCCGTCTACATCGCCTTCCGCGCCAATTACCGCGCCGCGCGCGCCCGCGAGGAAATCTCGGTCTCGCGCACCAGTCTCGACATCCGCAAGACAGCACCGTCCGGGCGTTCCGAAGCGCATCATTTCAATCCGTTCTGGACACGGTTTTCGATCGCCCGCCATGCTGAGATCGGTATTACCAGAATGGCGGTGGAAGCGCAGGGCAGGAGCGTGGCGATCGGGGGCTTCCTCAACCCCGACGACCGCGAAAGTTTCGCCACCGCCTTTTCGCGCGCGCTGGCGACCGCCAAGACACGCTGACGCTCAAGCGTATCAGAACCGGTAGCGCAGTAGCCTGCCGACCTTGCGCATGGCGGGGATGAGCTTCCAGAGACCGGTGAACAGGCGCGCGGACCAGCCCAGGCGCGCGCCTTGCTCCGGCTTGTAGGACGGAATCTCGCCGATGAAGCGAAGTTTCGGAACCGCCCGCTCCAGTTCGCGCGGATCCTCGATGGCCCAATGAACTTCCGAGCCCGTTGCCTTGATGGCCGGATTGAGGCGGATCAGCTTCAGGCCGAAACGGCTGTAGGCATCGAACATCAGCTCTCCGCCGGCGAGATGCGAAACAAGCCGCGCGAAGAGCCGCGGCCCCTCGTCGGCGGCAAGATACGGCGTCAGCCCCTCGGCTACGACCATCGCCGGGCGATTGCGCGGCACCTCGGCCAACCATCCCGGTTCGATCACCGACGAAGCGATCAGATGGTAGTAACGGTCCCTGGACGGATAGAGCCTGCGCCTGAGCTCGACGACATCAGGATAGTCGACATCGAACCAATCCACGCCCGGCGGCGGATCGACCCGGTAAATGCGCGTGTCCAGCCCGCATCCCAGATGCAGCACGATCGCGTCCGGATATCTTGCAAGGAAATCCCGGACGTTGACGTCCAGCGTCTTCGCCCTGATGGCAAAACCCAGGCCGAGATTGCCGTCGACCTTGAGCCTTGCGAAATCATAATCGATCTTGCGCACCGCCTCGTCGGCGAAGCGGTCCTGGAGCAGCGAGTTGGGCGACCGGCTCTCCAGCGCCTTGCCGTAGAGCGTCATCAGCAAGGTTTCCTTCGCCCCGGTCAGATCGACCTTTTCGCCGGCCATGATTGTCCTCTTCGTGCCGAAGCTCACTCTATCTGGATGCGGGCGGCGGGAAGGCAAGTTTCGGGTGGTTGCAAAGCTCTGGAAAACCGATATTCGCGGCCAAGGAGATATTGCCATGAACGCTCAGATGACCATGAATACACGGATGAAACCGACCGCGATCCTTGAGAACGACGTCACGCCCGAAGGCAGCGACTATGACGTCGTGCGCCGCGCCATCGAGAAGATCAGCCTCGACTATC
Source organism: Mesorhizobium sp. WSM4935 (assembly GCF_029625735.1). Classification (NCBI taxonomy): domain Bacteria; kingdom Pseudomonadati; phylum Pseudomonadota; class Alphaproteobacteria; order Hyphomicrobiales; family Phyllobacteriaceae; genus Mesorhizobium; species Mesorhizobium sp. WSM4935. The sequence goes on along the minus strand of NZ_JARTVR010000023.1, from coordinate 17,491 downwards.
GCGACCAGCCCTCGCTGGAGGTGCTGGCCGAGGAAGTCGGCGAGACGCCGACCGGCCTGCAGAAGCTGTTCACGCGCTGGGCCGGCCTGTCGCCCAAGGCCTTCCTGCAGGCGGTGACGCTCGACCATGCGCGCAGGCTGCTCGATTCCGGCATGCCGCTCCTGGAGACGTCGTTCGAGCTGGGCATGTCCGGCCCTGGCCGGCTGCACGACCTCTTCGTCACCCATGAGGCGATGTCGCCCGGCGACTACAAGACCCGCGGCGCGGGTCTCACCATTCGCTACGGCTATCACATCTCGCCTTTCGGCATCGCGCTCATCATGGTCACCGACCGGGGTCTCGCGGGCCTCGCCTTCTGTGACGCCGGCGGCGAGCGGGCTGCCTTCGCCGACATGTCCGGCCGCTGGCCGAACGCGACCTATGTCGAGGACATGTCGGCCACCCAGGCTTACGCGGCGCGGGTCTTCGACCCGACGAAGTGGCGCGCCGACCAGCCGCTGCGCGTGGTGATGATCGGCACCGATTTCCAACTCCGCGTCTGGGAAGCGTTGCTGCGCATCCCGATGGGCAGGGCCTGCACCTATTCCTCGATCGCGGCAAGCATCGGCGCGCCCAATGCCAGCCGGGCCGTCGGCGCGGCCGTGGGCGCCAACCCAATGTCCTTCGTGGTGCCCTGCCACCGGGCGCTGGGCAAGTCCGGCGCGCTCACCGGCTATCACTGGGGCCTGACGCGCAAACGCGCCATCCTCGGTTGGGAAGCGGGGCAGGTGGCGTCCTGAAGCGCGCGGCCGCCGTTATCGCCTGCGATGACGGCGCGCTGTCGCAGCTGTTGCCGCAAATCTGCCGACCTCATCCGCATATGCCTCGATCGGGTGAGGTCGTCCGATCAGATATCCCTGCAGTGCATGACAGCCCTCCTCGCTGAGGAAGCTCAACTGCTCAAGTGTCTCGACGCCCTCGGCGATGATGTCCATGGACAAGCCCCGGCCTAGTCCGACGATGGCGCGGATTATGGCGACCGTCTGCGGACTTTTTTGGATCATTCCGACAAAGGACTTGTCGATCTTGATCTTGTCGAAGGGAAAAGACTGAAGATAGGAGAGCGACGAGTAACCGGTTCCGAAATCGTCGAGCGCGATCTTCACCCCGAGCGATTTCAGCCGCCTGAGGATCGAACTTGCCCGCGAAAGGTCATCGAGCAGCACGCTCTCCGTTATTTCAAGTTCGAGCCTGTTCGGATCGAGCCCGGTTTCAAGCAGGATCTGGTGCAGCAGACCCGGGAGATCGCCCTGGCGAAACTGCACGGGAGACAGATTGACGCCGATCTGAACCGGCTTGGCCCACGAAGCTGCCTCGCGGCATGCCTGCCGCAGCACCCATTCTCCCAAGGATACGATCAATCCGCTTTCTTCGGCCACCGGAATGAACTCGGCGGGCGGAATTAATCCTCGTTCCTTGTGGACCCAGCGGATCAAAGCTTCGAAGCCGACAATCTCGCCGGATACGTTCGCCTGCGGCTGGTAGTGCAGGAGCAGCTCGCCGCTTGCCAGCGCCGAGCGCAAGTCCTGCTCGAGGGCGCGGCGTTCGCGGAGCTTGCGATCCATGTCGGCCTCAAACATCCGGAAAACGCCGCGACCGTCGGCTCTGGCGCGATCGAGCGCTGCATGAGCATTGCTCAAGAGGGCCGCAACGTCTGTCGCATCATCGGGGAAGAAAGTAATGCCGATGCTGAGCCCAACCCTCAGCGCACGGCCCTCGACATCGAAAGCATCGGCGATTGTCGCTAGCAGGCGGTCAGCCAATTCCACGGCTGTAGCAGGATGCGGCCCCTCGCTGACGATTATCGTAAATCCACTGCCGCCCGTCCGTGCAAGGAAGTGCTTGCCGGCAGCCTCGGCAAGGCGCTTCGCTGCCTTGCCGAGCAGACTATCCGCAACTCCCGGGCCGTAGACATCGTTCAGCTCCTTGAACCCGTCGATATCGATGCACATGAGGGCAAAGGACTCGCGCCCGGACGTCGCCCGCTCAAGCGCGAAGTCGAGGCGCTCGACGAGCATCGTTCGGTTGGGCAGATCGGTCAACCCGTCGTGCGTGGCCATGTAAGCGATCCGCGCGGCATCTCGCTTGCGGTCCGTGATGTCCTCGGCAACTGCAAGCACGTATTTCGATTTGCCGTCATGGCCATCTACAGCCAGGCGTCGGGTTACGAGATCGCGTACCCCCTTGTATCGCGTTGGGATCTTCTCCTCCGCCGCGATCTGCAAGGTATCGGAACGCAAGGCCTCCTGGTCGCGAATGAGAAAGGACACCGCATCTTCTGGCGGAAACAGCTCGGAATCGGTCCGTCCGATCAGTTCCTCCCGCGGGATGCCTAGCAGCTCCTCGCCCGCTCGGTTCATCAAAACGTAGCGGTGCTGCCCGGCCTCCTTTGCGAAGAGCATGACCGGAATGTTCTCGATTACCGTGTCCAGGAATTCCCTCGCGCGGCGCATGCCGTCTTCCGCGAGCTTTCGTTCCGTCACATCTATGATGGCAACCATGAAAGACGAACGGCCATCATATTCGATAGGCTTGGAGTAGGCGACAACATGGATCACGCTGCCATCCGCCTTGATGTGGCGCCAACTGCGCCCGCTTCTGTCCGAGCCCTGGCCGGCAGCCACGATCTCGCGCGTCGCCTCAGCGTCTTCCGGAGGCCTGATATCTAGTATCGATTTCGCAAGGAACTGTTCGCGCGAATAGCCGTAACATTCGACGGCGGCATGATTGACGGCCAGAAAGCGCAGGCTGCTCCGGTCGAACACCCACATCGGAACCGGGTTCTCCTCGAACAGCAAGCGAAGCGAGGCCTCATGCTGCTTGAGTGTCGTGATGTCCGAAATGCAACCGACCACAAAGCGAGCACCGCTCGGCAGCAATGCCCGGGCCTTGCGTGTCATCAACGTGCGGACTTTGCCGTCGGGACCCCGAATGACCTCCTCATTCTCGTTGACTTCGCCGGTGTCCAGCACCAGCCGGTCGATCCGGCTGAACACATCCGCATGTTCCTTGGGGACGAAATCGTAATCGGTGCGGCCAGCCAGTTCCCCGAAGGATCGACCCATGAAATCGCACATGCTTCGGTTCACCACGAGGAAGCGGGATTGGCTATCCTTCACGAATATGGGGTGCGGGACGGCGTCAAGCACCAGCCGCACGGCGTCGGCATCATCGGCGGAAAATGACTTTGCGAGTTGGTCGAGCGGAGACTCTAAGCTGGGCATTCTTGTCTCGCATTGTAGCCAGGAACCCAACGAAAACGTTTACGTCTATAATTCTTACTTATCTGTAATCATCCAAATTCTAGTCGTAACTAAAATTTAGGCCTCGTACAGCCCGTCATCGGAACACTGGTAAACGCGTGCCTTCCGGGGTAGCTTCCCGCGCATCAGCGGGAGGCAGTTTCTTGATTATCGTTGTCGGTTCGATCAACCTCGACCTCATCGCCAACGTCGACCGCTTGCCGGAACCCGGCGAGACCGTGCGGGGCTCCGGCTTCGTCACCGCGCCCGGCGGCAAGGGCGCCAACCAGGCCCTGGCCGCGGCGCGCGCGGGAGCGCAGGTGCGCATGGTGGGCGCGGTCGGCAAGGATAGCTTTGCCGCCGAAGCGCTCGCCCTTCTCAAGGCGGGCAATGTCGATCTCTCCGGTGTCGGCGAGAGCTTCGCCTCCACCGGCACGGCCTTGATCCTGGTCGGCGCCGACGGCGAAAACGTCATCGCCGTCGTGCCGGGCGCCAATGATTCGGTGGTGCCGGGCGATGTTGCCAAGGCTTACCTCAAAAAGGGCGATGTCGTGCTCTTGCAGCATGAGATCCCGCTGCAGACGGTCGAGGCCACGCTGGATGCCGCGCGCGCGGCAGGCGCCGTCAGCGTGCTCAACACCGCCCCCTTCCGGGCTGAAGCCGCCGGCTTCCTCGGCAAGGCCGACTATTCCGTCGCCAACGAAACCGAGTTTGATCTCTATGGCGAGGCGCTGGCGCTTTCGGGCCGTGACCGCCCTGCCCGCATGCGCGACTATGCCCAAAAGACCGGCCGCGCCATCGTTGTCACGCTCGGCGGCGACGGCGTGCTCGCGGCCACGCCTCACGATTTCCTCACCATTCCGGCGCTGAAGATCACGCCGGTCGACACGGTCGGCGCCGGCGACACCTTCTGCGGCTATTTCGGCGCCGGCCTCTCGTCCGGTCTCTCACTTCAGGATGCGCTCGCCCGCGCCGCCGCGGCCGGGTCGCTCGCCTGCCTGAAGCCCGGCGCGCAGCCGGCGATTCCGCTGGCCAAGGATGTCGACGCGGCTTTGGCGGGCACCCGTTAAGCCATGCGCCCCGCCACAAAACATGCCGTGCCGCCGGTCGGCGACATCTGCCGCCTATCCGCCGTCGAGCTCGCCGACAGGATCAGGCAGCGCCAATTTTCGGTTCGCGAGGTGGTCGGCGCGTTCCTCGAGCGCATAGAGGCCGTGAACCCGCTGGTCAACGCCATCGTCTCGCTGCGCGAGCGCGCCGACATCCTGGCCGAGGCCGACAGGGCCGATGCGCATCTGGCTCGCGGCGGCGAGGCCGGATCGCTGTTCGGCCTGCCGATCTCCATCAAGGACCTCGCCCAGACCAAGGGCCTCAGAACCACCTTCGGCTCGCCGATCTTCGCCGATTTCATCCCTGAGGAGGACGATTTCTTCGTCGAACGCATCCGCAAGGCCGGCGCCATCATCATCGGCAAAACCAATGTCCCGGAATTCGGCCTGGGCTCCAACACCTACAACCCGGTCTTCGGGCCGACGCTCAACGCCTTCGACCCGGCGCTCACCGCAGGCGGCTCGAGCGGCGGCGCGGCCGTGGCGCTGGCGCTCGACATGGTGCCGGTCGCCGACGGCAGCGACTTCGGCGGCTCGCTGCGCAATCCGGCCGCCTACAACAATGTCTACGGCTTCCGTCCCTCTCAGGGCCTCGTGCCCGCCGGCCCCGATATCGATGTCTTCCATGCCCAGATGGGCGTCGAGGGACCGATGGGCCGCAGCGTGCGCGACATCGCGCTGCTGCTCGATGAACAGGCCGGCTATCATCCGCGCGCGCCGCTGTCGCACGCCAAGGAGGGTTCGTTCCTCGACGGCTTGAGGACAAAAGCATCCGGCGGCCGCGTCGCCTGGCTGGGCGATCTCGGCGGCCACCTGCCGACGGAGCCAGGTGTGCTCGACCTCTGCGAGGCCGCCCTTGCCCGCTTTGCGGACGCGTCGTTCCACAGCGAAACACTGGTTCCGGATGTCGATTTCGAGGTGCTGTGGCAGGCTTTTGTCACCTTGCGCCAGGCGAGCAGCGGCTGCGGGCTGAAGGCGCATTATGACGATCCGGCAAAACGCAGGCTTCTGAAGCCCGAGGCTGTCTGGGAAGTGGAGCAGGCGATGCGTCTGACCGCGCCGCAAATCCATGCCGCCAGCGTCCGGCGCACCTCCTGGCACCGCACGCTGCTGTCGCTGTTTGATTCCTTCGACCTGATCGCCCTGCCGACCGCGCAGGTCTTCCCGTTCGACGTGACGACCCACTGGCCGCGCGAGGTCGCGGGGCGGACCATGGACAGCTATCACCGCTGGATGCAGGTTTCGGCCTTCGCCACGCTGGGCGGCTGCCCGGCGCTCAACGTGCCGGCCGGCTTCGACGAGAAGGGAAGGCCGATGGGCATGCAGCTGATCGGCCGCCCGCGCGGCGACCTCGCCGTGCTAAAGGCGGGAGCCGCCTACGAAGCGACGCTGCCATGGGCGGCCGGGGCCGGGTGACGGGCCGCCCCTGCCCGGCCAGCTTGCGCCAGCGCCAATCCCGTGCATTGATCGCACTCCGCCCAAGTCGGCGCTGTCCTGTTCGAGGGAAATCATGTCGCTGGAACTCTACGCAACCTATGTCGTCGCCTGCATCGTCATCATCCTGGTGCCGGGACCCACGGTCACGCTGATTATCGCCAACAGCATCCGCCACGGCTCGCGCGCGGGCCTGGCCAACGTCGCCGGCACGCAGGCGGGGCTCGCCATCATGATTGCCATCGTCGGCATTGGCCTCAACACGCTGATCGCTGGCATGGGCCACTGGTTCGAATGGGTGCGGCTGCTCGGCGCCGCCTACCTGATCTGGATGGGCGTGCAGATGTTCCGGGCGAAAGGCGTCCTGAATCCGGATGGGTCGGCGAAGAAGCCGCGCGGCGGCTTCTTCCTGCAAGGCTTTCTAGTGGCGATCTCCAATCCCAAGACGCTTGTTTTCTTCGGCGCTTTCTTCCCGCAGTTCATCGCGCCGCAGGGCAATTACACGCTGCAGATCGTGGTCATGGGCCTGACCGCCATGATCTTCGCCGCCATGTCGGACTCGACTTACGCTCTTGCCGCCGGCCGCGCCGGCCGGCTGCTGTCGGCCAGCCGCGTCAAGCTGATGTCGCGCATCAGCGGCAGCTTCCTGGTCGGCGGCGGGCTGTGGCTGGCATTCTCGAAGGCGAAATAGACGCGCCGGAATGGGAAGCATGATGGCAATCTGCTGGGGTAAGCCGACGGTTGAAAGTTTGCCTTCGGTCCGCCACATGAGTCCGTAAATGGGGATTCATGCGAATGTCTTGGATGTTTGCGGGTGTCAAAAGGAACGCACCCGGCGTCATCCTGATCATTGCTATGTTCGCGTCGATCTTCGCCCTTGATCCGCATAAATGGGCGAATGACGCCAGCCCGATCCGCTTGGTCGAGCCAATGAACGCGACGGTCAAAAGCACGCATTGGGACAAAGGCAGTCCGAGCATCTACATGCTGGTACTGGACGACGGCTCGTCTGTTTTCATCGACGATAACCAGCCGCACCTGATCGGTTCGCGCGTGACGCTAGAGCGCGTCACGCGCGACAACGGTCTTGTGTTCTACCGGTTTCCGGAGTGAGTCAGGTGGGTCGAACGGCAGGCCCGCTGGAATATACAAGCCTGCCGGCAAATCAGTTACAGCCGCCCGAGCCGCTCCACCAGCAGCGCGAAGAAGCCGTCATGGTCGATGTCGCGCATCACCATGGCGTTCTTTTCCCGCTTGGTGACGCCCCACCAGTCGATCACCGTCATGCCCATGGTGAGCTCCGACGCGGTTTCGACGCTGACATTGCAGCGGCGGCCCTTGAACAGCTCCGGCTTGAGGAGATAGGCGATCACGCATGGGTCATGCAGCGGCCCGCCATCCGTACCGTACTTTTCCTCGTCATAGCGCTCGAAGAACTCCAGCATCTCGGCGGTCGCCGTGCCGACCTTGGAGCCGAGCTGGCGGAAAGCCTGTATGCGCTTGGACGTGGTCAGCGCCTTGTGGGTGACGTCGAGCGGCATCATCACGATCGGAATGCCCGATTTGAACACCAGATCGGCGGCCTGCGGATCGACATAGATGTTGAATTCGGCGGCCGGCGTGACATTGCCTCCCTCGAAGAAGCCGCCGCCCATCAGAACGATTTCCTTGATGCGCGGCGCGATCCTGGGCTCTCGGATCAGCGCCAGCGCAATGTTGGTGAGCGGTCCGAGCGGGCAGAGCGTGATCGTGCCGCTTTCCTCGCGCATCAGTGTCTCGACGATGAAATCGACGGCATATTGCTCCTGCAATGGCATGGTGGGCTCAGGCAATTGCGGGCCGTTCAGGCCGGTCTTGCCGTGCACTTCCTCGGCGGTGACGAGCTGGCGCACCAGCGGGCGGATGGCGCCGGCATAGACCTTGACGTCGGGCCGGCCGGCCAATTCGCAGATCTTGCGGGTGTTGCTCTGGGTCAGCTTCAGCGGCACGTTGCCGGCAACCGCGGTGATGCCGACGATCTCCAGCTCGGAACTGCCGAGCGCCAGCAAGATGGCGACGGCATCGTCCTGGCCGGGATCCGTGTCGATGATGATCTTTCTGGACTGGGGCATTTCAATTCCTTTTGGGGAGTCTTTTTGGGCGGGGGTTTAGAGCATGATCCCGAACCGGAGGTCAGCGTTAGCAAAAAGTGGGAACCGGTTTTCGGACAAGATCATGCTCCACCGAACCAGATGGCGGTTCAACGAAACGTCATCCTGATTCAGTGGCTTGAACTTGATCGCGCGGCGGACCATATCAAGACCATCGGGAAAAATGCCATCCGGGTTTTTCCAGTTTGTGTCGCTCTTCAGAGGACAGTGTAACAATGAGTCGAATGACGCCCTTCTCCAGCCCGCTTCTCCTGGGGTTCGATGCCATGGAAAAGACGCTTGAGCGTCTGGCGAAGTCGGGCGACAGCTATCCTCCCTACAACATCGAGCGCCTCAGCGCCGCCGACGGCAAGGCCGAGAGGCTGCGCATCACATTGGCCGTTGCCGGCTTCGCCGAGAGCGACCTCGATGTCACCACGGAGGAAAACCAGCTGATCGTGCGCGGCCGCCAGACCGACGACACCGAGCGCGAATTCCTGCATCGCGGCATCGCCGCGCGCCAGTTCCAGCGCTGCTTCGTGCTGGCCGACGGCATGCGGGTGATCGGCGCCGAGCTGAAGAACGGCCTTTTGTCGATCGATCTCGACCGTCCGGAGGCCGAGCGGCTGGTACGGAAAATAAACATATCGGTGAAAGACTGACCTTTGCCGATGGCTCTATGCGAGGCGGCCAATCCTGGCGTCCTCGCGCCAAGGAGGCTTGAAATGACCAGAACTGACGAAACGATCACCATGACCAGCGGCGAATTCGCCCATCTCGGCGAAGGCTCGGTCGCCTATCTCAGGAAAGTGTCGAGCGACGACCTGCGCGGCCGCTTCCCCGGCCTGCAGGAAATCGCGCCCGGCCTTGAGCTGTGGGCGCTGTTTGCCGCCAACGGCCAGCCGATCCTGCTTTCCGATGCCCGTGACCGAGCGCTGGCGGGCGCGTTGGAAAACGATCTGACCACGGTCGCCATCCACTAAGGCGACTGCTGGCTGTCCGAAAATGGAAGGGCCGCTCTTCCGGCGGCCTCTTTAAGGTTTCATCCCAAAAACCGGGGTTTCGCCCAAACTTCAGGCCGCGTGCGAGGCCTGCGTGTCCGAGAGCAGTGCGTGGATCGCCACCGCGTCGCGCGTACCCCTGATCTTGGCCACCGTGTCGGCATCGCGCAGCACGCGCGCGATGCGCGACAGCGCCTTCAGATGATCAGCGCCGGCGCCTTCCGGCGCCAGCAGCAGAAAGACGAGGTCGACCGGCTGGTCGTCCAGCGCCTCGAAATCGACCGGCGTTTCCAGCCGGGCGAAGACCCCGGCGATGCGCTTCACGCCGGCGAGCTTGCCGTGCGGAATGGCGATGCCGTTGCCGACGCCGGTCGAGCCCAGCCGCTCGCGCTGCAGAACGGTGTCGAACACCTCCCGTTCCGGAATCCCCGAAATCGCCGCGGCCCTCTCCGACAGCAATTGCAGAAGCTGCTTTTTGGAATTCGCCTTCAACGCCGGCATGATCGCCGGGACGCTGATGAGATCACTGAGATCCATGCTTGAAAAATCCCTTGCTCGCCTGCCGCGCCAGTCGTCGTCCCCCTCGCGCGGCTGGCTTTTTATCCCTGAGCGACTTTGGTCGTCGACGGATCGATCCAGCCGATATTGCCGTCCGGCCGGCGGTAGACGATGTTGAGATGGTCGTTTCCGGCATTGCGGAAGACGAAAACCGGGCTGTCGCTGGTGTCGAGCTCGATGACAGCCGACGCCACCGACATCGTCCGCAGCGTCATGCTCGATTCGGCGACGATAACCGGAGCGAAGTCCTCCGGAATGTCTTCCTCGTCGTCGGTGAGGGGAGCCATCACCGTGTAGGCGATGTCGGTCGGCTCTTCGCCATTGCCGTTGCCGGTATTGCGCGACTTCAGCCGGCGCTTATAGCGGCGAAGCCGGGTTTCCAGGCGATCGGCCGCCGCCTCGAAAGCCAGTGTCGGGTCCTGGGCGTCGCCGGTCGCCTGCAGCGAAGCGCCGGAATCGAGCCGGACCATGCAGTCGGCGGAGAAACGCGATCCCGATTTGATGACCGTGACATGTCCTGAAAAACCCCGATCGAAATATTTCTCGATCGCCTCGCCGACCCGGTCGTTGATGCGCGTGCGGAACGCATCGCCGATGTCCATGTGTTTTCCCGAGATGCGCAGATTCATCTGAAAACTGACCTTCCTTGCTCAGGCTTCAAACTGTTCCCGAGTTTATACCCGTGGTGCGCGCGCACAAGCTTCGCAGCGGCATGTGCGCCGATTTTAGACCCGAACTTTCCGGTTGATCACAAGTCGCCTTCTTGGCCGTCCATGGCCGTATCTGACGGACCCATTCGCAAGCGGGCATTACCGCCCTGCTCCATGCGGGCGGGCTTCTAGACACTTCATTGCGGCTTGTCAATCAAGCTTGGGAATTGTGGGAAACCAGCCCGTCTCGTACGGGGCAAGGCCTGTCGGCATTCCGCGCCGGGCTTAGCGGCCGGCGTTCGCGAGCGCCCGCTTCTCCCGCCGTCTTTGCACCGACGACGGAATGTTCATGCCTTCGCGGTATTTCGCGACGGTGCGGCGCGCAATATCGACGCCGCTTTCCTTGAGCATGTCGACAATGGCGTCGTCGGAAAGCACGTCGGCGGGCTTTTCCTCGTCGATCAACTGCTTAATGCGGTCGCGCACGGCCTCGGACGAGTGCGCTTCGCCGCCCTCGGCCGAGGCGATCGATGCCGTGAAGAAGTAGCGCAGCTCGAAGACGCCGCGCGGCGTCAGCATGTATTTGTTGGCTGTGACGCGGCTGACGGTCGATTCATGCATGCCGATGGCATCGGCCACCGTGCGCAGGTTGAGCGGCTTGAGGTGGCGCACGCCATGGACGAGGAAAGCATCCTGCTGCCGCACGATTTCCGACGCCACCTTGAGAATGGTCTTGGCCCGCTGATCTAGGCTGCGCGTCAGCCAGTTGGCGTTCTGCAGGCATTCGGCGAGAAAATCCTTTTCCGCCTGGCCCTTGGCGTGGCTCGAAATGCGGGCGAAGTAGACATTGTCCACCAGCACGCGCGGCAGCGTGTCGGCATTGAGCTCCACCGCCCAGCTGCCGTCATTGGCCGCGCGCACCTCGACATCGGCGACGATCGCGTCGCTCGCGCCGCCCGAAAACGCCAGGCCGGGCCGCGGATCGAGCGCGCGGATCTCGGCCAGCATGTCGAGGAGATCCTCCTCGTCGACGCCGCAGATGCGTTTCAGCGTCTGGAAATCCCGCCGCGCCAGAAGCTCGAGATTGGCGACCAGCGCTTTCATCGCCGGATCGAGCCGGTCGCGGGTCTGGAGCTGCAGCGACAGGCATTCGGCAAGGTCGCGCGCAAAAAGGCCTGGCGGCTCGAAGGTCTGGCAGACGCCGAGCACGCGCGCCACCGTTGCGTCATCCGTGCCGAGCCGGGCTGCGATCTCACCGAGGTCGATGCGCAGATAACCGGCTTCGTCGAGCCCGTCGGCGAGCTCGCCCGCGATCAGCCGCTCGCCGAGGCTTAGCGAAGCAAGCGCGATCTGCTCGCCGACATGTTCGCGTAACGTGATGGCGGCCGCGGCCATGTCGCCGACATCGAATCCCTCCGATGACGCCGCGCCGGCGCCGCCGCCGGCCGACTTCCACTGCGCCGTGAGATCAGGCCCTAGCCTCTCATGGGTACCGGGATCGTCGGGAAACAGATTCTCCAGGGAAGAATCGAGCTTTTGCGAGATCGCTTCCGCGCTCCACTCCGCCTCGCCCTCGAACCAATCGCCTTCGGAATCCCGCTCCGGCGCCGCCTCGCTTTTCTGGGTCTGGTCGCCGGAGGTGTCGTCTTGCGCTTCGGCGCGCTCCAGGAGCGGATTGCGCTCGATCTCCTCGTCGATGAAGCGCTCGAGCTCGACATGGGTGAGCTGCAGCAGGCGGATCGACTGCATCAGCTGCGGCGTCATCACCAGCGACTGGGACTGTCTGAGCTGCAGTTTGGCTGCCAGCGCCATGGTGGAATTCAAACGCCTCGTCTACGCGTCGCACAGTTGTTTTTCGGTCGGGCATAGAAACTGGCCCGGCTTTTGCTTGTCAAGGAAAACGCTAGCAGCTCCGGCTTACCGGGGCGTTATCGAGCGCTAAAATAACGAAAAGCCGCCAGGCGGCTTTCGAAAATCGCACCACAGCCCGAACCAGCAGTCAGAGGGTGAAACCCTCGCCGAGGTAGAGACGCCGCACATCGGCATTGGCGACGATCTCGTCGGCCCGGCCATGCGTCAGCACCTGGCCGGCGTGGATGATGTAGGCGCGGTCGATCAGGCCGAGCGTCTCACGTACATTGTGGTCGGTGATCAAAACGCCGATGCCGCGGGCCGTGAGGTGCCGAACGAGCTGCTGGATGTCGGCGACGGCGATCGGGTCGATACCGGCGAAGGGTTCGTCGAGCAGCATATAGGCCGGCCGCGTCGCCAGCGCCCGCGCGATTTCGAGGCGGCGCCGTTCGCCGCCCGACAGCGACATTGACGGCGCCTTGCGCAGATGGCTGATGTGGAATTCCTCGAGCAGCTCGTCGAGGTTGCGTTCGCGCACCTTGCGATCTTTTTCGACAACCTCCAGCACGGCGCGGATATTCTGCTCGACGTTCAGGCCGCGGAAGATCGACGCTTCCTGCGGCAGATAGCCGATCCCGAGGCGGGCGCGCCGGTACATCGGCATCGAGGTAACGTCGAAGCCGTCGATCTCGATCGAGCCTTCGTCGACCGGCACCAGGCCGGTGACCATGTAGAAACAGGTGGTCTTGCCGGCGCCGTTGGGACCAAGCAGGCCGACGGCTTCGCCGGCGCGCACGCCAAGCGTCACCCCGCTCACCACCTTGCGGCCCTTGTAGCTCTTGGTCAGGCCCTTGGCGATCAGGGTGCCCTTGAACTTTGCCTTGTCGGTGCCGACCGTCGCCGGCGCAGCCGGCTTTGCGGCCGCCCGTCCCGGAAGACGGGCCAGCAGCGAGGTTACGCCGGCCATTACTTGCCCGACGCTCCCTGCTGCTGCGCGCCCTGCTTCTGGGGCGTGAACGACATCATCACGCGGCCGCCGCAGCCATCGACATTGGCGAGGCCGCTCTTCATCTGCACGGTGAGCTTGCAGCCCTTGAGCACATTGTCGCCCTGCGACAGCACCACTTCCTTGCCCTTAAGCACCAGCACCTGCGTCTTCATGTCGAATGTGCCGCTGTCGCCCGTAGCGATCTGGTCGTTCGACTTGACGTAGACTTTGTTCTCGACCTCCAGATGGTCGATATTGGCGGCGCCCGTCATTGCCGACGCGCCGGCGGCGGCGCTTTTGCCGGCATTGGCATCCTTGACGTAATAGACCGTCATCTTGCCGGCCTTGAGCAGGGTCGGCCCCTGATTGACGGTGACGTTGCCGCTGAATATGGCCATGCTCTCGGCCTGGCGGACCTCGAGCTTGTCGCTTTCGATCTGGATCGGCTGGTCACCCGATAGCTTGAGCCCGGGGATCTGGCTGGTCGCGCTCGATTGCGCGAAAGAATGCGCCGTCGCCAAAACCAGCAATGCGGAAGCAGCGCCCGAAAGCCATGCGGATTTACTGCGACGCATTCTGTTCTCCACCGTTTACCCCTGCTGCCTTCAGCGCGGCTGGATCTATGTTGACGCGAACCCGGTTCTCGAAGACCACGAGCCTGCCATTGTCCTCGACCGACATCGAGTCCGCGGTGATGCGCGACCCGCCGCGGCTGACGTCGACCGGATTGCTCGTCTTCATAGAGCCTTTGCCCATGTCTAGGAAGATCGATTTGAACTTGGCCATGAGGCCGTCCGTCGTCGTCACGCTGACCTCGCTGGTCAGGTCCATCGTATTGGCGTCGCGATTATAGATGCCGTGCGCTGCATCGACCGACACGATATTGTCGGTGGCGACCGGCAGTTTGGCATTGATGCCGTCGAGGTCGATGATAGCCTGCTGGCCGACATCCTGCGTCGCCCTGGTCGCCGTCAGCGAATATGGCAGCTTCTGCTTGGTGAAGCCGTTTAGCTTCGGATTGGCCATCACCAGCTTGCCGTCGGAGAACGCCGTGCCGTCGGCCTGCACCGAGACGGAGAGGGGCGCCTTGAGGTAGGAATAGACCGGAAAGGCGACGGCGATCGCGACCGCGAGCAGCGGCACCGCGAATTTCAGCACGCGCACGCGGCGCGAGTGCCGCTGCGCGCGGTTGAAAGCATCGCCACGCGTGCCTTGGGCCGCGGGAGCCGATGCCCTACCGGCATCGCTCGTTTCGTCAGATCGCGCCAACATGACTTTTCTAATGGACCTTTGCCCGCCCAAACACCGCCTATAGGTGGTATGCCGGCACCTACAAGCAAGCACAAGCGGAGGAAAACTGCAAAAATGTGACGACTGCCGCCCGCAAAATCGACCAGAATCCGGCGAGACGGCTTGTACTTCATAGCAGATAGGGGACCCTGGTTGCGTTAATTTTTCGTGAGGTCGGCGTCGCCGCTTCACGGTAGGGCGCTCTCAGGAAACGGTAGCCGTGTGCGGAGGCTTGCTTTAAAAGCGTGCTTTCCCACCGACCAACGAGGCTGATGATGGCAATGAGAGCCGACGACCTGATCGACCGCCGCCGCTTGCGCCGCAAGCTGACCTTCTGGCGCGTTGTCGCGTTTCTGGTTCTGGCGGCGGCAATTATCGCCTTCTCGACCTGGGTCTATGACGACAAATTTACCGGCCTGGCGGTTCCCCATATCGCCAAGGTCAAGATCGAAGGCACCATCACCGAGGACGAGGAACTGCTCAAAAGGCTTGAAGCGATCCGCAAGTCGCCGGAGGTCAAGGGCGTCATCCTGTCGATCGATTCGCCCGGAGGCACCACGGTCGGTGGCGAGTCGACATTCGAAGCCGTGCGCAAGCTTGCCGGCGACAAGCCCGTGGTGGCCGAGGTCGGCACGCTGGCGGCGTCGGCCGGCTATATGATCGCCAGTGCGGCCGACCACATCGTCGCCCGCAAGACCTCGATCGTCGGCTCGATCGGCGTGCTGATTCAATACCCCGATGTCAGCGGTCTCATGGACAAGCTCGGCATCAAGCTGGAGGAGGTGAAATCGTCGCCACTCAAGGCTTCGCCCTCGCCCTTCAAGCCGACCAATGAAGATGAACGCGCCATGGTGCGCAAGCTGATCCTCGACAGCTACGACTGGTTCGTCGGCATAGTCGCCGACCGCCGCAAGATGACGCATGACCAGGCGCTGGCACTGGCCGACGGTTCGATTTTTACCGGCCGCCAGGCTTTGGCCAACCATCTGGTCGACGCCGTCGGCGGCGAACAGGAGGCGATCGACTGGCTGGCGACAAAGGGCGTGGACGCCAAACTCAAGGTCGTCGAGTGGAAGGAAAAGGACAGGCCTGGCGGTTTCCTGTTTTCCCAGTCGATGGCAAAACTGGCGGCCAAGGCGCTTGGCCTGCCGGATGCCGGCGGCGATGTCATTCACGAGCTCGGCGCCGACCGCTTGTTTCTTGACGGTCTCGTTTCGGTCTGGCACCCTTGACATCTCGCTGGGGCGAGCCAAAAAAGCAATAAAATCATCCTGATAATCGATTGCAGTGGTTTACGGGGAACGTTCTATGATCAAATCCGAGCTTGTGCAGATCATTGCCGCGCGCAACCCGCACCTTTTCCTGCGCGATGTCGAAAACATCGTGGGCGCGATCTTTGACGAGATCACCGATGCGCTTGCCGAGGGCAACCGGGTCGAGTTACGCGGTTTCGGAGCATTTTCGGTGAAAAACCGTCCCGCCCGCACCGGCCGCAACCCGCGCACCGGCGAATCCGTCGAGGTCGAGGAAAAGTGGGTGCCATTCTTCAAGACCGGCAAGGAGTTGCGCGAAAGACTGAACGGCGGCAAATAAGCGCCGCGCCGGCGGGTTGAAACGGCATCCTGGCGCTTAAAGCATGTCTCCCGAAAGTGGAGGCCGGTTTCGGGGCAAAGACATGCGCGCTTAGGAAGCTTCTCTCTATGTGGAGATCTGATGTTCAATCGCTTCATCCTCGTCGTGGTCTTCGTGCCGCTGGCAATCATCCTGATCGCGCTCGCCGTCGCCAATCGCGGCGTCGTCGCTTTCACGCTCGACCCGTTCCATCCCGGCAATCCCGCGCTGACGCTGAACCTGCCGCTTTTCATCTTCCTGTTCCTTGCCTTGGCCGTCGGCATGGTCGTCGGCAGCATGGCGACCTGGGTGAAGCAGGGCCGCTACCGCAAGCTCGCGCGCCAGCGTGGTCTGGAAGCCGAAAACCTGCGCCAGGCGGTGAGCTGCCCGCCGGCGGCGCCCAATGGACCGGCGCTGCCCAAGCCAACGAACTAGAGCATGATGCCGAAAAGTGTGAAGCGGTTTTCGGGCGACGTCATGCTGTCTCTGAGTAACCCTCTACGGAGCCTCCGATGCTGCATATTTCGGCCGAAGAGGTCGACCGCGCGCTGACCTTTCCCGGCCTCGTCGAGACATTGCGCACCGCCTTTCGCGAAGGCGCCGTGCAGCCGGTTCGCCACCATCACGGCGTCGAGCGGCCGGATGGTGCGGCCTCTACCCTGCTTTTGATGCCAGCCTGGACCGACTTCAACGCCGCCGGCACCTCGGCGGGAGGGCATATCGGCGTCAAGATCGTCACCGTGTCGCCGGACAACAACGCCATCGGCAAGCCGGCGGTGATGGGCCTTTATCTTCTGCTCGACGGCGTCACCGGCGAGCCTGAGGCGCTGATCGACGGCCAGCGGCTGACGCAATGGCGCACGACCTGCGCCTCGGCGCTCGCCGCCTCCTATCTCGCCCGCAAGGACGCCTCGCGGCTTCTGGTGATCGGCGCCGGCGCGCTGTCGCCGTTCCTTGCCAGGGCGCATTCGGCGGTCAGGCCGATCACATCCATCCGCATCTGGAACCGCACGCCGGCCAATGCCGAAAAAGTGGCCGCCGCCTTGCGTGCCGAAGGCCTTCCGGCAAGCGCGGCCGGCGATCTCGACGCCGAGCTTGCCGAGGCCGATATCGTCACCTCGGCGACCATCTCGAACACGCCGCTGGTCAAGGGCGCGCTTTTGAAGCCGGGCGCCCATGTCGATCTCGTCGGCGGCTTCACGCCGACGATGCGCGAAAGCGATGACGACGCGATCAAGCGCGCCCGCGTCTATGTCGACACCCGCGCCGGCGCCACCAAGGAAGCCGGCGACATCGTCCAGCCGCTGGCCTCAGGTGTGCTGAAGCCGGAAGCGATCGTCGCCGACCTCCACGAGCTCGCGCGCGGCGAGAAACAGGGCCGGGAAAGCGACGGCGAGATCACGCTGTTTAAGTCGGTCGGCGCAGCTCTTGAGGATCTCGCAGCAGGCATCGCCGTCTACGAGGCGCTCAAATAGGCAGTAGGGATTGGGCAGTAGGCAATAGAGAGGGTAGGCCTACTGCCTACTGCCTACTGCCTACTGCCTACTGCCTACTGCCTACTGCCTACTGCCTACTGCCTACTGCCTACT
>NZ_JARTVR010000022.1:0-63973 GCF_029625735.1 Mesorhizobium sp. WSM4935 | reverse complement strand
AATCCTGCAATTCCAAAGCCGCTATCCGCCTCAATCAACAGGCCAGATCAATGGCTTGCGGATAGTTCACGGCCGACCAAATCGAAAATGCAAACTTAGGCTGTTGCGCGGTATCTCCTTCCACATCATCTCTTGCGCATACCTGCATTCCAAGGTGTTTGATCCTATGCTTCGCGAGGAGCAGGTAGGTCGCGACAGCTAGGCAATGTTCCAGCTGCCCTAGCGGAGGAGTCACGATTTTCCGGCAAGCTCCGTCGGCAGACGTTCCTTTCTGGCCTTGGCAAAGGCTCGGTCGCCTTCCAGAAACGCCGCCAGCATGAAAGGGATGAGTTCTGCCACGGTTTCAGACTGACCATAGGTCTGACGGTAAAGTGCAGCATACTCCTTGAGTGTTTGGCTCAGCTCCGCGCTGACGGTAATGGTGATCTTCGAAGCTGTTCGGTCCGGAAGTTTTCCAAGTTTCAGGTCAGCCATGATAACTCCTGCTCAACTGGCGTATGGCCGCAGCACGATGTCCTTGTGCACGATGACGCGCAGTGGCCAACCTGGGCGGACGACGATGGTGGGCTGGATATTGAGGTTTTTTTCGGTGATGCGCTGGCCGGCTCGACTGGCGTTCTGCTGGGCTGATTCCCGGATCGCCTTGACCAGATCGCTCTCGTTTTCGCCGAGGCTGAATTCTGTGCCGACACCGAGCAATGTGGCAAGCGCCACTCCCTTGATCATCTGCCAAGTGTGGAAATCGACTTCGTCTTCCAGCCCTGCGTAGCCGGCGGTGTCGCTCGCGGGCAGATTGTCGATTTCGGCCGACGAGCCGTCGGGCAGCAGAATGCGCTGCCAGACCAGCAGCGCTCGCTTTTGCCCGAACGCGACGACGCTGTCGTAGACGCCGATAAGACGTGAGCCCTGCGGAATCAGCAATATGTTGCCCGTGACCGTGTCGTGCACATTTTCGGTGACTTGCGCGACGACAAGGCCCGGCAAATCGGAATTGATGCCGGTGATCAGGCTGGCGGCAATCACGCTGCCAGCCATCAGTTGATATGGCGAGATCGGCGTCTGCAGCGCATGCGGATTGTAGATCCCGCCAGTGCTCCGCTGGCTGAGAAAATCAAGCTTTCGCTGCTGATTGTTCTGGTCGCCTTCCGCCGCCGCCACCGAGGCTGACGCGCGTCCTGCTTCGGATTGGGGAAGCGCCTCAAATGGATGCTGAGCAGTTTGCACGCTCTCTCCGACATCTGTCTTTTGAGCTCGATTTTCGACGCGGAAAAGCACCCGCGATTCACGCGCTTCGATCGCCTGCTGCGCTAGACGCTGCTCCTCGGCCGAGATGTCTTGGCCCGGCACGATGCCGAGCTGGCGCTGCCGCTCGAGGATGGGGCGGCCGAGGTCGCCCGGCAAAGGTAGCCCAAGGACGGGAGGCTTCGGCTTCATGCCGGAATAGTCATGGGGAAGCGTATCGAGCCCCTCGGCGGTTGGTTTGCGCTCAGTGTTGTAGAGATCTTCCGCCTGATCCCTGATGCGAAGGGCCGGCCCCTGGAGGGCGATCATGGTAACGCCGAAGACAGCGCCGGATCCGAGCGCTGCGATCGCGATGATCACACCGCGCCTGAACCGCACCACGCGGCGGGGAGAGGCCCGAAGCTGCAGTTCCTCGGGATCCAGTTTCGGCGGGATGCCAGAGCGGGAATTTTCGATCATGAGTCCTCACCTCGCCGGCTGCCGCGAAAGAGCGAGATCCGCCGTTGCGGTTGCCTGCCGTCAATCCTGCTGATGCGGATCACCTGCTGCCGCTTGGTGCCGAGGCGAAGTTCGGCCGCGGCGAAGAGCCGATCGACGATGTAATAGTTGCCGCGCACGCGATAGTTGACGAGCTCGCTGCTCCCATCTGCGCCGACGATGAAGAGTGGTGGCGCCTCGCCCTGATCTATGCGACGAGGGAACTCAATATAGACCTTGCTGCCGTCGTCGAAGGCTCGCGTCGGTCTCCAGGGCGGTGTGTCGCCACTGATTGAGTAGCGAAAGCGAAGGTTTTCGAGCGCGATATTCGACGCGACCGGTGTAACTGCCTCGGCTTGAGCATTGCGCTGGCGAAGCGCGATGATCTGGTCTTGGCTGTAGGTCCAGGAGATTGCCGCCATTGCGGTCTTCTCGGTGCTTTGAAGCTGCAAATGATAGGTCCGCCGGTCCGTCGTAATGACGACATTGGTGGCAAGACCCGGCGCGAAGGGTTTTACCAGAACATGGGTGCGCTGATTGTCACCGGTGCCGCTTGCGGTATCGCCAATGACCCAGCGCACGGTGTCGCCAGCCGACACGGCGGTTAGTTTCTCGCCCGGCTGCAGAGCGATGTCGGTCACGCGCTCCGGCGCGGCATAGAGTTGATAAAGCGCGCCATCGGTGAAGGGGTAGACTTGCACGGCATTAACATACCCGTACTTGGTGGGTTGCTGGGTCGCGGCTTTGTTGGCATCAGCGACGCGTTCTTCAGGGGGGCGCTTGTCCTCGGCCTTGCCGGGCTCGGGCTGCATTTGGCCAGGCAGCGGCAGTGGTTTTGGCACCTCGACAATTCTAATCGGCCTCTCCGGCGCCTTTTCGATCGCGGCCGGTTTGAAGTCGGCAGCGTCATAGGAAATCTCAGGCGGCGGCACCTTCTTCGATGCACAAGCGGAAACGACCGCTGCCGACACCGATAGGATCAGCACGGCACGAATCGGTGACATTTTACCTTTCATTGGTGGACTCCGTCGGAGAAAGGGGGGTTGGGACGGCGCTGTCGAGCTCGCGTGACCAGTCAATGGCATTGATGAAGACGCCGAGCGGATTCTTGCGCAGCTGATCCGTATTGCTTGGCGAGCGAATCACGATCGTGAGGATCGCAGTCCAGCGCATCGTGCTGGCAAGGCTTCCGCGCTCAAACACCTGCTCGGTCCATTTGACCTGGAATGAACTTTCGGAGGCTCTGACCACGCTGGTGACCTGTACCGAAACACTGCGCGTTCCGATCTGACCGAAGGGGTCGTTCGCCTTGGCGTATTCGTTGAGGAAGAGCGCTGCGCGATCGCTAGCAAAGTCGTACGCTGCCAACCAGTTCTGCCGTACCAAAACCGGATCGGTGGAAACGGAACGGACATTCTGGATGAAGCGGCCGAGATGCCAGGCGATCTGAGCATCCGAGGGCTCATAATTCCGGATCGCCGGCGCGACGGCGCGCGTCTCGCCGAAGCCATCGACCTCGACGACATAAGGCACGACACGGCTTTGCATCGACTGCCATACGAGTCCGCCGGAAAGCCCGGTCGCCAAGGCCAGGCAGCCAAGGGCCATGATCCGCCAGTTCCTGGCCTGCAGTCGAGATGAGCCGATGCGCTCGTCCCACAGCTGGGCGGCTTTTTGATACGGCGTGACCGGTTCGGGTGTTTTGCCGTAACGGTGCACGGGTCGCTTGAAGAGCATCTAGTCATCCTTGTCGTTGAGAGAGGGGGTGGCGCTGCCTCCCGGCCGGTCTCCGTCTCGGACAGCTTGCATGGCAGCGTGGCGATTTGCACGGGCGGTCTGTTCAGAACGTAGGCGCCTTGCCCACGTCGGCGCCGAAACAGTGGCCGAACCGGCAGAGCGTTCGGTCATTGGCGCTGTCGGCGTGCCGCCGGTCGCGGTCCACGCGGCATCGCGCCCGGCATCGGCGTTGCGCCCAACACTTGCAGTGGCGGATCGCGCTATGCGTATAGCGGCGCCGCCAGCTGCACTGGTTACACCATGCATTCCAGCAGCCACACCGGAGAGGCCAGCGTCGGGCGAGGTTGCGCGCCCGATCTGCCATGACGTGGAAGCAGCCGATCCCATTGTTGTGCCGGCTCGGATGGCGGCGACACCGCCGCTGGTTGCCATACGCGCGCCAGCAAATGCTGTGCCTCCAGCAACGAGTGATACACCCGCTGCCGCCGCGGTCGTGCCGAGGGCGGCGCCCGCCCCAAGCTGCGGTGCGCCTGAGACAAGACCCGACGCGATCCCCGGCCCAAAAATGCCAAGGCCAAGCAATGCCAGTGCGCCCAGTACCTGGGACATGGCACCGGCAAGATCCGGCTCCTTGCCTTGCAATGCGGAAGCGAACTCCCCGAAGAGCGTGGAGCCGATACCGACAATGACGGCGAGCACCATCACCTTGATGCCTGACGAGATAACATGGCCGAGCACGCGTTCGGCCAGGAACGCTGAACGGTTCCAAAGTGCGAATGGAACCAAAACAAAACCTGCCAGCGTGGTGAGCTTGAACTCAAGGATGGTGATGAAAAGCTGGATGGAAAGGATGAAGAAGGCGATGATGACCAGGAACCAGGCCATCAGCAGCACGAAGATGGTCAGTGCGTTGCCGAAGATTTCCGGGAAGCCCAGGAGCTGACTGGCTTGGTCAAGCATTGGCCAAGCACCTTCGAAACCGGTCGCGGCAATGCGGCCCGGGCGCAAGAGATTGTCTGCCGACAGATTGCCGGCCGACGCCTTAATCCCGAGACCGGCAAAAGAACGATAAACGATATCGGCGAGGTTCTTGAAATTGTTCAGAATGAAGGCGAAGACGCCAACATAGAGCACCTTGCGGACAAGCCGGCCGAGAACGCTGGTTTCGTCGCCGAGCGCCCACGCCAGGCCGGCAAGTGTGATGTCAATGCCGATCAGAATGGTAGTGAGGAAGGCGAGGTCGCCCGATAGCAGACCGAACCCGCTGTCGATGTAGCGGATGAAGGTCTCCATGAAGCGATCGATGACGCCAAGGTCGTTCATGCCGCTGCCTTTCTCGTCGTGATGAACTCGTGATTAATTGCCGGGATAAGCCGAGCCGGTACCCAAGAATCGCTTCGTCATCTCGCGGGCGGCTTCGTCTGACTGGGCCTTGCGGGCGGCATCCTCGGCCTCAGCTCGAAACTGCGTTGCGAGCAGCGTCTGGATCTGCATCTGCTGTTTTGTCGAAAGCGCCATCAGCTGGTTGGTGGCCTGGCTTGCCTGAAGCGCACCGGCCGCCCCTTGGCTGCGGTTGACGAGATCGGCGAGCAGATCGCCGTCGGCGCGGACGTTCTCGACGATTTGCGACTGGACACCCATGGTCTGGCGGAACGCCTGCATGGCGGTTTGCCAACGCTCCCGCGCAGCACTCGCCACATCGCTGACTTTGATCGTGGCGTCGTAGCTTTCCGGATATTGGCTGCGCCACTGGTCTTGAAGCTTGCCCAGATCAAAGCTGAGGCCACTCGCCTGGTCCATCAAGCCGTCGATGCGATGGAGCGAACCGGTGAGTTGGCCAACGGAAGAGAAATCCAGACGCTGAAGATTGCGCGCCATGTTCTGCAGCATGGTCGCCTGATTCTGCAGCGACTGGATCTGGTTGTTGATCTGCTCCAATGCGCGCGCGGCCGTCAGCACGTTCTGCGCATAATTGGACGGATCGAACACGATAAGGGCGTAGGCGGGCTGCACATAGTCGGCCATAGGCTTGGCGATCAGGGAAACGGTGATCAGGCCGGAGAGAAGGCGTCGCCGCATCATGAGAATTGCTCCTTGTCTGGTTGAGGGAATTGCTTGAGAAGTTCGCCGGCCCAATCGAGGCCGCGCGCGATCAGGAACTGCGAGGCAAAGCTGCCTTGCCCGTCTTCGGACATGATCCTGTCGATCAGAGTCTGCGTGGCCGGATCGGAAGCACCGCAAAGCGCAAGAGCGATGGGGCCAAGCTCGAGCTCGAACAGACGGTTGCCGCGGCGCGATTGCAGATAATACTGACGCTTCGGCGTGGCGCGGGCGATCAATTCGATCTGCCGCTCGCTTAAACCGAAGCGCTCGTAGGCTGTGCGCGCCTGGGGTTCCACGGCACGATCATTGGGAAGGAAAATGCGCTGCGGGCAGCTTTCGATGATTGCCGGCGCTATGCCAGAGCCCGCGATATCAGCCAGCGACTGCGTAGCGAAGACAACCGACACGTTCTTCTTTCGCAGCACCTTCAGCCATTCGCGGATGCGGGCGGCGAACAGCGGATTGTCGAGATAGACCCACGCCTCGTCGAGCATGATCAGCGTGGGCCGTCCGTCGAACCGTTCCTCAAGTCGCTGGAACAGATAGGTAAGCACCGGCAGCAAAGCGCTTTGGCTGTGCATTAACTCCTCGGTCTCGAAACACTGCACATCCGACAAGGCCAGCCCATCATGATCGGCATCGAGCAGGCGGCCGAAGGGACCGTCGAGCGTGTAGGGCATCAATGCGGTCTTCAGCGCATTGGATTGAAGCAGGACCGAAAGACCGGTCAGTGTGCGTTCCTGCGCCGGCGCGGTGGCAAGGCTGGCCAGCGCTGACCAAATAGCCTCCTTCACCTCCGGCGTGACGGTGACGTTCTCGTGGGCAACAAGGCTGGCGATCCATTCGGCCGCCCAGCTTCGGCTAGCCTGGTCGTTGATGCTGCGCAGTGGCTGAAAGGCAAGGGAACCGTCCGCTCCTAGCGCGTGGTGTTCTCCACCCATGGCAAGTGTTGCAGCACGGGCCGAATTGCCTTTGTCGAAGACATAAACCTGGGCGCCGGCGTAGCGCCTGAACTGCAGAGCAATCAGAGCAAGCAGAACCGACTTGCCGGCGCCGGTCGGACCAACAACCAGCATGTGGCCGACATCTTCGACGTGGGTGGAAAGCCGAAACGGTGTCGACCCACTGGTCTCGGCAACGAAAAGCGGTGGCGCTTCGGTTTGGGTGACTTTCGCGAGATGCTCGTTTGTCGCAGGACCGGCCCAAACCGACGACAGCGGCATGAGATGGGCAAGGTTCAATGTATGAACGAGCGGTTGGCGAACGTTAGCGTAGACATGGCCAGGCAATGAGCCGAGCCAAGCCTCGACCGCATTGACGCCTTCTCGGATCGTGGTGAAGCCGAGCCCATTGATGATGCGCTCGACCGCGCGAAGCTTCTCTGCAGCGGCTTGGCGATCCTCGCCCCACACCGTCACGGTGGTGGTGAGATAGCCGAAACTCACATGATCACCGCCCAATGCCTGAAGGGCTTCGTCGGCATCGAGCGCCTTGTTGTCGGCATCGCTATCGACAAGCGGGACCGGCTCGTTGGTAATGACCTCGCGTAGGATTGCCACGATCGATTTGCGCTTGGCAAACCACTGCCGGCGCAATCGCGTCAGCGTCTTCGTGGCTTCCGTTTTCTCGAGCGGAATGAAGCGCGTCATCCAGCGATAGGCGAAATCCTGATGATTGAGGGTATCGAGGATTCCGGGCCGGGTGAGGTTCGGAAAGCCGAGGATGGTCAGTGTGCGAAGATGCTGCTCACCCAGCATCGGCTCCAGGCCACCGGTAAGCGGCGCATCGACCAGGATTGCATCCAGATATATCGGCGTTTCCGGGGCCATGATAGGATGGCGACGAGGCGAAATCGTGCCGTGGAGGTAGGTCAACGTCTGAGCATCATCGAGGACGCGTACTTCGGACATGAAACCCGAGAAGAGATCGAGCACGCGGTTGGTCTCGTCACGGAACCTCGCCAGATCCTGGCGCCAGTCTCTTTCTCCTCGGGAATAATGAGAGTCGACGAGCGTGCTTTCTGCGCGCGCCTGGGCGTCCGGCGGTGGCATAAACACCAAGGTCAGATGATAGCGGCTCTCGTAGTGCGCTACCTTCCCCTCGAAAGCAGCGCGGCGTTCTTCGTCGACCAGCCACGACGCGGCGTCAGGAAAATGCGAGTTCGGATAGCCCAGCGCTTCTGTGCGCTCGGCCTCAAAGAACAATGCCCAGCCAGAGCCAAGGCGTCTGAGAGCATTGTTCGCCCGGGCGCAAATGCCGACGAGTTCAGCCTCCGTCGCACTTTCGAGATCCGGGCCGCGGAACCGCAACGTCCGCTGAAAGCTGCCGTCCTTGTTGAGCACGATGCCGGGCGCCACCAAGGCAGCCCAGGGTAGATGGTCGGCAAGCCGGTCGGCTTTGCTTCGATATTCCGAAAGGTTCAGCATGCAAGCCACCCCTTCAGACGTAGGTGGCGCACAAGCACGCTGGCGAAGTCCGGATCGCGTCTTGCGGCAAACACCGCTAACGAGTGGCCTGCGATCCAAAGCACCAGACCAGCAATCCATTGCTGCAAGCCGAAGCCAATGGCCGCGGCCACTGTACCGTTGAGGATCGCCACCGCGCGCGGAGCCCCGCCGAGCAGGATCGGCTCGGTCAGCGCCCGGTGGACCGGTACTGCGAAGCCCTCGATATGCTGCTCCCCGGCGGCCATCAGACGAGCGCCCCACCACCGAAGGAGAAGAAGGAGAGGAAGAAGCTCGATGCCGCGAAGGCGATCGACAGACCGAAGACGATCTGAATCAGGCGCCGAAAACCACCGGCGGTGTCGCCGAAGGCAAGCGTCAGGCCGGTGGTGATAATGATGATCACCGCAACGATCTTGGCGACCGGTCCCTGCACGGACTCCAGGATCTGCTGCAGCGGCTGCTCCCACGGCATGCCGGAGCCGGCGGCATAAACCGGGGCCGTGATAAGAAACGCGAGCGCTGTGGACGAAAGAAAGCGAAGCTTCTTGCGCATGAGGAAGGCCTTTCAAAGCTGCTGGAGTTGCGAAAGCGTGAGCGGGGCAACGGCGTAATCGCCGCTGCCGTCGAGACCGGTGACCTCGGCGATTGCGTCGATGTGGCGCGACGAGCCGCGTCCCGCTATGAAGACGATCAGATCTATCGCCTCAGCGATGAGCCGGCGGGGAACGGTGACCACCGCTTCCTGGGCGAGTTGCTCAATGCGATAGAGAGCCGAGCGCGCGGAATTGGCGTGTACGGTAGCGATGCCGCCTGGGTGCCCGGTGTTCCATGCCTTCAGCATGTCGAGCGCTTCCGCGCCCCTCACCTCGCCCACGATGATGCGGTCCGGCCTGAGCCTCAGCGTCGAGCGCACGAGATCGGCAAGGGTGACCGAGCCCCGCCTTGTTCTCAGGGCAACGCAGTCCCTGGCCGCGCACTGCAGTTCGCGTGTGTCCTCGATCAGGATCACCCGATCGTCGCATTCGGCGACTTCAGCCAGCAGAGCGTTGGCGAGTGTTGTCTTCCCCGAGGAAGTGCCGCCGGCGATCAGCATGTTGCGCCGCTCGCGGACGGCCTTTTTCAGCGCATCGGCCTGCAGCGGCAGCATGATGCGTTCGGCAACATAGTCGGCCAGGGTGTAGACTTTCGCGGCGGGCTTGCGGATGGCAAAACATGGCGCCAACACCACAGGTGGCAGCAGGCCTTCGAAGCGTTCGCCAGACGGCAATTCGGCACTGACGATCGGGTTGTCGGCGTGCGCCTCGGCGCGCACGTGCGAAGCAACCAGGCGGATGATACGTTCTGCCTCGGACGGGTGCATGTGAACGTCGGTATCGACCCGACCTTCGCCTAACCGGTCGAGTCGCAGCGCGCCGTCGGGATTGACCATCACCTCGATGACGGACGGATCGGCCAGGGCTTCGGTGATTGCCGGACCCATGGCGGTGCGCAGCATGACACGCCGCCGGTGGTCGGCCTCGGGATGAGAGCTCATCCTTCCCCTCCCCCACCATTGTCTTTGCTAAGCGACTTTTTGCCGGAAGCGATCTGGCGGCCGACCTTCTCAACGAATTTCTCGAAACGCTCTTGGGCAATAGCCTGCGTTGCCCGATCCGGGACCGGCGTGTGGGCGTGAAGGGTGATCGAAAAGCGGATGAAGAGCGCCAGGCTCTCCAGGATCACCTCGGAATCGCGCCTGACGTGGGCAAGATCGCGGGAGAGCCGGTCAAGCCTTACGCCGTAGCGCCGATCGAACTCGCTCTCGCCACGCCGCTCGATGAACGCCTCGATCGCCTTCCCCACGATCGCTGATTTGGTCGTTGACGGATCGCGACTGAGGTTGTCCAGTTTCTCGCTGAGCTCCGGCTCAAGCAGAAACTGATGGCGAATGCGGTGCGGCTTCATGCGGATCGTTCCGACGGCCCGGCGTTGCGCCGGCGACGGGAGAAGCATCGGCCAGACGCTCAAAATTGCTTATGGCCGTTATCTACGCTGAGGTGCGCTCTGCAACTCAGCGGACTTCAGAAGCCGGGAATGACATCGTCGCCCCTGCCCTCGTTGATACCGTAGACGCGGGCCGCAGTGGAAATCCGATCCATGACACGCTTGTCCGCGAGCGCTTCGCTGTCATCGTCTGCGGGCTTGTACAGATCGGCCTGATCGGGCTCTTGAGAGACAACAACGTCTTCTTCGGGCAGGCTTGGATGGCGTTGCTGCTGAACGCCTCCCTCGTCTTCAACTGGCGCGTCGGCGCTTTCCTCGTCCGCAGCAAGTCGGCTATCGACGCTGCACACTTGTCCAGTCCAGCCGTCCGGGCGTGATGCAGGGCAGTCCGCATAGGGTCCGTCGTGCAGCACCGGCGCAGGCAGCACCCGATCTGTGAAATTCTGATCCTGATAATAGCGCAGCTTCTTGGCGCGGATCGGCGGCAACCCAGAAACCAGGACCAATTCGTCTGACGGCGGCAATTGCATCACCTCGCCTGGCGTCAGGAGCGGGCGCGCGGTTTCCTGGCGGCTCACCATGACATGTGAAAGCCAGGGCGCAAGCCGATGGCCCGCATAGTTGCGCATCGACCTAAGTTCGGTTGCGGTGCCGAGGGCATCCGAGATGCGCTTGGCCGTGCGTTCGTCATTGGAGGAAAAGGCAATTCGCACGTGGCAATTGTCGAGAATAGCATTGTTCTCGCCATAGGCCTTTGAAACCTGGTTCAAAGATTGTGCGATCAGATAGGAGCGAATGCCATAACCTGCCATGAAGGCGAGCGCCGTTTCGAAGAAGTCGAGGCGACCGAGCGCCGGAAACTCGTCCAGCATCATGAGCAGCTGATGCTTACGGCTCTTCTTCGGGTCCCCCTCCAGACGCTCCGTCAACCGCCTGCCGATCTGGTTCAAGATCAGTCGCACAAAAGGCTTGGTGCGCGAGATATCCGAAGGCGGCACGACCAGATAGAGCGACAGCGGTCGCTCTCCATCCACTAGGTCAGCGATGCGCCAGTCGCAGGACGAAGTGGCCGCCGCGACCGTTGGATCACGATAAAGCCCGAGAAAGGACATGGCGGTCGAGAGGACGCCTGAGCGCTCGTTTTCCGACTTGTTCAGGAGTTCGCGAGCCGCCGAGGCCACTACGGGATGGACCTGAGGGTTATGCCCCGTCCCGAGATGGTTTGTCGTCATCATCCGCCGTAGCGTTGCGGCAAACGAGCGTTGCGGGTCCGACAGGAAGGTGGCGACGCGGGCCAGCGTCTTGTCCTCTTCAGCGTAGAGCACGTGCAAAATGGCGCCAACTAGGAGTGAATGGCTGGTCTTCTCCCAGTGGTTCCGTCGCTCCAGCGCGCCCTCGGGATCGACGAGGATGTCGGCGATGTTTTGAACGTCCCGGATCTCATCTGGGCCTTTGCGCACCTCCAGCAGCGGGTTGTAGCGTGCCGATCTCGGGTCGGTCGGATTGAACAGAAGGCAGTACGAGAATTTCGACCGCCAGCCGGAGGTCAACTGCCAATTTTCGCCTTTTATATCATGAATGATGGCAGACCCGGTCCAGGAAAGTAGCGTTGGAACAACCAGCCCCACGCCCTTGCCCGAACGCGTCGGCGCAAATGCCATGACGTGCTCCGGGCCGTCATGGCGCAGATAGCGATCGTTCAGCCTACCGAGGAAAACGCCCGCCGGCCGTAACAACCCTGCCGTCTCGACCTCATGAGTCGTGGCCCACCGTGAAGACCCATAGGTCGTAACCGACCCGCGCTGTCGCGCGCGCAAAAGCGAGCCAGCGATTGCGGCGGCACAACCCAGGAATCCGCTGGCGCCTGCAAGCGTACCGGCTTTGTCGAAGACCTCCGGCGCATAAGCATCGAAGTGGAACCACCATTCAAACAGCTTCCACGGCTTGTAGATTGGCCAGCCGGCGAAGAGAAACCATGGTGCGCCGAGAGGCGTCTGGTAGGTCAGCATTTGAGCGCACCATTGGGTTGCCGTCCATACGCCGATAATGACAATTGCGCACACAACGGCGATCTGCCCGATCAGTAGCTTCGTAGGTGTCATCGGCTTGGCCCGCTGAACAACGCGACCTAGCATCGCGCGGCGCAGCCGGGACAGGAATGTTCCTCACATACGATTTGGGAGCAATGAACGACTTCCTACGTATGCAGGTCGGTCAGCACGCGTGTTGCGCCTTCACGCGACACCATCCGCCACTCCATCCTTTCCATTCACCCTGAGGCCCGGCGCCGCCGACAGTTGCGTGACCGCTCCTCCGCAAAGTTATCTTCTGCGTTCAGGGAGCCACGGCGCCTGGGCTGGCTGATGAACACCGTCCGCTCGCGCATGTGGGGTCGAATTGATTTGTGCCCAAGTGGAGGCAGGCTCGTCTTCCAACAGTTGCCGCAGTTCCCCTGGCTCGAACGCCATCATCGGTGGGGAAGCGGGTTCATCCTCCAACAGTTGCCGCAGTTCCCCTGGCTCGAACGCCATCATCGGTGGGGAAGCGGGTTCATCCTCCAACAGCTGCCGCAGTTCCCCTGGCTCGAACGCCATCATTGGTGGGGAGGCAGGCTCGTCCTCCAACAGTTGCCGCAGTTCCCCTGGCTCGAACGCCATCATTGGTGGGGAGGCAGGTTCGTCCTCCAACAGTTGCCGCAGTTCCCCTGGCTCGAACGCCATCATTGGTGGGGAGGCAGGCTCGTCTTCCAACAGTTGCCGCAGTTCCCCTGGCTCGAATGCCATCATCGGTGGGGAGGCGGGTTCATCCTCCAGCAGCTGCCGCGGCTCTTCCTCGTGCGGCAAGCGCCTCCTTAGCCGGTCTTGCAGCGCCTGCCGATCGGCAACGAGGTTGTCGAGGGGCAGCGGCTCGTGGTCTGGCCGCTGCCCTTTCACCAATCGTTCAACCAGCGCCCACGTGCCCTCCAGGACAAATACGCCGCAATCATAATGGTTCGTCTGTCTGGCCATGGGGGCTGGCGCCAAGGTGGCATTCAGCAGTCCTGCGAGCTGTTTTGCAGGCACGTCGTTATATCCCTCTCGCTGGAGGGAGTCGTAGTGATAGGCGAACCGCCTTTCCGGGTCGCGGCGATCAACGAGCAGCAGCGACCAATGGGTGCCGGGGCTAGTAGCCGTGCCATTATTCACTGGCAAGAACAGGAAGTCGGCTGTGGCGTTGTTTTGATTATAGATGGACTGCAATATGCCTCGAGCGTCTTGCGGCGACGTGTGTCGCAGTAGATGGGATACGGAAGGATCCACCAGCCGAGTCCGGGCAGCGAGCGCCGGATTGATCCCCTGCAGTTGCCCCTCCAGCAAATTGTAATCTCTCTGGATATGGGCGTCGCTCAGCCATTCGGCGGCGCCGAGCACCCGCCCCGTTGCAACGTTGGACGGGGCTGTCGGATCGAGCGCCCCGATCTGAGCCCCAGAGGAACTGGTAGTCAGTGTGGTCACATCAACCAGTGGAAGGCCGCGGTAGGTGCCTGGCAGCCTAGCGGTTGCTGGCGAGGCGGGTTGGGGAGCTCTTGCCGGTGCCGCTGGCCCAGCTTCAGCAGCGGCCCCAACGCGCCTGGTGACTGCGTCTGCCGGATGAGCAGAAAGGACAGTTTCGCGCCCGAGCACAATGCGCGGCAGGATATCCCGGAGGTGAGCCAATGCAGAACTGATACTTAGCCTATTACCATAGGAGACAGCCTTGAAGCTCTCAACATCTTTATCCAGCGATTTGTCGTGAATCCGAGCCGCAATCCCAAGCTTGTTATTTTGACGCAGGTACTGACTAAAATGTCTAAGAAAATTTGTATAGCCGCCCACGGTATCTGGATTCCGTCCGGTCGCAGGCGCTGCCAGGTACTCCTTGGTCGAAGCGGCTCTGTAATTTCTAATGAGCTCGGCATCGTCAGGATAGGGGATCACGACAGGGCGAGCCATAATCGGGGCTCCGCCTGTCGACTTCTTGAGGTAACGCAGTGCGCCAGCCACGGTGGAGGAACCACCCGTACTCTCGTACTCCTTGAGATCCTGATCCAGCGACGAATGGTAAAGCCGAGCAGCAAACCCTGGCTTGTTGTTTTGAAGGAGCCACCGACTAAAGCCGAAAAGAGAATTTACATTGTAAGTGACCGTGTTCGCTTTGGCCTTACCCGCGTGGAATGCTGCCCTCAGCCCTTCGATAGCGGTCGCATCGTTGGAATAGACAGGACGCTTGTCGGCACCGTCGGGGACTACAATTGGACGATCCGGCTGCACTGTCGAGGGCATCGACCCACCACCTCCGGGATGCGGTGCTGGGGTGGATTCGTGCTCATCCCTCTGCCTGACGAGCTGCGCCTCACATTCCGGTGTAGCCACCTCATGAGGATCCTGCATCGGTTCGATCCCCTCCATCTCCTGCTGCAACCAAGCCAAAGCTTGGCGAGCGGCCTGCGCGGCTTCATCAACCGCGGAGGATGTCTCCACACCTCTGGCGGACGCCGGCAGAGCCTGCTCCGCCCGCCGTCGAAAGAGCTCTGGCGAGGCGGATTTCTCCGCCCACAATCTGGGCTGCGTAGCGAGTCCCCGTCCAGATTTATGTGGCACCGCCTCGCTTGGCAGCGGGCTGCTCCTGTCCCGTGCAGCTACCAGCTCCTCCGGGGCGCCCTGGTCGCCGTGGCGCCAGTTCAAGTGAGGGACGGCCTCTCCAAAGTCGGGCGCTTGGTGTTGGTGCGCGGTTGGGGCGAGAGACAATGGTAGATCGGTGCCCTCCTTATAACCTACCGGCAGGAGCTCCTCTGGCCAATCGAATCCCTGCTGTGGTGCGGTATGCTGAGCAGCGTCGCCACGGGGACGAGCCTCCATGCTGACCGCGTTTTCCAGATGATTCCCGAGTATAACGCGCGGCGGGTTCTTGCGGAGATAAACCAGCGCAGATTCGATCGGAGCTCCACCATTAGAGGAGGCGGCCTTGTAGCTCTCAACATCTTTATCCAGCGATTTATCGTAAATGCGACCCGCAATTCCGAGCTTGTCATTTTGACGTAGGTAATGACTGAAATGGTTAAGAGCAGTTGCGTAGCCGCTCGCGGATCTGAAATGTCTGGTGAGCGCGGCGTCGTCAGGATGGGGGTTCAGGACAGCGCGACCCACAATCGGGCCGGCTCCGCCCATCGACTTCATCAATTGACGCAGTGCGCCAGCCACGGTGGAGGAACCACCCCTACTCTCGTACTCCTCGAGATCCTGGCTCAGCGACGGATGGTAAAGCCGAGCAGCAAGCCCTGGCTTGTTGTTTTGAAAGAGCCAACGACTAAAGCCGAAAAGAGAATTTGTGCTGCGAGTGACCGTGTCCGGCCTGGCTTTACCCGCAAGGAGTGCTGACTTCAGCCCTTCGATGGCGGTGGCATCGTTGGAATAAACAGGACGCTTGTCGGCACCGTCGGGGACCACAATTGGACGATCCGGCTGCACTGTCGAGGGCATCGACCCGTCGAGATGCGGTGCTGGGGTGTATTCGTGCTCGTCCCCCTGCATCACAAGTTGCGCCTCCCGTTCCGATGTACCCACCTGATCGGTGGGGAGTTGCATCATCACGCGAGCGCCTGAGTTGCCAACCTCACCTGGTTGCCGCTCAGTGACAGCATGCTGCAGATTGCTTTGGATCCTCTGCCTCTTCGTTGGTCTCAACTCACCTTTACCATGCGAGCCATTGACGAGGACCTCCTCGCCTAGCGCACCCATCAACTCGTCCGCCGCCTGCAGTTCGCCCAAGTGCTGCTCAAAACCGGCTTGGCCGGCCTGTCCGCTTGCTCGTGCGGTACGGCGTGCTGCACCTGCAGCCAAGCTGCCACGATGAATGTCTAGTTTGTACGGGTGCACGCTATCCTCACTTCCACAGATCACATGAGCAACCTACTCAGGCAAGCTTTCGAGAGGCTGACGAGGTCCGCCGCCGCGGAAGGCGAAGGCTGGTTTTCTGCTCAGCGGTTGACGGCCTCGCGTGTTGCGGCCGCGCCGGGTATCACGCCAATCAATCTGAATAGTCGATGCGTCAAACGAACCAGGATGGGATTTTCGTAGCGGGGCTGCTCTACTCACTCTTGTCCTGAGGGCAGAATTCAACCATATCGCCGAGCAACTGGATGCCGATTGGATACCCGATCCGGAAAGCTTCAGCTCATATGTGACGCGAGGATGAGAATCGTGGCAGCTCCAGACCGACGGGCTGCCACCCACAGCGGCGATGACCGACGAGGGTCTTCTATTGCCAAGGCAATCGTCCGTTCGGGGACCTATGTGTTCCAATGCTCGTCGAGCGGATCGGTGGGCCGCACCGCCGTAGCGTTACGGCGAGCGGAAGCGGCGTTGGGTGCGGCTTTTCCCCTGAACGCTTCACACCAGGCTGATAGGGGATCTTGCAATCGCACACACGCGGTCTGCAGGCGTGCCTATCAAGCAGTTTGCTCAGACCAACGTCGCGGCGAGCCGATCCTCAATACGCAGCGCAAGTCCTAGACTCCACGATCGTCCTTCGGTGCAGATTTGCTCGCGCCTCGCCCTGATTACAGCTGATAAGGCGAGCTAACAATTGCAAGAGCCACAAGCTATTCCAGCTCGATCGGTTTGGTGTTCCAGTCGGGCGGGGTCTGACCGAGAATGTTGCGAACGAAGAAGTCTAGGAGTTTGCGCTCGGTGTAGGTGCCTAGAGTATGGTGATTGGCACCAGGAACGTAGACCATGTCAAAATCTTTTCCTGCCTTGATGAGTCGATCGGCAAGCTGGAACGAGCAAAACGGATCGACATTATCATCCATTTCGCCGACCGCGATCATCAGCTTGCCCTGCAGCCTGTGAGCATTGTCAACGGCGGAGGATTGCGAATATTCAATGCCGACCGGCCACCCCATCCAAAGTTCGTTCCACCAGGTCTTGTCTATCCTGTTGTCGAAGCAGCCGTTTTTGGCGACGGCGACCTTGTAGAAATCGGGGTGAAAGAGCAGCGCGCTGACTGCACTCTGGCCGCCGGCGGATGCGCCAAAAATGCCGACGTTGGATATGTCGTACCATGGATATTGCGCGGCCGCCGCCTTGTGCCACAGAATGCGATCGGGAAATCCTGCGTCCTTCAGATTCTTCCAAGCAACATCATGGAAGGCGCGGGAGCGGTTGTTGGTGCCCATGCCGTCGATCTGAGCAACGACGAAGCCCAGCTGCGTGAGCGGCTCTGTCCACCGCGAGAAGGATTTTGGGACGAAGGAGCCGTGGGGTCCAGCATAGATATTCTCCACAACCGGGTATTTCTTCGTCGGGTCGAAGTTGGCTGGCAGGTGGAGCACGCCCCAGATGTCAGTTTTGCCGTCGCGCCCCTTGGAATGGAAACTGAGCGGCGGCTGCCAGCCTGCGGCGACGAGCTCAGAAATGTCGGCCGTCTCGATCTGCTGGAGCTTGGCATTGTCGCTGGCGCGGTAGAGTGCCATGCGCGGGGGCAGATCGATGCGTGACCAGAGATCGACATAATAGCGCCTGTCAGGCGAGAACTCGATATGGTGGTTGGCCGGTTCGGGCGTCAGTGCAGTCAGTCCCTTGCCGTCAAAGCCGATGCGGTAAGCATGGACCCAATAGGGGTCCTCCTGCGAGTTCATCCCGCTCGCCTCGAACCAGATCTGACGCTTGACCGGATCGACATGGTTGACCCTCCGGACGACCCACTCACCTCGCGTGATCTGGTTTTCGAGCGCGCCTGTCCGGCCGTTGAAAAGATACAAATGCTCATACCCGTCGCGCTCTGATGCCCAGATGATCTCCTTCCCGTCATCGACATCGTAACGGAAGATTTTTCCGGCATCCTCCTGGCCATGCCCCAGCGGCAAATAATCAACGAATGTCTCGCTGGTCTCATCGATCAGGGAGCGCCCGCGGCCCGAGGCGGCGTCTACCTCGACCAGGCGATAAAGCTGATGCCCGCGCTGGTTATATTCGAAAGTGAAGCCGCGGCTGTCCGCCCACCACCGGAGAGGGGAAAGTTCGAAGACGTTCGAGAAGAGGGCACCGTCAATCACGATCTGGCGCCGGCCGGCAATGTCGAACAGGACTGGCTGGGGCAGCGGAAGGACATCGCCCGGCCTGGGATAGAATTTTGTTGAATATTCCCGCTCCAACTGGTCCGTCGAAGAATTGAGGTAGCGGACCTCTCGCCTATAGCCGGGGCGAACAAGGTAAGCGGCGAGGTGGCGCGAGTCCGGCGACCAGCTCAGCGTCGAAAAGACGTAGCAATTGCCTTCGGCTCCGTCCCGGCTCAGAGGAACATCCTGCAATCCGTCCTCGCTGCGCAGGAAAACGTTGCAGTTCTTGATATAGGCGATCCATTTGCCGTCGGGCGACGCGTTGCTCTTGTCGGGGTTGTTCTCCGCTGGCGGCGTGTAGCGGTGGCTGAGCTCCCTACGGTCCCCTTTCCTTGCATCGAATGTGGTGCTGGTACAGTCATAGCTTGCAAGGTCGCAGCTCCACCGGGTGTCTTCAATCTGGAAGTCGAGCCTGCGACCATCCTCACTCAGTTCGAAACGGTCGAACGGAAGATTGCCGGCTTGATAGCTCTCATGGCTCACCTTGTTTAGCGCTGCCGCCAGACGCGCCTGATCGAAAGCGGGCCGCTTGAAACCCGTGGCAGCATCGACCTGCATGAACTGCTGCTCGCCGTGGCTAGTCCGGCGGTAGACGAAGGCTTCACCCCCGGTCAGCCAGAAAGGCATTTTGGGGACATTGACAGTGAGCCCGCCATATCGATCGTTGATCGTAAGTGCGCGCTTGAAATCGGCCGGCGCTAGCGTCGGGTGTAAACTTTTCGAACCCTTGGCCAGCGTCTGAGTTGCCGATCGCCATGCGGCGCGCGTCAAAGCGCCGATCCTGGACATACCTGTTCACTTCTTTCGGTTTTCGGAATGCTAATTTTGAAGTTGGGTTCTCGTCGCCGGTCTGCAGCAGCGCCGAAGCGTCGCCTTGGAGGAGAGCCAGCACGCGGGTGCAGCCAGGCACGCGCAACAGGGGCGCTCCTTGGACATCCAGGCACTGGTTCGGGTGCCGATTGAAGAGTTGGCGTCCGCCGCCGAAACAACCAGGAAAGAGCGTCCATGCAGCCCTGACGCGACTATTTCCCCGCGAGTATGGCCGCTTGCTTTTCTGCATCATCTGAAAGGTCCTGCTCTAGTCGGGCCGGATGTCACCCCGGCAGAAATCATTGTGCTATTTCGACAATCTCCGAGCGATTGCCGCCGGCCCATGACGAGGTTTACCGATAGGGCGCAATATGCGTGCCAAAGGAAAAGCGGTTTAAATACACGGCAATCCGCCTATGTCGCATCCCCAACATCGTCGCACACCGGACAATGCCGGACGAAATTGTCCCGGGGCGTCAAATTGGTTTGATGGTGACCCAAGGAGTTCTGGCTTTATCTGAGGCGTTCGGCCTTTTTCGAAAGCCGGACTCTTCGCGCGTTTCCGACGGCCCGAAGCGCCTGATCAAAGCTGACGGCATTCCCGGGTCTTGGCCTTGCCACAGCAGCACCTGCTGCATCAATTCCGACGGACGCTGTAGAACACCTGCAACACACGGCCCGCAGCAATTTCTCCGGCGCAACGCTGGGGCGACCGCCTTTGGCACTGCAGGCGTACATGCCGGAAAGGATGCCGTCTAGCCGCACCAGCGCTCCATTGATCATCAGCCGGTGCGGGCACCAGGATGACCGGCTGGAACGAAATCTTCCAACCGCTTCATCGTGAACAGCTGCTCCATGAACACATCGCTCCCGTCAATCGAGCCGTCTCGCCAGGGGGATCAATAGTCTGTCTTTGGCGTAGGTATTTCAGCAGCCTGCTGTTAGCGTGCGGACGACGCCGACATCAACCGGCGGACAAATGCGACGAGGGCAACAAGCGCGCCTGACGCAACGCCGCCAGATCAGCCGAGCCCGTGCAGAAGCAGGCGACGGCCAACTGGCGGATGACGATCTCGAAATGCGCGACAACGGCCCCGGTGGACACTGTCGCCGCGCCCAGCACGCTGGCCGCCTGCCCGGCGATGTCCGCGCCCAGGCGGATGGCCTTGGCCACGTCGACGCCATCGCGGATCCCGCCCGACGCGATCAGCTTCACCGTTGGCAGCGCCCGACGCACCGCCTGCACGCTGGTCAGGGTGGAATCCCCCAATCGGCGAATGACATCGCCACTGCACGGTCGGCGGCATTGCGGGCGCGCTCGCCCTCCACTGCGGCCCAACTGGTGCCGCCGGCGCCGGCGACATCGATTACCGCCACGCCCGCCTCGACGAGCGCACAGGCACCGAGGCGGACAGGCCCGCCCCCACTTCCTTGGCCACCATCGGCACGCCCACGATGCGCGCGGCGCCAGCGATCAGCGCCAGGACGCCGCGCCAGTTCGCGGTCGCCCTCCGGCTGTACCGCTTCCTGCAGCGGATTGAGATGGACGATGAGCCCATCGGCCTCCAGCGCGTCCACCGCGCGACGCGCCAGGTCCAGGCCGTCGGCCTCCCGCAGTTGCGCGGCGCCGATATTGGCCAGCAAGGGAATGTCTGGCGCCAGGCGGCGCAGCGCGCGCGTTAGCCCCTGGGAGTTGCGGGATTGCAGGCTCACACGCTGCGAACCGCACATGGCGATCCCCAAGGCTTGCGCTGCCTCGCTCAAATGCCGGTTGATGGCCTCGGCCCGTGGCATGCCGCCGGCCATAGAGCTGATCAGCAGCGGCGCGCGCATAGCCTTGCCCAGCAGCGAGGCGCGCAGGTCGATCTGCGTCAGGTCCAACTCGGGCAGTGCGCAGTGTTCGAGATGGATGTACTCCCAGCCAGCGGCCACCGTGGCCGGCGCCGTTCGCCGATCCAGCACGATGTCCAGATGTTCGTCCTTCCCCGGCTCAGGGCGGTGTCGCTCATGCTCGCTCCATCCGTAGCAGCGGGCGACGGCGTTGCGTCGGATCGAACCGACGGCAGCGCGCCCAAGCCGCCGCCTCCGGCGCGTCCAGGCCGACGCACGCTGGCCTCCCCCTGCAGCGTCGCTGCGATAGCGGCTGGTCGAAGTCTGGTAGTACTGCGCGCGGATCGCCGCCATCGCCTCGATCAACGGTCCCCACGGCGCGGGAAAGCATTCTTCCGCCATCACCCGGTGCAGCATGCGCGTATGGCCGGCCAACTCGTCGTTGAGGAACTCAACCACAGGCATAGCCGGATAGCGCTGCAGAAGCAGGATCGCCGCGTTATCGCCGGCCGACCTGTCCTTGTCGCGTCCATGCAGATCGTTCTGCAGGCGCCCTATCACTGAGATGAGCCGCAGGACCTGGCGAAACGCTGGACGCGCGCGCAAGGTCGCCATGTCCAGCCCCCACAGCAGCGACAGGCAACAGAACACGGTCCCGTAAGCGATCGAATCGATGCCGTTGTGCAGGTACTCGGCGTAAGACCAGCGTCGCGCCCCTGCCGCCTGCGCGTGTCCGGCGCGCAGCGCCGCGCAGTAGCACCGGGTATAGTCGAGAAGCCGAGCATAGTCGTGACGATCGTAAGCGAGCGCAGCCAGCGAAGCGCGCAGCTGAGCGCAGCCCTCGAATCCGGAGAGCACGCACGGTACGCCGTGCCCCAGCGCCTGCTCCAGGGCGGCGAGCTGCTCCGGCGCGATCAGGCCAACGTCGTTGCAATCGTCTAGCCAGAACAGCAGCGCCAGTTCGCGATAGAACGCCACGATCAGCGTTTCGTCCTGCGGATCGCGGCCGGTGCGGGCGCTGGTGTCGCGCAGGCTCGGGTGAATGCGTTGCAGGATATACTGGCCGCCCCTTACCGCTTCCTCAGCATGCTCATCCGCGAAACCGGTCAGGGCACGCCCCCACTCAAGCACCTGCTGCAGCGCGCGTTCGGTCTGGATCATGGCGCCGCCCCTGCTCCCTCGGCTACGACGCGCCGCCCACAACGAAGCGCCAGCCACAACCCGGCGAGACCGCATCTCCGCGCCATAACGGCGATCGCGAAGTTATCGATCCGATTGCCAGTTGCTGATGCAAGCTCTTGTGAACGGCCGTTAGGACCGGCCCGCAGCCTCGCCGGCAGTATCGAGCAATCCGCTTGCGCCGGCTCGCCATAGCAGGCGAGGACGGCAAGGTCGCCGGCGGCAAACGCACGCGAGCACATTGCAAGCGACATCCGCGAACGCGGCGCCGACTGGTCAGCCTCCGCCTCGGTGCCCGCATATGTCCGCGAGTCGAGCAGCGCCTTCGCCACGAAATGAGCAGAACGCCTTACGAGCATCGACCGCCGGCTGCTGCGCATGCGCGATGATGAGGCATGGTCTCGCAGCGGACCCGTTCCGACAGATGCTGCACCAGGGACGAGGCGACCTTATCCAACAAGGCACCACTTGCGCTGTTTGTGGAGACGAGCGTCGGCTGCATCCATGCGGCTGCTTGAGTGGTGAAGACTCTGAACGACGGTTCCTACGGCGCTGCCGGCGCAATCGGCTGCTTGGGGGACGCGTGACGCAGTCAAAGCTCCCCTTGCCAAGCACGGAGCAGGCGAGTGAGAGAGCAGATGAATAGGCGTGTCGCCAATATTTTTGCATTGCTCTAATCGATTATAGTTGTGAGGAGCAATTTGAGACCATTTACTTGCGGCTCAAGTCACCCATAAAAGAAGGCAAGCACCGATTCGGTAGCTTATCCCCTGTCTTTCGCGTACTCGCGGCCGTGGCGCCGGGTGAACGATTGAAGACCGCCGGTCTCACTCGCAGGTGGGCGCCAGGGCGTGGGGCGGTTGGCAAGCCACAGGAGTAGGACAATGTCGAAGGATTCGGGTAAGGGCGATAATCACGGCGGCGGACCGGGCAAGATCGAGATCACGGTGGTGGTGAACGGCCAGCCCACGCAGGTCGAAGCCAATCCCAACCAGCCGCTTCACGTCATTCGTACCAAAGCCCTTGAGAACACGCAGAATGTCGCCCAACCAGCCGAGAATTGGGAATTCAAGGATGAGGCCGGCAACTTGCTCGATGTCGACAAGAAGCTTGGCGACTTCGGTTTCCCGAATACTGTGACCCTGTTCCTCAGCCTGAAGGCGGGCGTCGCAGGTGCCTAAACACCAAAGTGTGGATCCGGAGGTCTCCCGAGCGAAGTTTGATCGGGAGATCGGCCGGTTCCGGCCATATGCTGATGTCTATCGGGCTCAGGGCTGCTTCTTGATCGAGGCGACCTTTCCGCGCGCTTTCTTCATTTTCGCCAGCCCCAAGTTAAAGCCACGGG
The DNA here is from genome assembly GCF_029625735.1 of Mesorhizobium sp. WSM4935. Classification (NCBI taxonomy): domain Bacteria; kingdom Pseudomonadati; phylum Pseudomonadota; class Alphaproteobacteria; order Hyphomicrobiales; family Phyllobacteriaceae; genus Mesorhizobium; species Mesorhizobium sp. WSM4935. The sequence continues at coordinate 40,683 of NZ_JARTVR010000022.1, read as the reverse complement.
TGGTCAGCGCAGCGAGCGAGGTCGACTTCACCGACTACGACTTAAGACCACCGTCCGTGGTCTTCGTCGATCCGTTTACGCGTCATCCGATTGCCCGGAAAGATCTATACCTGAAAATGCTTAGACGTCCGCCGCTGCCCGGAACGCCGCCGGAGATGATAGGAGCTCTCATCCAGCAGAACGCCGTGCCGCTGACGGACTTCATCCAGGCCAACAGTCCCGAGGACGAACCATTCCTGTGCATGGCGGGCGTCCGGGAATACCACGACAATCCAGCCCATTCAGGTGATCCATGGCTGCTTCATCGGGGTTCTGGCGAAGGCTGTTTGGCCTTCATCCTGGACAAGATCATCAAGTACGGAATCGTTCCTATAGAGCAGTTGCAGATTCAACTCCAACCGACAATCGTAGGAATGGTGGTATCCCCTCAGGCGATACAAGAATGACTGGTTTGAGAGATGTAACGATCGTGACTCTCCCGCGCGGCTGCATCTCGACCACGCATGGGCATCTGCGCTCAGTTGGTCGCGAGGGCAATGAGGGGATGGCGCTCTGGGTCGGCGTTCAGCAAGAGCGGCACTTTGCCGTAACAGAGACGGTTATCCCGGCGCAGCGTCACATTCGGACAAACGATGGCGTTTGCGTGATCGTTGCGGCCGAAGAACTGCACCGGCTCAATGTCTGGCTCTACAAAAGCGGCCTGAAACTCTTGGCCCAGATTCACAGCCATCCGGGCCGCGCCTACCATTCGACGACGGACGACGCTTATGCGGTTGCTACCACGGTTGGGTGTCTGTCGCTGGTAGTGCCGAATTTCGCCCGCGAGCCTTTCGATTTTGCTCGGGTCGCCGCCTATCGGCTTGACGAAAAGGCCAAATGGAATGCGCTCCCTCCCGCGGCACTGTCGCGAATGATCATGATATCGAGTTGAACAATGGCATTCGCTAACTTCATCGATCGCGCCGCCACGGCGGCATCTCAGGTCCTGGCCGATTTTCATCTGGGAGACTTCAAAGCAGCTCTTGAAAAGCAGGTCGTGGCAGTCGCCTTCGACCATCAGGCCGCTTCCTGCGCCGAAGGCCAGGCGACACTAGATCTTGCGGTGAGATTGCTCGCTAGGCTCTACCCGGTTCTGGCGATACTCCCGCTGGACAGCGCGGCGAGCTCTCAAGCCCAAGCGCTGGAGCGCTTGGCAAAGTCGATCAATCCAAAAGTCGGCATCCGGCGTTCCGGCAAGTCTGCCACCGTCTGCGTCGTTGCAGGGGTAACGCGCCCATCACTCCGGTGCCCGATCTTTTTCGTGGGATCGGACGGTTGGGCGGCAAAGCTGTCGCGTACGGACCCGGTGGGCTCTGGCCCAAGTCTGCTGCCTTATGGAGCTGGCGCCGCCAGTTGCTTCGGCGCCGCCAACGTCTTTCGAACTATCTTCGCTGCCCAGTTGACCGGCGCCGAGTTGGACGAAACCATCGACCTCTCGCTATGCAGCTACGACAAGACCAAAGCCGGAGAGCCTGGCCCGATCGACTTCCCAGTCGACCTTGGCGAAACCCACCTCGTTGGGCTCGGTGCGATAGGCCATGGCTCGCTTTGGGCGCTAGCGAGACAACCCGATCTCAAAGGTCGTCTGCATGTAATCGATCACGAAGCGATCGAACTCTCAAACCTGCAGCGCTACGCATTGGCTGGCCAGGCGGAGATTGGTATGTCCAAAGCGGTTCTTGCAGCCACCGCCCTTAGATCGACTGCCCTTGAGGTCGAGGCGCACCCTCTGACGTGGGCAGAATATGTTGCGCGCCGGGGCAATTGGGTCTTCGACCAAGTGGGTGTGGCGCTTGACACCGCCGCCGACCGTCTGGCTGTCCAAGGTGCACTGCCGCGATGGATCGCAAACGCTTGGACGCAGGAGCACGATCTCGGTATCTCCCGGCATGGTTTCGATGACGGCCAGGCTTGCCTTTGTTGCATGTACCTGCCATCCGGAAAATCCAAGGACGAGCACCAGCTGATTGCCGAGGAACTCGGAATACCGGAAGCACACGAGCAGGTGAAAACGCTCCTGCAGACCAATGCCGGAGTTCCCAACGACTTTGTAGTTCGCGTGGCTACAGCGATGGCTGTGCCGTTTGAACCGCTAGCCCCGTTTGTCGGCCAGCCCCTGCGCTCCTTTTATCAGCAGGCTATCTGCGGCGGTCTGGTGTTCCAGCTTAGCGAAGGAAGTCGCCGCGTTCGAACTGTGGTTCCGATGGCCTTTCAGTCGGTGCTTGCCGGGATTATGCTTGCCGCGGATTTGGTCAAACATAGTGCGGGGTTTCCCATGAGCCCGACGACGAGCACTCGGGTGAATCTTCTGCGCCCCCTTGGCTCTCACTTGCACGATCCGAAGGCCAAGGACTCCAGCGGCCGCTGCATCTGTAGCGACGACGATTTCATTGCCGCTTACAGGCGCAAATACGGCGAGCGCGTTGATCAGGTAAGCGATGTCTCGGCCGCCTAAACAGACGCGCACCTCTCCGTAGACGCAGGGGGCGCGGCTTGTGGGCGTGACCATGGGCGCCATTATCACACGCTTGGCCCGCTCCTTTGCCGGCCTATCGTCCTCCGCGCATGATCCCTGTTGCCGACGTGATGATCCAGCACCAGCCGCCATGGCACCAGAGGCTGGTCAAACCTCCGTTGTTGGCCGATTTGGACAGTGCTGCATCAGGTCTCGACCGACGTCTCGACAGTCAGGGCTGCTTCGACGGGTGTGAAGATGTCAACATCGACCCCAGGCGCCCGCATCGTCACAATCAGGGCGTACCGAGCCAGAGCGTCGACGCGTTCCAGGTAAGGCTTCTCCTTCCACCAGCCCCCGACCGGGAACACGCCGATCGCATCACGCTCGGCGAGATCGGCGGCGCTGCCCGACCAGAAATCGGCGTGCAACGAGCCGCGATCGCGGAAGGTGCCGAGCAGCCACTCTTCTCCGCCTCCAGCAGGCGCCCCTTCCTCCTCGTCCCGAGCGGCCTGATTGATGCGGGCTCGGAATTCGTCGACTGTCTCGGTCGCTGACTTTACTCTGAACCGAAGACCATGGGACGCGTAACGATGCCGGCGGGTCCATCCGCGTTCACCGGGGTTGGGTTCGATGAAATAGGACAGCGTGACGCGGAGCTCGACCTGGGCAGCGCCGAGCGCCGCGAGCTGCTCCTTCGGCCAAGGCAGGCGATGCAGCTTCATGTCACGCGTTTTGGCAGCCGCGCCGCCCTCGCGCTGGAAAGGCTGAAGCTCATCTTCAACGATAAGCGTGAGGTCGTTCACCGTTGACAGAAGCGCGCGCCCAAGATCTGGCACGCCGTAACCATAGCGCCGCACGAGCGCCTGGATCTCGCCCTTCGCTCCGTTGCACGCATCGATGCGTGCGCGCATCGCCGGAGTCCATTCGGCCGAGTGGACGATCAGGGCGCGAACCGTTTCAGGCCACAGCTCGGGGCGCGCTGATAGAATTAGTCCCGCCATCCGTGCGGCATGGGCCGTTGCCGCGCTCGTATCTCCGAGGGTGGTGAAGTGGCGCAGTTCGGGTCGATAGAAAGTGGTCAATATCTGCAGATCGTCGATCGGCTCGCCAGGCAACACACCGTCATGGGCGAGATTGCCGCCTTCGAAGACGACCTCGGGCTTCACCGGCCACTGCCTGTCCCAAACGACCGAAGTGCGACTGCGCGGCGAGAGCTCGCCGACCGGCGCGATCGGAGCGTAGCCCGCAAAGTCGGTGTCAATGATATCGACCTTTTCTGTGAAAGCGCCGACCGTCAGCGCATTCCAGGCCTGAGAAGGATCATCGACTGCTTCCAGATCGTTGCGCGTCAAATGCTCGGCCGGCATGAGGTCATCGCCGATGTTGCCGGCAGAGAGAACGATCAAGCGTCGCTGCTCCTCTTCGAAACAGAGTTGGTCGATAGCGGCAGACCACGATGTGGGCCTTCCACGCGCCGGACTGGCGCTTGTCACAGCCATTGCGATCGCGCGGCGGCGCTCCGGCGCCTGCACCTCGGCGCGGGCGATCGCTTCCGCGGTGATCGAGCCATAGAGTTCTGGATCGTTTGCCTCGTCTTCTGGCGGAAGGATACGGACACTCTCCAGCCGAAAGGGCAATGGAACTGGATCGCCTCCGACCAGGAGCGGGACCAGATCACCGTACAGGCCGACACCTGCCATTCGCGTCCCGTGGCCGCTCCACGCAGGTGTGTCGTCGCTGCCCCATGCCGGTTTGACGGTGTGCCAGTCTTCAACGGCAAGTGCGGGTTCGATCAACGGGTGGGTGCGACGTACGCCGCTGTCGAGAATGCAGACCGCAATATCGGATTGAGGCGGTCTGACGCGCCCGAGAAGCTCGTCGCTCCAGTCCCTTTGCTCCGCGCCGCCAAGGCCCATGAAGAAGGACGGCGTATCCTTCGCGCGCCGCAGCTCGGCGACGACATCGCTGTGCGCAATCATGCGGTCGAGCATTGCCGTGCTGGCGAGTGCCAGCATGACCACCCGCTCCGGAAACCTGACCGCATGCGTGCGCAAAGTGATGTTCAGGGCTTCGGCAATGTGCTCGAAGTTCTCGCGGCGACCGTCGCGCAGCCAGACTTCCCACCACACCTGCTCGTCAGCGGCCTGGGGGAAGAGGTCGTCGTGGTCGGTAAACAACGATCGTGCAGTCGCCAGCCTGACTGTCTCCATGCGGGAGACGAGCGGCTCGTTGCGCGGTCTGCCGCGGTCAGTGTCAACGTCTCGATACGCCTCGACTTTCCGCAAATAATAGGCTTGCGCGCTTTGCGGCAGGAACACCGACGCTGTGATGGGAGCACCGGGTTGAGTTGGCTCATGGACGGCGACCAGCTCCATGTGCTGGCGACGATCGGCCAACTGGTCGAGGGCCGCCCGTCCGGACATGGGCAGATCGATCTCGAGGTAAAAGCCAGGCGTGCCGACCGACAGCTGGGGGTCACGCGCCGCAATCTGCTGGCGTGCACTTTCGACCGCTTGTTCGATGGATTGCGTCAAGGCCGCAGCATGCGACGCCCGATCACGCGCCGGCAGCGGCGGTGCATGTATAAGTTGGTTGGGCCGCCGATAGGCTTCCCGAATGCCGTTGTTGCGAAGGTGGATATGGGCGCGGTCGCGCGGAAAATCGTCTGCCATTATGATCTGTGCTGTCGCTACTCAGACAGCGAAGCCTGCCGGCGTTCCTTCAGAGCGTCGATGAGCGCTTCCGAGGTGATCCGCTTCCCCCCCCGCAATATGATGGTTTTTGCAGCGTCGTCGGCCGCGCGGGTGATCTCGGCCTGCGACAGTCTCTCTGCCTGAGAGATCGCCTCGTTCCAGGCAAGCCCTCTGGTGTCGAAGCGGTCGAGTCGAGCCCGAAGCAGCGCCTCGATAATCGGCCGATCGGGCACGGCGTATTCGATGACATCGTCGAAACGGCGGAACAAAGCTCTGTCGAGCAGCTCGGGATGATTTGTTGCCGCAATAATCAGGCTGTGGCTGTCGTCTTGCTCGAGAAACTGCAGAAACGAATTCAGCACGCGCCGAATCTCGCCAACATCCTGGCGTTCGCCTCGACGCGCGCCGATGGCATCGAATTCGTCAAAGAAGTAGACGCCCCGCGTCGCCTGCATTGCATCAAAAACAAGCCGCAGCTTTCCGGCAGTCTCTCCCATGAACTTGGTGATCAAACCATCGAGGACGATCATGAAAAGGGGCAGATGAAGCTCCCCGGCCAATGCCGATGCGGTCATCGTCTTGCCTGATCCTGGCGGGCCGACCAGAAGCAGTTTGCGACGGGGAACAAGCCCGTGCTCGCGCAAGCTTGCTTGTTGGCGCTGCTCTCCCAGCACGCGGTGCAGGCGCGAGCGCAGACTGTCCGGCAAAATCATGTCCGTCAGTCGCAGGTCCGGATAGCGCACATGCAGGAGGCCTGCGAGTTCGCCCTTTGGCTGAAAAAGGGGAACCGGCCGACTGCTCTTGGCAATCCGGGCGTCCCTGCTCTTGGCTGCGTCGACCAGATCCTTGAGCTCCTGAGCAAGCTTGCCATGGCCTTGACGTGCCTCATGCGCAGCAAGCTGCATCGCGATAGAGAGGAAACGATCCTCGTCGCCGGCAATGTGGCTTTTAAGCAGCGTCACGATATGGCGGGCCGTGGTCATGGCTCTCTTCTGGGGTATCCGTTTACTTGGCGAAGCGCATGCAACCTAAACGCTTTCAACGGCGATTTGTAACGCGCAATGGTGTTTTTTCTCTTGTCGATGTTCGCCCGTGGCAACTTCAGCGGTGAACTGTTGCGCCGCGGTCATAGGCCAGCCGGAATAACGCCGGCCAGCAGACAACAGTCCGCATCTTCGAGCGCTCGAAGTCTGGCCACTCACGCAGCGTGTCGGGTCCGAACGCTCCAAAGCCGCCCCGCCTGGCAGGTCCATGCGACCGATTGCGGGCGTGCGGCCATAAGGTCTACGCGGGCTCGCATGGCTGCCCGCGCCGCTGGCTAAAAAGCTGTACACCATCTCACGAAACACCAGGTCCGCTCCTTTGCCGGCCGACGGTCCATGAAATCCCCTCCCCACTCACGACACCGGAGACCTCCTTGCCCACATGGCGCTCAAGCACCGGCCGCCATGGCACCAGCGTGAACTCGCGCGACTTTTCAACGACGGCATATTTTCCGCTGGCAAGCTCGACGGAGCGGCGGAGCGTACCCTCTACTCGTCCTCCGAATCGCGCTTCGGCATAGGGCAGGCCAAGTTCCTCCGACAGTTGGCCAGCAACACGGTTCAGTTCTCGCTGGCGCAGGATCGAAAGCATGTTGGCTCGATAGACGATCCCATCCTGTTCTTTATGCGCGAGGCCTTGCGCGATCAGCCACTGCCGCCGGCGAGCTTGCGCCTCTCTCACGTCGCGGCCGAAGCCGGATCCGTGCAAAGGCTCGGGTCTATCGGCAACCAGCTCCCGGTCGAGCCAGGTGGCGCCGTTGAAGCTGACCTGTCGCTCCAGCGCCATTGAGGAGAGCTTGTCGGCAACGACAGGCTCGGCCCTGGCCCGCTGGCCCTCATAATTCGCGACGCGATCGAGATGGTCCGGCGCGATGAGCCAGGTGCCGTTCGGCTCTCGCTCAACGCCGCCGGTCGCGCGGCGGATCGCCTCCAGCCGCCGCACATGCGTTCGCGCAAAGCTCTCGGTGGCGGATGGGTCATGCTTCAGGTGCATATCGACGTCGTAACGGCCGCCATGCGCGGCGGCGATTTCGGCGATGGTACGATCGACCTGCCTCGGCTCGGTGTTCCTTGGCGCGACACGCACGATGCAGCCATTAGGCATCGTTTCCATCGCCTCGCCTCTACCGATGTTGATCCAATGGCTCTTACCGTCGACGGCGTCGACGATCATGTAATGGCGGTCATTGATCTCGTCGGCCAGTCCACGCGCGACAACGCGACCGACGAGAGACTGGACGGGCTCGCCGGATCGATCGTGGATCACCCAGTCGGCGGCCCTGCGGGCAAGCCCCTTGCCGGTCAGTTCGCGGTGCATGGTCTTGATGATGTCGCCGCGTTCGCCGGTGCGGCGCAGCGTGGCTTCGAGCTCATCGTCGAGGCGCCAGGAGCCAGCGCCGACCTCCGCGGCCAGACCCATCCGCTCGAGCTTGCGCAGCCGTCCCTGGTGCAGCGTCTGGCGAATGGCGTCGGGACCGCCCGGCGAGACCAGGCCGTCATCATCACGCATGCTGAGCAGCCGACGGTCGATGCTGGTGAAGCGTTCCTGCTCCATTTCCCGGCGCAGGCGAAGCTCAATCTCGCGGTCGGTTCGCGGACCGAGATCGAGGCTGACCAGCTCGGCCGCCCGCTCGCGGATGCCAGATGAGATATATTCGCGCGCGATGACCAGGTTCTCGCCACGGTCGTCCCTGCCACGGACGATGATGTGGCTGTGCGGGTGGCCGGTGTTGAAATGATCGACCGCGACCCAGTCGAGCTTCGTGCCGAGGTCTTCCTGCATCTGCGCCATGAGCCGCCGCGTCAGCGCCTTGAGGTCGTCGTACTCGATGCCGTCTTCGGCAGCGACGATGAAGCGGAACTGATGGCGGTCGCCGTCCGCGCGATCGATGAACGCCTTGCCGTCGACGCGGCCGCTGTCGGCGCCGTAGAGCTCGCCAGGTTCACCTTCGCGGGTGACCCCGTCGCGCTGAAGATAGCGTAGATGGGCACGCGCCCCGTCCGCGCCCTTGCCGGCGAGCTTGACGACCCGCGCCTTGACGATCACCCGGCGCTGGCGGAAGGCGGCATACCGGTCGCGCGATTTCAGCAGTGCGGCGGCCGCCCCGCCGCGCCCTGTCCGGCTTCCTGTGAAGCGACCACCGCGTTGCGGCCGGCCGCCAGCCCGGTTGATCGCCGCACGAACCTGGCCGGCATAGCGTTTGCCGGCCTTCGAGCCGCGCGACCCGATTTTGCCGAGCTTCGGCCTGAACTCGTCATCCTTAATGCGAGCCTCCCAGACATATCAAGCAAAATCAGACACTTACACGTCAAACCCTCTTGGCACCGGCGGCAGCCTCCCGGAAAAACGATGTGCAGACAAAGATTTAACCGCCTCCTGGAGGCGGTACCTTTATCTTGCCTTCCGCGCCCAGCCCCGCCAGACGCGCCCCCGTCCGCCATGGCTAACGCACCGGCTCCTTCGGCTGCGCGCCGTCCTTGCCGAGCGGCACGAAGAGATCGCCGTTTCGCACGCCTGAGTGAACACCGTCATGAATGAAGAACAGCGACCGTCCGAGAGGAGCGATTTGCGCCTTTGGAGCGACAGATTGGCTTTCGAACGCCTCGATGTCGGCCGCCGAAACTCCGGCCGCCTTGAGTTGGTCGAGGTACTCGACGGTCTCTTCTGGCAGCGGTTTGCCACGCTTCAAATGCTCGTCGTAGCGCTCGGGACCGGCATTGTAGGCGCCAAACAGGCCAGGAAATCCGAAGCGGTCATACATGGCACTGAGATAGGCCGTGCCGGCCAGGATATTGTCGCGCGGATCGTGGGGGTTAGGCCCAAGGCCGTGTTCGACCCGCATCTCTTCATAGGTGCCGGGCATCACCTGCATGAGGCCCATGGCGCCAGCGGGGGAGGTGATGGGGCGGCCGCCGCGCATTGTCTTGCCGCCGCTTTCGGCAGCCATGACGGCATAGATCCAGGCTTGGGGAATATGGAAGCGCCGGCTTGCTTCCGATACCAACGTCTGCCACTTTCGCAGCTGCGGACTTTGGGAGATGGCGACCGGCTCAGCGCCGGTCGAGGCGGAACAGGCGCATGGCGCAATGGCGATCATGCCCAACAAGAGGAGGGTCACTCGGTCCATAGTGGTACGAGCCTCCCGATGACATTTTGAGTGGGAACAGGCCCGAAATAGCGGCTGTCGAAGGAGCGGTTTTTGTCGCTGCCGAGCAGGAAAACCTCGTTATCCCCGAGCGCTCGGCAGCCGTTCCACCATGGCAAAGGTCGGCCTTCGGCGTCGATTTTGAGCCGGCGCGCGACGATGTCGCCGCCGATGATGATGGCGTCATTGAAGGCGCAGACATTATCGTCCGGCAGCGCTGCAAGACGTTTTGCCAGCGGCACATTGCGAGGCAGATAGCTGCGCTCGGCGGCGAGATACGCCGCGTATTCAGGCGGGCGCACGAGCACGAGATCGCCACGCGCCAGCGCTCCCGCAGCGATGCGGTAAAGGCCGATCGGCGCGCTGGCCGAGGCGTTCCAGACCAGCCAAGGGGCGGGCTTTCCCAGCGCCGTGAAGCCCAAAAGACCGAGACCGGCCGCGGCCAAGGCGACCGTCTTACGGGCTCGAACACGCCTCAGGCGGCTGCCGATCAGATGGATGGAAGGGCGCCGCCTCATGAACGGCCTCCCGTGCCGCCCTGGCCGGAACCGGCCTTGCCATCGCCGGCGATGGAGTGCTGCGGGTGTCCTTTCGACCAATGGTCGAGTTCGTCGATGTGATAGCGGACATAGCGGCCGTGCTTGCGGAATTTCGGGCCGCCGCCCTTGAGCCGCATCTTTTCGAGCGTGCGCTGGGAGAGCCCGATATAGAAGGCGGCTTGGGCTGTGCTGAGAAACGGGCTGCCCTTTTTCGCGCGGGCCGCGCGTTCGTTTTCGTCGTCCATGATGATCCTCGTTTCGCTTCGGACAAGCGAGGGCGAGGATGGGCGAGGGAGATCGTCTCGGGGACGGGCGAAGAGTCGGGGGAGAGTTTTCGCCGCCCTTTAGGGCGGACGGGGTTTGGGTGGAACTCCTGGGAATGAGCCCCGCGCCGGGGCTGCGGCGCGAGGCTCTTATCTCGGCCGGTCAGTCGGCCGGGTTCCAGATGATGGCGTAGGTGTCGTGATCGTCCTGGCCGGCGGCTCGGCCGAGATTGGCGTAGAGCTTGCGCGGTCCGAACTCCGGCGCTGCAATCGACAGGCTCACATAATCCTTGCCGGAAGTCTCGCCGGTGCGGATCCAGCCAGCGCCGACTTCGACCCCTTGCGTAAGCACCCGGAAGTCGGGATGGTTATCGGCGCTCTTGGCCTGGTTGGGGACGATATCGATGTCGGCGCGGACGCTGAGCGTCTTGAACTGGCCCTTGTAGGCGCCGTTTTCCTGCTTGTTGACGTAACCGATCGCGGTCATTTCGAAGTCTCCTTTTGTGGTTTCGCCGGGGACCATCCCCTGCGATGGCGCACCGTAATGGGCGCGTCAGGACCGCCTGAATCCGACAGGGCCGCAGCGACAGTGAAGGACCCGAGCGGGCAGCTTTTTTGTGAGCGAAGCGGCGCGAGGAAGCCGCCGCAGGCGGCGGGGAAAAAAGCTGATGGCGCGAGGGTTTCGGGCGGCCGGACCCGCCCATAGGTCGACAAGCCAGCCGCAGGGATGGTCCTTGGAGAGAGCATGGAGACCGCTCGCCAAGTGCGGTCTGTCAGCCAAGCAGGACGCCGGGATGAAACGGCCTGCAAAGATGCTGCGCCCTTATGCCGGATCGAGATCGTGCCAGCGGGTCGGGCGCCAGAGCAGACATCCGGCATGGTGCGATCTATGAAAGCAGGGCTCGCCAGCGGGAATTTGATACGCGAGGGGGCCAAAGTAAGGCTGGATGAGAAGCCGGTGCTACCTGCAGGTCCAGTGTCATGTGGCGGCGCTCGGGAAACCGCTACGCAATGTAACGCGCTCTTATGAGGCGAACAGACCGGCCCCAAAACCGATCGACCGGTGGTCGGCGCGAAACGCGTCATGCCTGTCCGAAAGCTGACAGTGGCAGAAGACGCATGTCGGGTTCCGCACAATTGACCATGCTGGATTTGTGAGGTTTTCAGGGAGAGCCATGCGTTCACTTCCCAGTGAGCTTTGGCACGGCATTTGCTCTTGATGTGGCAACACGGATCGAAGGTTGACTGCATGCACAAGCGCGAGATGAGCAATGCTCTCCTTTCCTGGAGGCTTGGCAGCAGATTCGATTTGACGTTGCGAGGAGCTTCAGCCGCTCGCGGCGGAAGTGATCTCAAATCTGAAGGCACCGTTGGGGCCGCAGCCATCAAACACATCTTTCTCTTTTTCGCAGCTCGTCTTCAACGCGATGCGGACTTCTTCGCGTCGACGGCGGCCGAAGGTGGAGAAGGGGCTCGACTTGCAAAAAGGAGTTGTCAATGACGTCTTACGTTCGCACCAACAGCCCGGCGCAGGTGCGCTCACTGTCCACCTTTGGCAAGCATCTGCAAAGGAGCGTGCTGACGGCGACGCTGCTTGCCGCGGCTTCGACGGGAAGTGAAGCGCAGCCCTATGTTCGTGCTGACGGCAGCACGACTGACGACTTGGAAGCGGCGCGAGCAAGTTGGCGTCATGACGCCGAATTCAATGGAAATGTGGGGCTCGCAGCCATCAACGCGGATGCCGCGTATGCGTTGGGTTCCACCGGGGAGGGGGCCAGAGCTCCTCGCCTGCCCTCGTCCGTCTTGACGAGTGCCCGCTTACAGCCTACCTCACTATCGCGTTAGCACTCGTCCATCGCGAGTGCTAACAAAAACCCCTCAACAGCGCACCAGGGAAAAATCCGAAAATGGCAAAGTCGAAGTTCCGCCCGCTGCATGACCGCGTGGTCGTTCGCCGGGTCGAATCCGAATCCAAGACCGCTGGCGGGATCATCATCCCCGACACGGCAAAGGAAAAGCCGCAGGAAGGCGAGATCATCGCTGTCGGCTTCGGCGCTCGTGACGAAGCTGGCAAGCTGGTCCCGCTGGACGTCAAGGCCGGCGACCGCATCCTGTTCAGCAAGTGGTCGGGCACGGAAGTCAAGCTCAATGGCGAAGACCTTCTGATCATGAAGGAATCCGACATCATGGGCATCATCGGCTCATATCAGGCCCTTTCGTCAACTGAATTCCCGGGCTCGATTGAAGCCCCTGCCAGGAGCTAAAAATGGCTGCCAAAGACGTAAAATTCTCCCGCGATGCCCGCGAGCGCATGCTGCGCGGTGTCAACATCCTCGCTGACGCGGTGAAGGTCACGCTCGGCCCCAAGGGCCGCAACGTGGTCATCGACAAGTCGTTCGGCGCCCCGCGCATCACCAAGGACGGCGTCACCGTCGCCAAGGAAATCGAGCTTGAGGACAAGTTCGAAAACATGGGCGCGCAGATGGTCCGCGAAGTTGCTTCGAAGACCAACGACATCGCTGGCGACGGCACCACGACCGCGACCGTTCTGGCGCAGTCGATCGTCCAGGAAGGCCACAAGGCCGTTGCCGCCGGCATGAACCCGATGGACCTGAAGCGCGGCATCGACCTCGCGGTAACCGACGTCGTTGCGACCCTGATCAAGAACGCCAAGAAGATCAAGACCTCCGAAGAGGTTGCCCAGGTCGGCACCATCGCCGGCAACGGCGATGCTTCGGTCGGCAAGATGATCGCCGAAGCGATGCAGAAGGTCGGCAACGAAGGCGTCATCACGGTTGAGGAAGCCAAGACCGCCGAGACCGAACTCGAAGTCGTCGAAGGCATGCAGTTCGACCGCGGCTACCTCTCGCCCTACTTCGTCACCAACGCCGACAAGATGGTTGCCGAACTCGAGGACGTCTACATCCTCCTGCACGAGAAGAAGCTGTCCAACCTCCAGGCCATGCTGCCGGTTCTCGAAGCCGTCGTGCAGACCTCGAAGCCGCTGCTCATCATCTCGGAAGACGTCGAAGGCGAGGCTCTGGCCACGCTGGTCGTCAACAAGCTGCGTGGCGGCCTGAAGATCGCCGCCGTCAAGGCGCCGGGCTTCGGTGATCGCCGCAAGGCCATGCTGGAAGACATCGCCATCCTCACCGGTGGCCAGGTCATCTCGGAAGACCTCGGCATCAAGCTCGAGAACGTCGGCCTCAACATGCTCGGCCGCGCCAAGAAGGTGTCGATCTCCAAGGAGAACACCACCATCGTCGACGGCGCCGGCAAGAAGGCCGAGATCCAGGGCCGCGTTGCCCAGATCAAGCAGCAGATCGAAAAGACCACTTCGGACTACGACAAGGAGAAGCTGCAGGAACGTCTGGCGAAGCTCGCCGGCGGCGTTGCGGTGATCCGCGTCGGCGGTGCGACGGAAGTCGAAGTCAAGGAAAAGAAGGACCGCGTCGATGACGCCCTCAACGCGACCCGCGCGGCCGTCGAAGAAGGCATCGTTGCTGGTGGTGGCGTCGCGCTGCTGCGCGCTTCGGCCAACATCAAGGCCACCGGCGTCAATGCCGACCAGGCCGCCGGCATCAACATCGTGCGTCGTGCGCTGCAGGCTCCGGCCCGCCAGATCGCGGCCAACGCCGGTGCGGAAGCATCGATCGTTGCCGGCAAGATCCTTGAGAACAAGGGCGCGACCTTCGGCTACAACGCCCAGACCGGCGAGTATGGCGACATGATCGCCATGGGTATCGTCGATCCGGTCAAGGTTGTCCGTACGGCTCTTCAGGACGCGGCCTCGGTCGCCGGCCTGCTGGTCACCACCGAAGCCATGATCGCGGAGGCTCCGAAGAAGGAGTCGGCTGGCGGCGGCATGCCTGGCGGCATGGGCGGCGGCGGCATGGGCGGCATGGGCGGCATGGATTTCTAATCCAGCTCTGGCAGCTTTCGCAACGAGAGGGCGGCATCAATGCCGCCCTCTTTTTTTGCGAACCTCGGTCCGATGAACGATCGACGCCAACGCCGGCCATCGGCGTTAGGGCAACCTCAAAAGAACTGTCGAGTTGGTTGCGCGCGGCTTTGCGTCATCAGAGGCGCAAGGCGGTCGCGTGTGAGGATTGCGCGCTCCCATAGGCGGTTTCGGCATGTGCCTCGCCTTCGACATCGACATTGCGGCCAAGCAGGAAATCGGCGGCTTTCGAGGCATGGCTTGCGGCGCGGAAGATGGCGCGGTTGTCCTCGCGCAAAACCGTCAGCCATGAGCCGATGTAGTCGGCATGGCGCACGGTCGGCTCGATGCCGAGACTGCTGCAGATGAAGGCTGATGCGATTTCGGCGACCAGTTCCTCGCGCGCATAGGTGTTGGACCCGAAGGAGCCGGACAGGTCGCGCGCGAGTCGCCTCGGGTGGCCGGTCCAGTGGCCAAGCTCGTGAAAGCAGGTCCGGTAATAGTCGATCTGGTGGAAGAAAGCCGGCTGCGGCGGCACCTGTATGGTGTCGCTGCCGGGCATGTAGAAGGCGCGCTCGCCGCCGACGCGAAAATCAGCGCCGGTTGCATGAATGAGCGCCTCGGCCTGCGGGACCATCTCGCGCTCAGGCAGAGGCTCGCCGGCGGCGTAAAGATGTTCGGGCAGATTATCGCACTGCGCGACATTGAAGACGGTGAAGCGCTTCAGGAAGGGCACCGCCTGCGGTTCGTCGCCATCGGTGTCGGCGCGTTGCTTTTCGTTCTTGGGAACAAAGCGGTCAGCGTGAACGATGGTGGTGCCGTGCTCGCCCTTCCTGACATTGCCGCCAAGCGAAAGCGCCTGCCGGAAGGTGAGCCAGTTCTGGCTGGGGAAACCGCGCTCGATGACCGCGCCCCACAGGATCAGGATATTGATGCCGGAATATCGGCGCTGGGTGGCCGCATTCCGCGGCAGGCCGAGGCCTGTCCTTGCCCTGCCCCACGGCTTGACCCATGGCACGGTGCCGCGCTCCAGTTCGGCAATGATGCGGTCGGTGATTTCCTGATAAAGGCTGGCGCCGGTGCGCCCGCCGCTGTCTGCGCCAGCCTGTCGGCTGCCGCAACGTTTGTTGTTTGCACGCATCGTGATGTCCTCCGCTCTACAATCGCGCGCCCTCCCCGGAAGCGGGGTGGGCGGCAAAAGCGACCGGAAAGGCCCGCCGTCGGAGGCGGACTGCATCAGCAGGACCGGAACGGAGTGGAGGACCCGAAAGCGACAAGCGAAGGGTTGCGGGACGCCGCGGCGGGCCTAGAAGGGAGTGCTGCCCACCCTGCGCCAGGGGGAAGGCCACAATAGAAAGACGCCGGCCGACAGGCCGGCGACCGTCAGCAGCCGAAGGCTGCCCCGCGCCAGGGGGCGATGCCGCAGGGCCAAGACCGCCTGAGCTTGCCGAAGAAAAGCGGGCTCGGTTCACGAGCACCCGGCCAGCGACTTCAGGCGCGGGCGCTCAGGATTGTTGTTGGCGCCCACGGCAGCTGGATGACCGCAACAAGATTACGAGGAGCGACAGCAAAGCCAGCTGCCACAAACGGCACGCTCCGGCAACAACAGCGTGGCCGGTCTACAGATGCTGCCCCGCACGAGAGCCAGCACGCTTTGAGCGCGCATCGGCGATGCAAGCGTTGCAAGCTGGCCATGTCCACAAGGTCGGCGACCACTATATCGCCGACCACCAACGCGGGCGTACCGTCTAAGTGCAGACCTTTCGCGAGTGCGCGGACGCGCGCATTTCATCTGCGATGGCCGGATCTTGCATTCCCGCTTGAGCTGCTCAACGTCAAGGCCTACACGCGCTGCGATCTTGAGAGTGACCCTTCAACTGGGGGAAATCATAAGGGCGCGGTGGAATTCGTCGAACTTTCCCTGTTTTCTCGAGGCGAGTGCGGCGAAGGCTGGGAATTGGGAATCCGGTCCCAGGACCGGGAACTGTTTGATCACAAGCTTCAGATTGGGCTCATGCTTGAAGGCTTTTTGGTAGTTGATATCAGCCAGTCTGCAATGCGGACAGTTGTGGTAGTCATTGAATATGACCAGAACGGCATCGCCTTGCGGGTTGCCGGCGATTGGCGAAGGAGATCGTTGTCGAATGCGCCGCTCCACTTTTGCCTGTCGGTCGACCACGCCTGCCGGTGCAGGTTCGCGCTATATTGGCTCGCCAGCAAGGCGAGGAGTAAAAGAAGAGCTGCGACAGTGATGGCAGTCGGCTTAGACATGAGTCTCCAATCCATGGACGGCGTGGCAGCAACGGCCGCCTTTTTGGTGTAAAATGGGTCAGTTTTGATCGTGCCCCGCAGTTGCTACAGGCGCACAGGTGCCGGTGCGATCTGGCGGTTTCTCAAATACGGCTTTGCGCCATCGGGTCCACCCCAATAGCTGAGCGTCGTTCGCACGGGGAATTGTGTTCACCACGCCGGGCGACTTGACCGTCCACCGCCAGAGCGCTGAACGGTCCGCTAGTGAGGCGCTCCCCGAATCGTCGTTTATCCCGCTCGCCCCGGACCGGGTGACAGCCAGCGTTGCCGCTACGCTGCGGAGAAAAACCGTCAGCGCGTGGCATTCGGACATAAGCTGATCGACGCCAAGAATAAGCCCCACGGAGGTGACCGGTGCGGCCGGAACAAGAAAGAGCGTTGCAGCCATTGTGACGAGGCCTGCACCGGTAATGCGGGTTGTTCCGTTCGAAGGGAACAATGCGACAAACAGCATGAGGATCCGGCAGCCGATCGGGAGATCAGTTTTCGTCGCTTGGGCGATGAAAAGGGCGGCGAGCATCATATTCGTGCCGTCCAGATTGAATGGAATGAGACCCACGACCGAATGCGTGGCGCCGGCCTTTTCCATCTTCTCCATGAGCGAGGCCAGCGCGGCCTCTGAGGAGGACATTGCGAGCAGCAGCTCGTCCTTGATGTATCGGACGAGAGAGAAGAGCGAGCGGCCGTTGTAGCGGCAGACCGCGCCGAACAGGATCGAGAGGAACAGGACCGAGAGGAACAAGACTTGCAGGATGTCGCCTTCCGCGAAGGCACTGGCAATCGTTGACGGGATGATGTTCATCAGGAAGCTGGTCACGGACTGCTCGTGAGCCGTGGCCACATAGCCCTTAACGGCTTCGACATCGAGCGAGGCCGGATCGATGTTGAGGCCGGCGCCAGGCTGAACGATATTCGCGACAATCAGCCCGACAAGGAGTGCTAGCGTCGAGAAGGTAAGGAAATAAACCATCGCCTTGGCGGCAACTCGGCCGACCTTCTGCAGATCGCTCATGCCGGCAATGCCGGTCGCCATTGTCAGGAAGATGACAGGTACGGTGATTATCTTGACGACATCGACGAAGGCATCGCAGAGCGGCTTCAGGCTGTGGCCGGTCTCCAAATGGAAATAGCCGATTGCGGCACCCAGGATTATGGCGGCAAGTACCTGCACGTAGGTCCGGGCAAAATGGCGCTTGCGGGGCGCTAAGATCGCGCGGGGAACTCTTGGAACCAACACCGTCTCTCTCCTTGACCGGATCGGGGTGGGGCTCCTCCCTCTCCCATGCAGTGCTCCGGTCGAACGCTGCGCCCACTTCGGCGCAAACGATGTGCCAAATAGCAAGAGGGGAAAACGCGCAGGACCTCACGCAATGCTTGCGATTCGCTCTCCCACACTCGTGCAGTGGTTGCCTGTCGCAACTATGGAAGGGTCGATTCTGGGAACTCCAAAGGCCGCTCTTTGCGTCGACGCAGCTTGGCTGCCTGGAAGGTTCCCTCTTTGCCTTGCGGTCTGCGAGCTGGGTCCAGATGGTCATCATTTGGCTGCGCGCTGCACGGGGCTCGAAAGATTCAATCGAGGACGGGTCCTCTTGGAAAACGGGGGCAGCGTTGGTCAAGCCCTTCCACCCTGCTGTCCCAATGGTGTTCAGAAGCTCAGTTCACGATCAAGCGATGGATCAGCGTCATCTGGCGTTTGCGCCATCGCGGCGGCGTTGCAACGGGTCTGCCAAAGATGAGCAGGCCGCGAGGCAGGGTCCGAGACCTAGACTCCAACCTCATAGCGCGCTCGGCTCGCGTTCGGAAGGTTCGAACCGCAGCACGATCAGGTGGCGACACCGTTGGTCGGAACCGGAACCCGACGAATGATCGTTCGTGACCGACATCTGTGAACAAGCAGTATGTGTCATTGCAATCACCACCCGTTGCGCGGAAATGCCCATATGGCCGTGAATGAACTGGATTTGGTGATTTTCCAGATGGCGGTGGAAAGCGTCCGCTTGCTCTCTTCAAGCTTTGATGAGAAGGCGGCTGAGATAGCCACGAGGAGCCGTGGTAGCCTTCTTTTTGACGTGCGGGTGGACGGTGACCTGGAGGTCCAGCGAGTCGCAGCCATTGGATATCCAGGCGACAAGATCGGTGTGGTGGCATTGGACCGAGAGGGCCTTGTTAGCTGTTGTTGCCTTGTCAATGGCACCTTCTCACCTTTCATTGCACCGTTGGAGAACTGGACCAGCATGCCCCTTTCGATGCAGGCCCAGATCGATGTCACAGGCTATGCGAGGCTCCTTCTGGCCGCCTTGCGAAATGCTGGACATATGCTGGACAGGTAGCATCGCGATGATGTCTGTGATGAGATGGTGCAAACGGCTGGATGAGGCGATCGCTTGCTGGCAGCTTTGGCAACAAAGCGATCGGTGAGTTCGCAATGCTGGAACACGTCCTTTAGACTCTGCAGTTAAGTTAGCGGACTACCATCTGACGAATGCCCTCTGACAGTCTGCATGGCGCGGCATGCCCTCTTAGGAATGCAGCCGTGGTTCTACACCATCGGCTGTTTTTGTGTCGAAGGCGACGGGCACGCCATGAACGAAGGAAGCGGCCGCCAACAGTTCCTCCAACTCGCGGTCGGTGGCCTTGCATGCCGGCATTAGTGTTCGGATGGCGCGGATCGCCTGCGCCATGGAGAGAAAGCGGACCCTTCCCCTGGAAAGGACATAGGCTTCTGCGGCTTTTTCGACGGTGACGGTGTGAAACGAATTGGTCATGACGAATTCCTCCCTGAACCCTGACCAACCCGACTTATGGCACGAATTCGACCGCCTTCAAGCCTATGTCCGATTGCGGACAATCGCTGCGATTCGTTCAAAACCGCTGATGCTTTTGGGCGACCTGGTGAGGGGCAAGGAGACGTCGGCTGAACCCGTTTCAACCGACATGCTTCAGGCAGCGGCCAGGCCGAAATAACGCTGCTCCTCCTTGTCATAAGCGCCATGTGTGAGCTTTATCAATCCGGCACGGTCGATGATCGTGATCTCGCCGCGCTTGGCGTGCACCAGTCCTCGATACTCAAGCATTTGCAGGGCCGTGGTGACCCCGGGCGGTGGGCGCGAGCATGGTCGCCAGAAATTCATGCGTCGGGAGGATCTTATCTCCTTCCGCACGGTCGTGGACCATCAGCTGCCAGCGGGCCAGCCGTTCTTCGACCTTGGAGTGGCCATTGACCAGTGCCGTCCGGCATGATTGGACGAGGAACGCGTGGGCATAGTCCAGCACTGAGGTGCGAAGCGACGGGCTAATCGCAGGGCGAAGGTTTTCAACCGGCAGGCGCCAGGTAGTGCTTTCCTTTCCGAGAATGACGGCAATTCCTTTCATCCCGTCATAGCCGACAATGCCGACTTCACCTTGCCGCCCGCCGGTCATGGTGGCGACCACCGACGCGATGCCCCTCTCGGGAAAATATACGTTCTTGATCGGCTGATGCGCGACCTCCAACTTGTCCTTGATGCCCGGTTCGACGTGATGCAGCGATGGTCGCAAAAGCGCGAAGTCCTGCGGGGTGAGGGCTTCAGCACCTGGTCGCGAAAGAGGGATCGGGCAAGGCTCTCTTCCAACGGGGCAAGAGCGCGTACGTCTTACTGTCGGCTGCACCGAAGTAAATGCCGGCCGATGCCAAAGCATAGGCTTCGAAACGCGCGATTGCAAAGCCCTGTCGGGGCAGTGCAGTCATGCTAGAAGTCGCGCCGCCTACGATAGGCAGCGGATGACATGATTCCCTTCTGCGGCGGCCACCAAGAACGGCTCGGGCACGCTTTAATCGTTCATACACAAGCTCGCAGGAATGTAAGCAGCGGAACAGTCGGGTGATTCGTACCGCCCTGCCCTTTCAGAGATCAAGTCATTGGACGTCAATTCGGCTGGAACGCCTCGTCGAACGGCCCAGGAAAATGCAGCCGGATGAGCAATGGTGGTTCACCTTATGTGCGGTCCCGGATATGCGGTCCGGCGGCTCATCTCCCAATGGCTTGTCGATGGGGAAGTGGAACTCGTCATGTCGCCGCGAACCGTCACCGCGCTAGCGGGGCTCTTTTGAAGACGCCGGTGTTTTTCTTTGTGGAACTGAATCTGTGAGGTGATTGATGCATGAATCAAACATTTGCGTATTTCCGCTGCATCGGCGACGTATATTGGTCGAAAGTATCGCCCAGGCCCTCGAGACCAAGAACGGCGAGGCGGCGAGCGCGTTCTGGCGCTGTGCCGCCAAGAAAATGCTCATTCAATTGTCCGATGTAGGAATTGCGCCAGAGCTCGCTGCGCAGGAGGTTGGAAGCCTTCTTCATGCGGTCTTGGACGACATGGCCAACCGAACGGTAATGCACAAAGCATAGGCTCGGGCGCTGTTGGACCGCGCGTCAGCTCGGGTCCTTATCGGGGGACTGCTCCGACTGGCCGACGGTCCGGCCAAACCGGCATACCGGCAAAGCTTTGAGGTTGCGATCGCTCACGGCGGCCGGTCCAATATTCTAAGACGACCTCAGAAGCCACGTTGGCTTCTTTGGACGAAGCGGAGGGGCGCCATTTTGGCGTGCTCACGCTGGACTGCGGGTTGCGCCTACGGAAATCCAAAGTCCGGCCGCGCGAGCCAATCGACCGGAACAGTCGAAAGCTCGTGGGGCGGGTCCGCTCACCCTCACGGCGGCGGTGGCGGCCGTGAGCAGACTTAACTCAAGTCACGGCTGAGCATCCGCAGGCGCTATGCCGATTGGATGAGAACTGGTTGCCACAACACCGGCCCGTTGAGGCGTCCCCTCCAGCGGATGCGCAAGAGACTGGCGTAGGAAATATCGAGGAAGCCGGCGACTGCCTCGGTGTTGCCGACCTGCTTGGGCTGTCCGATACGTGACAACGGCCAGGTCGCGAGACGAAGGATCCTTTCGATGCGCGTATCTGTCACCGTTACGATCCCGGAGAGATTGTTGGCCAAGCCGAATTCGATGATCCCCGCGAAGAGCTCGTAGGTTGCTTGGGCCAGGCCGCCAGCTGCCTTCGGCGCTGTCGCAGGGAGATCGAGCGCGAAACGACTACTCTCCCAGATATCGGCACTCGCAGGGACCACCATCTCATCCAGCAGCGTCGGAAACGTATCGCGCAACATTGTCGGTCCGGTGGTCGGCAAAAGGCGGACGCAGCCGCAAGTTCGCCAATCGGACCCCTTGAGAAGCAGGTAGACGGGGTTCAGGCTGTCAAACGAGTCCGTTTCCATTTCGCCTTCGGTCTGCACTTCCCAATCGAGCCGCTTCTTGAAAACCCGATACCTAAGTCCGTGCATTTCCTTGAGTTCGCTCGCAAACTCGGCGTAGCAGTCGGGTGTTATCAGCTGCATCATTGTCGTCTCCGTGCGGGATGTGTCCACGCAATCGAAGGGCAAAGCCGTCATGAATGCAGCCTGTAGACCTTTACAGCTAGACTTGGAGAGGATCAGGATCTCGCCCGAGCAGCCATCCGCACTACGGCCTGGTTGATGGTTCGCACGCCAAGCTTCGCCTTGGCGTTTTCCTGATGGAAGGTCACGGTGCGTTTCGAGACACCGAGAATCTGGCTGATATCCCAGGCCGACTTGCCGCACGCCGCCCATTTCAGGCACTCGAACTCCCGCCGGGTGAGCATTATGCCATCTACCACGCAATCTTCGGCGAGCCTGCGCCGGGCATGGATATGAACGTTGATCGCAACCAGTTGCATTGCTTTTTCGTAGCGCGTCAGCGACCTCAGAAATGGCGGATGCGCCTCGTTGGAGGCGAAGGTCAGTGCGGCGAACCGGCCGCGATGATCATGCATCGACATGGTCAGTCCGCCGCGAATGCCGAACTCAGCTGCTTTTTCCAGGACTTCCTGCTGAGAGGTCGGCAAATAACGGTGATCGCGGTCCACACCCCAGTCGAAGGTATCCCAGCCCCGCAGTCCCCGCAGGATCACGGGATCCACGCTGTGGTAGCGCTGTTGCAGGTAATGTGATGTCCATGATGATGGATAATTCGAGATCAATCGCGGCCTGTCGCCGGAAGCGGATGGGTAGGTGAAATAAGCGAAGAGCGGAAAGTCGAACCCGGCTGCGGCGGACGCCATTGCCTCATGGAGATCGACGGCATCGACGCTTGCAGAGAGTTGCTCGACCAAGGTTTCAAATACGCGATGCATCTGCGCTTAGCGTACCTCGCGGAGGTTGCTGGAAGCCGACGGAGACGTGGTTCTAAATGATGGCCTGTCCCTGCAGGGCATACGACGCGCCGCCGTCATCACCGCAATTGCTGTGCTGCTTCCGATTGGAGAGAGCTCCGCCCACCTGACCAACTACCGATGGGTGATATTGCGACGTTATCGATGAGCCGCGTGTCGCCAAGCCAAGCCGCAGCAAGCAAGCGTGCCGGTCGGTCAAGGCTTGCTAACGATTGCAGGTCTGTTTCTCCGCGAAGCTCCAGGTATTCGAGCTCGCGATAGCCGGCAGCCAGAATTGCTGCACGCGCTTCATCAAGCGTAGGCAGGATGGGGGAGCCGCGTGCAAGCCGCTCGGCCGTATCGAGCAGGACCGATGCTAGTTTTGGGGCAATGGCGCGTTGGGCTGGGGAGAGCCGCACGTTACGCGACGATAGCGCAAGACCATCGGCTTCGCGGACTGTCGGACAGGGCACAATAGTGATCGGAATGTCGAGATCCCGGACCAA
The DNA here is from genome assembly GCF_029625735.1 of Mesorhizobium sp. WSM4935. Classification (NCBI taxonomy): domain Bacteria; kingdom Pseudomonadati; phylum Pseudomonadota; class Alphaproteobacteria; order Hyphomicrobiales; family Phyllobacteriaceae; genus Mesorhizobium; species Mesorhizobium sp. WSM4935. Next base: position 17,533 of record NZ_JARTVR010000022.1, on the reverse strand, counting down.
GCGCCTGACAAGCTGAAGTTGCTGAAAATCCTTTTCGCCAAAAAAGGCGAAGTCAGCGCCGGCCTGCAGGAAGAGCTTGGCCACGACCGTCGCCACGCCATTGAAATGGCCGAGCCGGAATGCGCCGCAAAGGCATTCGCTGATGCCGGACACTGAAACGGCCGTGGCGAAGCCCACCTGGTACATTTCCTCTGTGTCCGGCACATAGAGCAGATGCGTGCCCAGCAGAGCGAGCTTGGCAGCATCGTCGCTTTCCGTCCGAGGGTAGGCAATCAGGTCGGCGGGGCTGTTGAACTGCTTGGGGTTTACGAACAGCGTCACGATCACCCGCTCGGCCCTTTCGAGCGCCTTCCGCACGAGGCTCAGATGCCCGTCGTGCAAGGCTCCCATGGTCGGCACAATACCGATCGTGGCACCCGAGCGACGCCATTGCGCAACGACGCCGCGCAGCTCGCTCACGGTTCGAGCGATCGGCACGCTCATGTGAAGTCACCGGCCTTCAAGGCGTTGACATAGAGATGTTCGACCGCCGGAAAGTGCCGGTTCCGCATATCGGTGGCGTAAGCGGCGATTGCCGCCTCAGCCTGCTCACCGAGCTCGGCATAGCGTTTGACGAACTTCGGCCGAAATGAGGTGAAGAGCCCGAGCATATCGTGGCTCACCAGAATCTGGCCGTCGCAAGCTGGCGAGGCACCGATGCCGATGGTGGGTATGTCGATATCGGCGGTTATCTGCCGTGCAAGCTGCTCCGGTATCTTTTCCAGCACCAAGGAGAAGGCGCCAGCTTCAGTTACCGCCCTGGCGTCGCGCCTGATCCGCTCTGCATCGGCTCCCCGGCCCTGCACACGATAGCCTCCAAACGTGTTTACCGCCTGCGGCGTCAGGCCCACATGGGCCATGACAGGTACGCCGCGCGCGGTAAGGAAGCGGATGGTTTCCGCGATGGTCTCGCCGCCCTCGATCTTTACCGCTGAACAACCGGTCTCACCCATCACGCGCGCAGCGTTGCCGAAAGCGTGCTCTGGGCTTTCCTCGTAGGAACCGAAGGGCAGGTCGACGACCATCAGCGCGTGTTCAAGGCCGCGGCGAACGGCCTGTCCGTGCATGATCATCATGTCGAGCGTGACCCCCAGCGTCGACGACAGGCCGTGCAGCACCATGCCGACGCTGTCGCCGACAAGAACGATGTCGCAGTGGCGATCGAGCAGCCTCGCGACCGGCGTGGTGTAGGCCGTCAAGCATACAAGTGGCGTCTGGCCTTTTCGCGATCGAATATCTGGAGGAGTCATCCCTTTTATCTCACCAGCCGCGCTCAACCGAGGCCCCTTCCCTTACGTTACCAACAGCGGGTGTCGCGTTTGGCATATTTTTGTGCGACTGCGAAGAGCTAAAAACAGCGCTTGAGTACTCCGGTGTTGACGTGCTGGCTTCCAAGGTTACATTCAATCGATTAAGGCGCTCCGTTGGGCCAACCCGCTTTCGCAAACATGGATCCTCAGACAAGAAGAACCAAGAAAGGCAAAGCCGCCGTCAAAGCTGACGAAGCCAAAGTGGACCTGACTGCCGTCGTGGTCGCCGTAAACGACAGTGAGCCCTGTGTCCTCACAGTCGGTCATGCGGACACCCTCCCTTCTGGACCTTTTGCCCTTGAGCATCGATCACTGCAGTCGGGTTTGAGGGGGTGGGTGGAGCAGCAGACCGGCCATGCACTTGGATACATCGAGCAACTCTACACCTTCGCCGATCGCGATCGCATCGGCACTGAGCGCCACCAGCGCGTCATCTCAATCAGCTATCTCGCATTGACCAGGAAGGAACAGGCAACGAACTCGGCCGCGTGCGGCTGGCAAAGTTGGTACGAATATTTTCCCTGGGAGGACCACCGCTTCGGCACGCCGCCTGTGCTGCTCGATAGATTGCGGCCCCGCCTGATTGAGTGGGCCGGCGGCGCCAGCGAGCCGACCACTCAACGCGAGCGCCGGCAGCGCGCTGCGATAGCCTTCGGCTTCGACGACCGCCATTGGAACGAGGAACTCACGCTCCAACGCTACGAGTTGCTCTATGAAGCTGCTCTGATTGAGGAGGCCGGTGGCGGCAGGGACGCGATTGCGGCCGCGGCTGGCAAACCAATGGTCGCTGACCACCGTCGTATTCTGGCAACCGGGATCGCGCGGCTGCGTTCGAAGATCAAATACCGGCCGGTCGTGTTCGAGCTTATGCGGCCTTCCTTCACGCTGCTGCAACTGCAGCGAACCGTGGAAGCTTTGGCTGGCAGGCTGATCAACAAGCCGAACTTCCGGAGATTGGTCGAGCAGCAGGAACTTGTTGAGGAGACCGGGGAGACCTCCCTCGACACGGGCGGCCGACCGGCGAAGCTTTATCGCTTCCGGCATGCCGTCCTCGACGACAGGGCTATCGCCGGGACAAAATTACCGCTGGCGCGGGCTTGACATACTTATAGTCAAGGTAGATATATTCCCTTATTGTCAAACCGAATATAATCGAGGCGCCAATGACTGGGGCGTTACCTATGGCTGCGTCCTTGTATGAGCGTGTCCGGCGGGTGATCCCACCCGTTGAATGGCCCGCGTTCGCCGGCGATATTGAAGCCATCTTAGCGCTGAAGCGTGAGCGCAATGCGGTGGTGCTGGCGCACAATTACCAGACGCCCGAAATTTTTCATTGCGTGGCAGACATCGTCGGCGACAGCCTGGCGTTGGCCCACAAGGCGGTGACGGTCGACGCCGACATCATCGTGGTTGCCGGCGTTCATTTCATGGCCGAGACGGCAAAACTGCTCAATCCGAACAAGACCGTGCTCATCCCGGATCTCCGCGCCGGCTGCTCGCTGGCCGAATCGATCACGGCAAACGACGTGCGGCTAATGCGGCTGCGGTATCCGGGGGTCCCCGTTGTTACTTACGTCAACACTTCCGCCGCCGTAAAAGCGGAGTCCGACATCTGCTGCACGTCCGGCAACGCCAAGGCGGTGGTGGAATCGCTTGGCGTGGCGCGTGTGCTGATGCTCCCGGACGAATATCTGGCGAGGAACGTGGCAGCCGATACAGACGTCGAGATCATCGCCTGGAAAGGCCATTGCGAGGTGCATGAGCGCTTCACCGCAGCAGACATCCGGGAACTGCGCGATGCCCATCCAGGCGTCATCGTGCTGGCCCATCCAGAATGCCCACCAGACGTTGTCGCGGAGGCGGAGTTCTCCGGCTCGACCGCGGCGATGTCGGATTATGTCGAGCGTGAGAAACCGAAGCGTGTCGTCCTTCTGACCGAATGTTCGATGAGCGACAACGTCGCGGTCGCGCATCCCGACGTCGAGTTCGTTCGCCCATGCAATCTGTGCCCGCACATGAAGCGCATCAACCTGGCCAACATTCGCGCCGCACTCGAGCAGAACCGGCATGAGGTCCGGATTGATCCCGAAATTGCCGGCCCCGCCCGCCGCGCGGTCGAGCGCATGCTTTCCCTATGAGTCTGGAGGTTCGCGAAATCGCGGGGGCGCCGGTCGTCATCGGCGGCGGCATTGCCGGCCTGATGACGGCGCTTCATCTGGCGCCGGAACCGGTCGTGCTTTTGACCAACGCGCCGCTTGGAACCGGAGCCTGCAGTGAACTTGCCCAGGGCGGTCTTGCGGCAAGTCTCGGGGGCGACGACGGCCCAGATTTTCACCTTTGCGACACGATAGCTGCCGGCGACGGACTCTGCGATGAGGCCACGGTGCGGCGAGTGGTACGAGCTGCACCCGAAGCGATTAGGACGATCCAAAGGTTCGGCGTCGACTTCGACCAGCACCCTGACCGCGCGTTGCGACTTGGGCTCGAGGCGGCACACTCGCGACGGCGGATTGTGCATGCAGCCGGCGACGCCACCGGTCGCGAGTTGGTGCGCGCGCTCGTCGCCGCGGTTCGGCGTACAGCCTCGATCACCATTATCGAAAATGTGGAGGTCCGCCGGCTGGTCGTGCAGGACGGGTCGGTCATCGCCGTGGTCGCAGCAGGACGAGCCGGCGCGCTCGCTCTGCCCACGCGTCGCGCGGTGCTGGCGACCGGCGGCGTCGGCGGGCTGTTTTGCGACACGACAAACCCCGCTGGCTCATGGGGTCACGGGCTGGCGCTCGCCGCATGGGCGGGGGCGGAACTCGCCGACTTGGAATTCATACAGTTCCATCCAACTGCGCTCGACGGTCCGCGCCGGCCGATGCCGCTGGTGAGCGAAGCCGTGCGTGGCGAAGGCGCGGTGCTCATCGATGAGCGAGGAGAGCGCTTCCTCGCCGACACACCTGGCGGTGAACTTGCGCCTCGCGACGTCGTAGCGCGCGCCATTTGGCACCAGCTTGCCGTTGGACGCCGCGTATTCCTGGACGCACGGCAAAGTCTCGGCCCGAGATTTGGCAAGCGTTTTCCAGGCATCGCCGAATTGTGCCGGAGCGCAGGAATCGACCCAGCGACCGACCTGATCCCGGTGCGCCCGGCGGCACATTATCACATGGGCGGCGTCGCCGTAGACAGCGCCGGCCGCAGCTCCATCGAGGGATTGTGGGCCTGCGGTGAGGTGGCCTGTACCGGCCTGCACGGCGCCAACCGCCTGGCCAGCAACTCGCTCACCGAAGCGGCGGTCACCGCGAGCTGGGTTGCCGAAAGCGTTGCCGGCACGTCGTATACCCGGCGACCGCGCAGATGCTCCACATTCGTCCCTCCACGACCAGACGCTTCCGTGGTCCGCCCGATTGTCTCCGCCGCCCTGGGTATCATCCGCGACGGCGAGGCAATGCGCGAAGCGGTGGCGACCCTGCTGCCGATCGCAGCCAATAGTGTCGCTGCCTCTGGTCCGGCTTTGGTCTCACTGATGATCGCCGCGGCGGCCCTGAGGCGGGAAGAGAGTCGAGGCGCGCACTGTCGGTCCGATTTCCCGCTCCACGATGCCAACGTGCGCCCATCACGGCTGACACTGCACAGCGCAATGCGGGCCGCGGCCGCACTCGATTGCCGGGCTACCATACGGAGCACTTGATATGACTTCATTCTCCCCCCTCCCCGCGACCCTGATCGAACCGATTGTGCGCGTTGCGCTCCTCGAAGACCTGGGCAGATCCGGCGACCTGACCACCGATGCGGTTATCCCGTATGATTGCACTGCCACGTTGGTGCTCAAAGCGAGGCAGGCGGGCGTCGTTGCCGGGCTCGATCTGGTCTCGTATGCCTTCCTTCTCGTGGAACCGGCGATCAACATCCAGATCTGGCGCCCTGATGGCAGCGAGGTTGGGGCCGGGGAAACCATTGCAAGATTGTCCGGACCCGCACGAGGCCTGCTCACGGCCGAACGCACGGCCCTCAATTTCTTATGCCGGCTGAGCGGCATTGCCACTGCCACAGCGGCCATGGTTGAGGCCGTGCGCGGTCACAAGGCGAGGATTGTATCGACGCGAAAGACGACGCCCGGGCTGCGGGCATTGGAGAAATACGCCGTGCGCGTCGGCGGCGGTGCCAATCACCGGTTCGGCCTCGATGACGGCGTGCTCATAAAGGACAACCACATCGCGATCGCCGGCGATATGCGCACAGCAATAGAGCGGGCGCGCGCCGCAGCAGGGCATATGGTGAAGGTCGAGGTCGAGGTCGACACGCTGAAGCAGCTCGATGCAGCGCTCGCGATTGGTGTTGACGCGGTGCTGCTCGACAATATGTCGGTCGAGGATCTTGCCCGCGCGGTTTCTATAGTGGATGGCCGTACGATCACCGAGGCGTCCGGTCGGGTGATGCCGAAAACGGCGGCGGCGATTGCGGCGACCGGTGTCGATCTCATCTCCATGGGTTGGCTGACGCACAGCGCCCCGATCCTCGACATCGGCCTGGACATGCCGGACCACCAGAACATCTGCAAGCACTTGAACTGAGGATTACGGCGTGAGGAGCAACATCAGCTCGGCAGGCGTAGGAGGTGCTGGAAAGACGTGCCGCAGCTCGCCTTTAGCGAGTGCGCCCCAAAGCCAAGAAGGCGTACCGGACTAGCAAACAAAGGTTTGACGATGACGATTGGAATGAACTCGGAGTTCGACGTGAACCAGACCATGCAATCGGTCGACGGAACGCCTCCGCGATGGAACCGCAAAGAGGCCGAGGCCATCTACGGCATGCCATTCAACGATCTGCTGTTCCTGGCTCAGACGATCCACCGCCAGAACTTCGATCGAAACCGAGTGCAGCTGTCGCGGCTCCTTAGCATCAAGACCGGCGGGTGCCCCGAAGATTGCGGCTATTGCAGCCAGTCTGCGCATTACGAAACCGGTGTGAAGGCGTCGAAGCTGGTGGACGTCAAGCATGTCATCGACGAAGCGGCCAAGGCGCGTGATGGCGGCGCAACGCGCTATTGCATGGGCGCGGCGTGGCGAAGTCCCAAGGAGCGCGACATGGACGTTGTGGTCGCCATGATTGAGGGCGTCAAGGCCCTCGGCATGGAGACCTGCATGACGCTCGGCATGCTCGATCTTGAGCAAGCTGCTCGCCTGAAGCAGGCCGGTCTCGACTACTATAACCACAACATCGATACCTCTGAGCGCTACTATGGCGAGGTTATTTCAACCAGGACTTTTGCCGACCGGCTGAAAACGCTTGGGCACGTGCGCGCGGTTGGGATGAAAGTCTGCTGCGGCGGCATTGTCGGGATGGGAGAAGAAAAGACCGATCGCATCGACATGCTGGTCACGCTCGCGAACCTGCCCGAGCCGCCGGAAAGCGTGCCGATCAACATGCTTATTCCCATCGAAGGCACGCCGCTTGCCGCGGCCGACGCCATCGATCCGATCGATTTCGTCCGCATCGTTGCGCTCGCGCGGGTGATGATGCCGAAATCCTATGTAAGGCTGTCCGCCGGCAGGACGGCGATGAGCGACGAAACGCAGGCGCTGTGCTTCTTTGCCGGCGCCAATTCGATCTTTGTCGGCGACACGCTGCTGACGGCGGGAAATCCCGGCGAGGACAAGGATACCCTTCTGTTCCGGCGCCTCGGCATTGAGCCTATGGAACTCGCCACGCAATGAAGGAGGCAATTCTTGCCCGCTATGACGCAACCTTGCGGGGACTGGGGCGCAAGGACCGGTTGCGGACGCTCGCACCGCGCGCCGGGCTCGACTTCTCGTCGAACGACTATATCGGACTTGCCGCCTCCAAAAGACTGGGCGATGCGGTTTCGACGGCGATTGCGCGGGGCACGCCAGTGGGCGCCACCGGATCGCGGCTGTTGCGCGGCAATGCACCGGAACATGAGCAACTGGAGGCGGACGCAGCGGCATTTTTCGGAGCCGAGCGTGCACTGTTCTTCGGCAGCGGCTATATCGCCAACTTCGCTCTGCTGACGGCCCTGCCGCAGAAAGGCGACCTGCTGGTCCTCGACGAGCTCGCTCATGCCAGCATGCATGAGGGTGCCCAGGCCGGGCGCGCTGAGTTCAAGCTGGCCGCGCACAACGACGTCGACGCTGTCGAGGACGCAATCACCCGCTGGCGCGCCGAAGGCGGCATGGGGCGGGTGTGGATCGCCTTCGAAAGCCTTTACAGCATGGATGGCGACCGTGCGCCGATGGAGAGCCTGGTCGCGCTGGCTGATCGGTACCAGGCATTCATCGTCGTCGATGAAGCGCATGCCACCGGCGTCTGGGGACCGGACGGCCGGGGACTGGCCGCCGCGTATGAAGGCCGCGACAACATCGTCACGCTCCACACATGCGGCAAGGCGCTTGGCGCATCCGGCGCGCTCGTTACCGGACCGCGAACACTGTGCGACTATCTTATCAACCGGTGCCGGCCATTCATCTATGCGACCGCACCATCGCCGCTGATGGCAGTCGCGGCACGTGAGGCGCTGACTATTCTGTCTGACGAGCCTATGCGTCGTGCTCAGTTGCACGAGCGTGTCGCTTTCGCGAGCCGGCAATTGGCCGAACGCTGCGGCGTGATGCCCAGCGGCTCGCAGATCCAGCCGCTTGTGATCGGCGATAACAGCCGCACCATGGCGGTGGCGGCAGGACTGCAGGCACGCGGCTTCGACATACGCGGCATTCGCCCGCCGACAGTGCCTGAGGGTACGTCGCGCCTGCGCATTTCGCTGACTCTCAACGTCGACGAAGCCGACATTTCCGCCATGGTCGAGGCTCTCGTCGGAGTGTTGGCCACAGCATGACCAAACGCATCGTCGTCACCGGAACAGACACTGGAATTGGCAAGACAGTGTTTTCGGCCGGACTTGCCGGGCTGCTCGACGGCTTCTACTGGAAGCCGGTGCAATCGGGCCTCAACGAGGAGACCGACAGCGAGGTCGTCGCCCGGCTTTCCGGCTTGCCCGACGGACGCGTGCTGCCCGAAGTCTATCGACTGACGATGCCGCTGTCGCCGCATCGATCAGCCGAAATCGACGGCGTCGCGATCGAGGCCGACGATCTTTCATTTCCGGTCCTGCCGACACCGCTCGTCATCGAAGGCGCCGGCGGGCTGATGGTGCCGCTCAATCGACAGACAAGGTTCATTGACATATTCGAACAATGGCGGCTGCCGGTCATACTGTGCGCCCGCACCGCGCTTGGCACCATCAATCATACGCTGTTGTCGATCGAGGCCCTGAGAGCCCGCTCCATCCCGCTCATCGGCATTGCCTTCATTGGCGAAGAGGTGGCCGATACACAAAGGACAATCGTGGAATTCGGCGGCGTGCCGCAGCTGGGCAGGCTGCCGCACCTCGGTCCGCTGACGGGTGAAACGTTGAGAGATGCAATGATTTCCGGCTTCGACCTGGCCATGATTGCCGGAGGCGACTGATGGCGGAGTCTCGAGTCTGGCATCCGTTCACGCAGCACGCGCTAGAGCCCTCGCTCCCTGAAATCGTGCTGACTGAAGGCGCCTATCTCCACAAGGCCGACGGCTTCCGCATCCTCGATGCGATTTCTTCCTGGTGGGTCGTCACCCATGGCCATCGCCACCCCCGCATCATGAAGGCCATCGAGACGACCGCCTCGAGCCTCGACCAGATCATCTTCGCGGGCTTCACCCACGAGCCGGCCGAACGGCTGGCCGAGGCGCTTGTAGGCATCGCACCCGCCGGCCTCCACCGGGTGTTCTATTCCGACAGTGGCTCGACCTCAGTCGAAGTCGCGCTGAAGATGGCGCTCGGCTATTTCCGTAACATCGGCGCGTCGCGTTCGCGCATCGCCGTCATGGAGCACAGCTATCATGGCGACACCATCGGCACGATGAGCGTCGGCGCCCGTGGCGTCTTCAACGCCGCCTATGAGCCTTTGCTGTTCGAGGTCGACACCATCCCCTTCCCGGCCGCCGGGCGCGAGCAGGAAACGCTGGATCGGTTCGAGGCCGTTAGCCGCGACCGGCGCGCAGCCGCGCTGATCGTCGAGCCGCTGGTGCTTGGCGCCGGCGGCATGCTGATGTATCCGGCCTGGGTTCTTGCCGAATTGAAGAGGATCGCCGAAGCCTCCGGCACGCTCGTGATCGCCGATGAAGTGATGACCGGCTGGGGGCGCACCGGAACCATGTTTGCCTGCGAACAGGCGTCCGTCTCGCCCGACATCTTGTGCACCTCGAAAGGTCTGACCGGTGGTACCATCCCGCTGGCCGCCACGATCGCCACCGATGCCATCTTCCACGCTCACTTTTCGGAGGATCGCAAGAAGACGTTTTTCCATTCGAGCTCCTACACCGCCAATCCGATCGCCTGCGCGGCAGCACTTGCCAATGTCGAGATCTGGCGTGACGAGCCGGTGGCCGAGCGGATCGCGGTCTTGAGCGCGAGGCAGGCCGCGGGGCTGCAACGCTTCCGGGACAATCCATATTTCACCGACTGCCGGACAACCGGCACCATCGCGGCACTCGACCTACGCACCGGCTCAGCCGGTTATCTGGCCGAGATCGGGCCAAAACTGCGCGCTTTTTTCCTTGAGCGCGGCCTGTTGGTGCGCCCGCTCGGCAATGTCCTCTATCTTCTGCCGCCCTATTGCATCACCAGCGACGAATTGGACGGGCTCTATGACGCGATAGAGGAGGCCGGCGAACGCTTCGGCTCGCGGCCATGAACCTATCGTCGCGCGTTCTCGGCTTCGGCCATCATGCGCCGACGCGCAAGGTCGAGAACCCGGAAATCGAAGACCGGCTCGGGCTTGAGCCCGGCTGGATCGAGCGGCGCACCGGAATTCGCTCGCGCTTCTGGGCAACAGACGAAGACACGCTGTCGGGCCTTGCCGCCTCTGCCGGCGACATGGCGCTGACCAATGCCGGTATCGACCGCGGCGACGTCGGTCTACTCTTGCTCGCCACGTCGACGCCCGATCACCTTCTGCCGCCAAGCGCGCCGCTGGTCGCACATCGGCTGGGGCTAGGCCGCGCCGGAGCGATCGACCTGACCGGCGCCTGCGCCGGCTTCATCTATGCGCTGATGTTCGCCGACGGGTTCACCCGCCTGCACGGCAAAGCGAGCCTTGTCATCGCCGCCAACATCCTCAGCCACCGCATCAATTTGGCCGAGCGCGCCAGCGCCGTGCTGTTTGCCGATGCCGCCGGCGCCATGGTGATCAGTCCTTGCGATGACCCGGATCGAGGCATTCTCGGCGCTTCGGTGGATTCCGACGGCTCGCGCTACGGGCTAATCCAGATTCCCGCCGGGGGAAGCAACACTCCGTTCCATGCCGACCTCGACCTCGCGCAGACACGGATGACGATCACTGACGGCCGTGAAGTATTCAGCAAGGCCGTGGAGATGATGACCGCCTGCTCGAGAGATGCGCTCACTGCTGCCCGACTGAGGCCGCAAGACCTCGATCGTTTCGTGCCGCATCAGGCCAATGCGCGCATTTTCGACGCGGTCGGCAGGAACCTCGGCATCGCTGATCACTCGATCGTCAAGACGATCGCCGAATATGGCAACTCTTCCGCCGCGACGATCCCGCTCTCATTGTCGCTGGCCCATCGGGCGCAGCCGTTTCGGCCTGGCGAGAAAGTCCTCTTGGCGGCAGCGGGTGCGGGTCTCAGCGGCGGCGCGCTTGTGGTGGGAATTTAGCAAAGCAATGCTTGCGCACAGGACTGCTCATGAATGAGACTATGAGAATGGCTCAATACGCAAATAGTCGCCGGCAAGCTCCATAGAGCTGGGGTCCGTGCGGTGCTCCGCGATGTCTAAGTATCGACCCGCTTGCTCAAATCGCAGCGCTCATCGAAGGCCAGCAATACCTCATGCAGAGCGAAAATCCCCAACCGCCCGTTTCAAAGACGCTCGCCCCATTTCGAAACAAGGTGTTTCGCTCAATTTGGGCGGCCACCCAGATTTCCAGCCTCGGTTGGCTAGTGCAAACGGTCGCCATCAGTTGGCTTATGGCAACGATTTCAGCGTCCGACCTCATGGTGGCACTCGTCCAGGCCGCATCCACATTGCCGGTGTTCTTCCTCTCAGTTTTCGCCGGAGCCATTGCCGACAACTTCAGCCGCCGGTGGGTGATGTTTGCGGGACACTGCCTGATAGCATCGGCGTCGACGACGCTGATGATTTCTGTGGGTCTGGGATTTGTCAGTCCTTGGCTGATTCTCGGGTTAGGTTTCCTGGCCGGCTGCGGCTTTGCCTTGAATGATCCGGCTTGGCACGCTTCGGTCGGCGATATCCTTCACAAACGCGACATTCCGGCCGCAGTGACGCTTATGTCCGTCGGATACAACATTGTGCGCAGCGTTGGTCCAGCCTTGGGGGGCGTGATCCTGGCCGTCTTTGGGCCGCTGGCCGCTTTCGCCTTGGCTGCGGTGAGTGATCTGGCGCCCATAAGCGCGATATGGCGCACCAAATGGGAGGTCCGCTCTTCGCCTCTCCCTCGTGAGAGAATGACGACGGCAATTCATGACGGAGTGCGCTTTACGGCGATGTCTTTGGAGATCAGGGCAGCGACCGCCCGAGCCGCTCTTTTCGGGTTGGCAAGCATCTCCATTCTGGCGTTGCTCCCCCTCGTCGTCCGGGATCAGTTGAAGAGTGGGCCAATTGTCTACGGTATCTTATTGGCCGGCTTCGGCATGGGTGCTTTCATCGCGGGTATGGGCAACGGCTTCTTGAGGAAGGTCACGTCTCAAAACAGGCTGGTGGCCTTCGCCTCTGTGGCTTGTGCAGTCTGTTGCCTCTCCCTTGCCCTTACATCGTCGCTTCCTGTGGCGGCCATTTCGCTGGCGCTCGGCGGAGCGGGTTGGCTTATCACCTGGACGGGCATTGACGTGTCGGTGCAGTTGGCAAGCCCAAGGTGGGTTGTAGGCCGCACGCTCTCCATTTACTACGCCTTGAGCGCAGGCGGTATGGCTGCTGGCAGCTGGATCTGGGGTTCTGTCGCGCAAAACTATTCCTTGACCTCAGCATTGGAGGGCGCCGCAGGCGCTCTGTTGCTGGTTGCAGCAGCGGGGATCGTGTTGCCGGTCCGTCCCTGGGAAGAAACCGATCAAGAAAGTTCAGTTTTTCATCCGCCGGACGTGGCTCTCGATCTGAAACCCAGAAGTGGCCCTATCGTGGCCAAGGTCGAGTATTTGATATCGGAGGAAAATATCGAGGCCTTTCTGGGCTCCATGCGCACGCGGCGACACGTCCAGAGCCGTGCCGGTGCACGAAACTGGACGCTCCAGCGAAATCTGCAAACACCGTCACTTTGGACGGAGACATTCCGCACCCCCACCTGGATGGACTTTCTCCGCCTAAATCATCGACTCACCGCAGCAGATAAGGAAGTCGCCCAGCATCTCCTGTCACTGCATGAAGGAGAGGTGCCTCCGCAGACAGTGCTTTCGATTGAACGGACGACCGAGGCAATTCGTACCCGTACCTCGACAATCTTTTCTCGTCCTCCAAGATGACGCCATCAAGCTGCTGTCCAGGGACAGGGTGGATCACCGGTGCTTTGCAGAGCACAGCCTCACACCGAGAGCAGCGTGCTCCGGGTTGTGCGCTTTCGCGCGCACCCAGGCGAGATGATGGTGAACGCGGCGTCAAGTGGAAGTCCCCTGCATACGCTTGCGGAGTCTTCTGCGAGAGCCCATGCCGACGAGCGCCAAACAAGGTCTGATGCCTTTCGGCGTCGTGGCCTCAACTCATCGATTCGCGAGAAAAGCATCGAATGCAGCAGCAACGGCGCGAACAACAAAGCGGTGCTCCGGCCGCACGCGGATGAAGCCGTTTTCGACGTCCAGGATCCCCTCCTCAGCCAGCGTCACCAAACTCTCAACTGAATCGAGAAAACGAGCTGGTTCGATTTCGTGGGCGGCACAGATGGTCGGCACGTCGGCCTCCAAATCGCACATCAGTCGCTCGATGATCGCTGCGCGCACCCGGTCATCGTCGGTCAGACGGTGACCCTTTGATGTCGCCAGACGTCCACTTGCGATGTGCCGGGCGTAAGAATCCCGTGTTACTTCGTTCTGAACATACCCCTCGCGGACTCGGCCAATAGCCGACGCGCCGAAGCCGATCACGTTTTGCAAGTATCGGCCGAGTATCCCAGCGAATTACGCCGTAGGCGCCCGGTCTTCTGGCGCTAGCGCAAGTTCGTCGTCCGGCGGAGCGAAATGATCGAGCCCGATCTCCCGGTAGCCAGCGCCAACCAGTGTCTCGGCGACAGTTGCAGCCTGTTCGGCGCGAAGATCGCCGTCCGGTAGACCTGCCTGCTCGATTAGGCGCTGATTCTTTATCACGGAAGGAATATGCGCGTATCCGAACACCGCAAGCCGGTTGGGGCGCATGGCGACCGCAGCCATCGCGGTCTGGATGCAGGACTGCACAGTCTGTTTCGGTAGACCGAAGATGAGGTCGAAGTTGATATGGCCAACGCCATGCCGGCGGAGATTTTGGACTGCAGCGGCCGTCTGCACCTTACTCTGGATCCGATTGATCGCCTTTGCACATCGGGATCAAAGCTCTGCATCCGATGCTCGCGCGGTTGACACCGTTAGCTGCCAGGGCTTCGGCCATTTCCGGTGTGAACGTTCGGGGATCGATCTCCACGGCGATCGCAGCAGTTTTGCTGAAAGCGAAGTGGCGGCGTAGAAATTCCATCAGCGCCAAGTGCTCGGCTGGCCCGATAAGGTGAGGCGTTCCGCCGCCGAAATGCACATCGCTCACCGGCAGCCCTTGCCGCACTTGCTCCGACACCAAACTGATCTCCTGACGCAGCACCGCTAAATAATTAAGGATCGGGCCGTTGCGACGGATGACCGCGGTAGGGAAGCCGCAATACCAGCACATGGATCGGCAAAACGGAATGTGGAAATAGAGCGACACCGATTCGTCGGCCGGGAGGCCCCCCAGCCATTCCTCATAATCGTCAGCACCAACTGCCGCAGAGAAGTCTGGCACAGTCGGATAGATGGTATACCAAGGCGGCCGGGGGTCCCGGTACTTTGTCAGGATTGAGGTGTGCAAGGAGCTGTCATCCCACGTCGCTCATCCATCATTCTTTCGTTGCGCGCTCGTCCTGGTCTCTGACCTAAGTCAGTGCGTCCCGCTTATGTCGCAGTCTCGTTTGGACAGGATGGGGTCAACCACGCCGGGGAGCGCGCGTGCCATGGTTGCGCCTGAGGTGATGGTGCGGTGCCGCATTCAACGTCTGAGTACGTGACGCCAGTGCAGTGTGCTTGAGGCGTCTGCGGAAGAACTTTGCAATGCGAAATTCATGTCCGACGCAACGGACCTGTCAAGCCTCGTTCAGACGCCATCCAGGTCCAGCCAGCGGCCTTCCCTGCCGGCCGAAAAACCATACCGGCTTTAGCCACCGAGACGCTCTAAAGCTGACGTCGGCTCATTTGATGAAAGGAGGACGCCGCTAGGGGGTGCACAAGGTTCCCCGGCTTGACGTCGCTTCGAGCGAAGAGCGGTGTGGCTTGTCGTCAAGCGCCGGGCAGCGTGCCCCCTACCGATATCCCGAAAAGATCGACCAAGATGGCCATGCCGACGCCACACGCGGTCTGGATGAGGCCGACCATGAAAATGCGATTGGCGCGTTCGTAGATGGGGCGCCGCAAGGAACTCATGTCGAGCAGCATGGACAGCGCTCTCATCTGCAGTGCGATGCCGAGCAGGATCGGCACTACGGCGAACAGATCGTAGAGTTGCCATGGCAAGGGGTTCGCGGCCCAATGAGTGAGGAAGCCGAGGGAAAAGGCAAGCAGGATACCCACGGCAGTGATTGTGCCGTTGCGGAAAATGGTCTCGATCGGTTCTTCCTTCGGATCGTGCTCGTCCAAGCGGCTTCCTTTCGTTGCTCTTTCCGTCGAGACTAAGTTCTCGAGAATACTGTTCATCGCCAATTACTCGAGGCGAGCCGTAGGCAGCCGTTTCAGGGTGCGCTCCCTCTCGCTTCCGGCCGCGCAATGTACCTGCACGGCGAACTTACAGCGGCGAAAAGGTGCTGCGGCCACCATGCGACGCCTCGGACGTGCACGCCCTCTGTTCCTGGCGCAGCCCTTGCGGAGCGTACGCGCAGTGATCCTTCTCGGTAGCGGATGGCGCGGCCTCCGTTGCGGTCAGACGGGAAGCCGTCGCTGTTAAACGAGACTGTCACATATCGAACATGGCGAACCGTGTCGCACATTTCTTTTCGCAGTGACCCTCAAAAAAAGTGATTCCAGCGAGACGAAGGCGCGTCGGCCCGATTTTGGTGTCGGCCGCATCTACGCTTCAGGTTGGCATGTCGCTTGCTGCTCTATTCGGAGAGCTGCAGCGGTCCGACCGGAGTGTTTCACATGTAAACGATAATGAATCTCCTAGCAGAAAACACTATTATAAGTACATGTGGCTTTTACGCTGGCTCACCTCTCGTGTCAAGCGCTTTGGCGTCCACATATTGGAGACAACACGCACAAAATTTAGAGGAAAAGCTTGCTCTTTCGCCTCTATCCTTTTTATTCCTTCATGGAGATCTAGACATGTACATCAAGAGTCCTCTTCTCGGCTTAACTGCTCTGATGACCATTTCCGTCGGTCGAGCAGCTGGCGCCGAGCGGGAACCGGCCGAGTACATCAAGATCTGCGACGTCCTCGGCTCGGGATATTCCTATATTCCCAACACCGAGACCTGCCTGCGCATCGGCGGCTATGTCCGTTACGATATCGGCCTGGGTGACGTCCGATCGTATGACAGCGCAAGAACCTCGGACGTGAGAACTGGCGAGGACCAAGGCACTTGGCGAAACAGCACACGCTTCACGTTCAAAACTTGGACCGGCCAGCAGACCGAGCTCGGCGCGTTGACGACCTATACCGAAACCCAGGTGAATTTTGGCAACAGCGCTAACTCGCATGACAGTCCTCAGAACTATGATTTCAACAGCGGCCTCGCACTGGCTTCTGCCTGGGTCGAGCTGGGAGGCCTGCGAGTTGGCAAGGAGGGGTCGGCCTTCGATACGTTTGCAAGCTACGCTGGCAACGTTCTCGATAGTATGCTCGTTCCGTCGGCCGGCTTCGACACCAACGTGGCTCAGTACCACTTCGACGCCGGCAACGGCATTTCGACTGTGATTTCGCTCGAACAAGGATCGGGCTCAGCCGGTACTATCGACAGCTATATTCCGCACGTTGTCGCCGGCTTGAAATACACGCAAGGCTGGGGCTCGATCATCGGCGTCGCGGCTTATGACAGCAATTACGAAGCTTTTGCCGGCAAGATCCGCGTCGACGTCGCTGTCACAAACCAGCTGTCGCTGTTTGGACTCTTCGGCTACGGTTCCAATGCCAGTCTCAACGAGGACTCAAACGGCGCAATTGCCAATCATGGGCGCGGCTCGTACAAAATCTGGAACGGCCAGTGGGCTTTCTGGGCGGGCGCCACCTACGAGTTTGACGAGAAAACTTCGTTCAACCTTCAGGTCTCGGGTGATCAGCTCAAGGATGCTGGTGTGGCTGCAAACGTCGCCTACATGGTCGTTCCCGGCTTCACGGTCACAGCCGAGGTCGATTACGACCACTACGGCAACTCTGGCCTCGGCCCTGCCGAGCCTACCGCCGTCAAGGGCACGAGCAAGCCGAACAGCGTCGGCGGCATTCTCCGCTTACAAGGCTCATTTTGAAATCTCTCCAGTCGCGAGCATGGCAAAGGCACTTGCCTCGACAACGCACGCATGGAGAGCTTCGTTCGCCATCTTGAAGTCTGCATCGACCGTCCACGGCCCATCGTACCAACTAGAAACTGAAAGTTATGAGCCCTGTGTACTACACCTAGCCCTTGACCTGCCCGATGAACCGGCCAGGGGCCGTCAGTTCAAATTCGGGGCCGTTTAGAGGGCAGTGTGAGGCCGTGTTAGGTAAGCGCCACTGCAATGTCGAGGCCGCGACACGCCTGTCGCTTTGGACGGCTGGAATTGCCCTTCGCGGCGCCATTCATTCTCTCAACATTTACGTGATAATGCACGCTGAGTCCGAGCCGCGTGGCAGCACCCATCCTAGGTGTGAGCTTTCGAGAGGTTGTCCATTCGGACCGGACCGAGGAGACTGGAGTTACCACGCTTCAGCATCCATC
>NZ_JARTVR010000021.1:0-71414 GCF_029625735.1 Mesorhizobium sp. WSM4935 | reverse complement strand
GAAGGTCGTCCGAAAGAGGTCGCGTCATCAGATGCTGGCCTCCATTCCAGCCAGCATCTTGAATCACAAATCCGACAGATACGGAATCCCCTTCGATTCCGTCAAAGTAGGAAACGCTCTAGCAGCCGCCGACTTGCCGGTCACCAGGGTCGTGTGTCGCCGCATGCACGTCAGACGTGACCGTAGAAATCCCGGGTGCACGGCGACGAAATAAGCGTGGTCCAGCAGGGTCGACCAGCTGAACACGGGCATGTCGATCTCCCGCTGTATCGCCCGGCCGAACGGCTGAAACCCGGTGCATTCGAGCACCATGGCATTTCAAGCAAAAAGGCCCCGCGGGCGAGGTGCACGCGAGGCCCTTTTCCGGACGTCGCCGATCAGTGACGATCGGCTCCGCGGCCTTCATGGTGGCCGCCGTTGTTCGCGGCGCCCAGGCACAGGCTGTAGTAATCGTCATGGTTGCTGCACGAATTGATGGTTGCCTGCTGAGCATAGGCCGAACCAGACAGACCAGCGACAGCAACAATGGCGAGAATTGCATTGCGGAAGATCTTAGACATTTCGATTGTTCCTTTGTTTGAATTCCGGTCGAGCCGGTCGATAGCGGTTTTCCCGCAGTTGAGTTTCAGTTTGATGGCGCTGGAGCGCAAATTTGTTTCGAAACAGCAACGGCGGTAGCCGAGCCGGCAGACGCCTCGCAAGCCATGGCGGCTCGTTGCGTACAAATGTTTCAAAGGCAGTCGTTCTCGTTACGCAGCCGGCGCTTGCGTGCAATGCGGAGGAAACGATCGTCGATCATATATAGCGCCATAAGGAGGCAGGGATTGTCTCCGTCGCGACTTCGGCGAACCAGGGATATATGTCTATGTCGATCCTGAAGACATTGAACCGCATGGGCGCGGCCTTGAAATATGCGCAGGATGCCCGCACTCCAACGCGGATGCGGAACGGCCTGCCCTCCGACAATCATTTGGATATTTGCTGGCCGGTGATGCCGACAACCAAGCATCTGTCCTCGAACTTTTGGGGCGGGATCTGAGATAGCGATCGTTCGAAAGCCTGATCGTCGACCGCACATGGCAACCATCACCTCGCGAGCTGCAGGCAACGCGCCGCAGCCGCGCTTCTCGGCACCTCCCGAGCTCTTCGCGAACATGTCGACCGTTCGGCTTAACCGCGCCCCGTCTCGATGATGCCGACCATCGCCCGGGTAAATTCGACCATGCTGTTTGCCGTGATGGCGGCATTATCCGGGGATTGACCGATGTGCTCGGCCGCCCCGCAGCAGGAGCGCCGGATGCTGTCGTAATATGGATCTCTCTCATCGTCCGGCAGTGCTGCCAAATTAAGCGCGCGACGGTGGATCATGCGCAGTAGCTGCGCCAATGCTGTTTCGACACTCATGCGTTTTGCTCCGCATCGGTCGAGCGTCTCGGCACACCGAGTGCCGGATCGTCGATCGGGAGATTCCCGATTCGAACAGGCTGCACTGTAGCCGTTAATATGTCGTTCATTGCTAATAAATATGGCGCATCAATCCGGCAATTGGCCAAGCAGGAATGTTGGCGAGGGCTGCAACTGTGCATGTGACTTCTGTCACGGTTCTGTGCTGCGGCGTTTGCTATAGCCTTGTGGACGAGGGGCGTGTCGGTACAGCCTGCTCGGCCAGGAGAGATGATGCCCCTGTCAAATGACCTGCATGACAAGAACTTGATGTTCCAATGTCAGCGCTGCTCCAGGACGATCGTCAGGAAGGGCTCCTGGATCAAGAGCATCAAGACCTTCAGATGCGAAGGGTGCCGATCCGAGGTACGGATGACATATGGGCTCAAACTGGCGATCTTCGAACGGCATCGGCACTTGGCCGTGAAGGGCTCAAAATGAGCGGCTGAAGGCCGCCTACGCGCCGGGACGCGGTGCGGGTGGAACAGCGTCGGCACGTGTTCCCATAATCGACAACTGATGCGAAATAAACTGGCTGGGGTTCTTGGAAGCTTTTCGAACTTTCTGTGCCTCGCCTCGACCCGAATTGCGGGTGTTTATGGATAAGGCGGGCCACCAGATTCGGTCTTAGGGTAGGTCGGGAGGCATCGAGTGCAACGACTGGTGTGCGCCCATTGCATGTCGGTGTGCTTCCAAAGTTCAAGCGTGAATTGCAGTTTAGGGAACTTGAAGGGCTCGTAGCGCGGGTGTTGATGCTTTGGTCGCGGTTTATCATTCCGATCATCGCGAACTGTGTGCACACGAGCGCGATTGGCCATTCCGCATCATCAATTTACTTGAAGTGGTTGGTGAAAGCATGGGGCTGCATCGGCACGACCGCTACAAGGAGTTCAAGGTCATGCAAGACGCCGACCAGATCGTCAACGAGTGTAGGGACCTGATTGCAAAGCACTCCCTCGATCCCCAAGATGCTCGTGACGTCGTTGCCAGGGTCCTACTGGGCGAGCAGCCGATTCCTCTGAAGGTCAGCGATCAAGTCGTGGCACCAGGTTGAAGGTCGTCGTCCTCGCAGGCGTATCATTTCGCGGCGTCGTCGCCAGTCATGCAACACCCAAGCGATTTGCTAGGTTTGGAAGAACGACTTACCCACTGATTGTCGAAGGAGGCCGCGAGAAGGTTCCCTCAAAAGCTGTCATAGGCCGGCATTCGAGCCGACTGCTTTGCGCCGATATCGCTCACCGGCGATCAGGTCGCCAAGCCTGAAATGCAGTTACGTCCGCGCTACCCCGACTCCGATGCGCTTGGCTGCGCAAGTCCGAAAGCCATAGGGGACGAACCGAATACTGGGCCCTCCCGTTCAGCGGCTAACAGCCCACGGGACGCATCCTCGGTCGCATTTCGGCAGATCTACGGTGCCAAGCAAGACGAACAAATTTGACGATTCAGGCAGGCTGCACAGATTGCGCTTCGAATGACCCGACACGGTGTCGAAGCTCGCCAGCGTCGTGGACAGTCTGTACTCTCGGGAGGCTGCGACAAGCTCGCGAGCACGCAATCCGTTCACGCGCGTGCCTCCCGCCGAAGCCCCAGAGAGCGCGTATGGCGTGCCCGCAAAGGATTGCCGTTGGAGGCTCAGCGACCCTTTCCTCGAAGGATGCCATCCAGGCGAGAGCCTCAGCGGGCGTCCCGGAAGCACGAATGCGGTCGCGTAGCTCGGGATGGCGCAGGAGACGGCAAAGATGAGCCAAAGCGGGCAAGAAGGCCGCACCGTCGGATTTCGGCCATAAGACGGCCAGCAGCAGATCGACCGGATCGTTGTCGGGCGCGTCGAACCCGACAGGTCGCAGCAGCGTCGCGACCATCGCCGAGGGCGCAGTTATCCCGTCGAGTCGTGCGTGGGGGATAGCAACACCGCGCCCGATCGCGGTCGAGCCGAGGCGCTCACGGCGAAGCAGGGCCGCAAGAACGGTGCCTTGGCCCATGCCTGCTCTTTCCCCGAGGCGGGCCGCGATTCTGGCGAGGGCTGACCGCTTACCGTTGGCGCGCATGCCGAGCAGGATGTCCTGCTCCTCAAGCAGGTTGGTCACCGTCATCATGGGTTGTGCTTCATCGCCCGGCTGCTGTCGCAAGAAAGGCTGCGATTCATCGAGGGCGAGGGAGGCGCCAAGATGGTCGGCCGTCCCGGACGCAAAGCCGGCGTGGGCTTCGCGTCCGTGCCGACGAGCGGCAGTCTGGTCGGAGGCGGTGCTCGCCGCGGCGGGACGTTGAAACGGCAAGTTCAGCATCGGGTTCATAGCATCACCTGACGCGACGCAACGGGGGCTGCGGACCGGCGGCGCGTAGGCCGGTGATCCGCCAACGCGGCCGGCACCACTACGGAGGTGATGCACCAAGGGCAGCGTGTGGCTGCTCTTGGCAAGGACCGACTGCACGAAATGCAAATGCGACTCGAACGGGAAATTCTCATGGAACGCTCCATCGATGCCGCCCCTGGAAGGGCCGCAGAATGAACCGCAGGTCTTGGAAGTCCCGGAGCAGGACTAGGTGCGGGATCGAGGGATGGTGGTCTGCTCCGGGAGAGGCTCCGTCCTTGACCGGCGAGCCTCGAAATTCTGACAAAACTCTCCATGCACATCATAGCAACCTAGCTATTAAGCCTCGTCTCTCTCAATCGACGCTAATCCGAGCAGTCTGAACGCGAGATTCAGATCGCCAGGAAAGCGACGATCATCAGGGCGAAAAGGCCCACTGCGACAATTGTCCTGGTTGTCGTGTCCATTGCTCCGCCTCCTTGTTAGACAGGTCGTTGAAATTGACGACCGATTGGCGGATGCCTTGCGACGGAGCTCCACCTTCCATGTTCCGACGGCCTAAAGAAGCTTTCCGCCAACTGTGGGATTTCGTTTCTCGCTATCCCGATATCTTCAAGGGTCCTGTCGTCCAGGCCTTCAAGCGCGGCCATTGCACGGTTTCGTTGCCAGCGTTGAACCGCCCGTAAGATCAGTTGCGCGACGGTGGTTCGCCGTTGCCGAAGCGTAGTAGCCTGCCTCCGAACTGTGCTCGAGGAATTCTTGCATATGGACATGTCGTCCTCCTTCAAGTTCGCCAGGTCCATTCCACGCGGCGTCCATATGGACATTGGTGGACGGGCTGACGGAGGCACCGGGCGCAGTTCTTCGACGCTCGCCGCATCACCAGGAAGCAGCGCCGTGCCAGTCTGTTGTGGGTGAAGGTTCCCGAGACGGCGAACGGAAGCGTTCGAGCCGCTCGGGCTACGAACGCGTCAGGAGGGACGCCGAGACGACCAGGTATTTCTTGCGAGTGTCCGGAATAACCATGCTCCGGATATGGCCATTGGACGCAGTCCATTCAACGGGTTGGACCGGGTGCGGCCTTCGGACGCTGGCAGTGGCATGCGCTGGCGAACGGGCGCAACGCCGCAAGCGACCGCGCGGCCCCATGCGGCATTCCATCCATTTGACTTCGAGCGCAGGCTGGCCATGATGTCTCTGTGAACAGAATTCCAACTCACGGACTTCCCTTCCGTAAACGGCCCAAGACAGGCCGCTAGCCCTGGCCTAGCGGATGAATTCCGTCGGGCCAGGGAGCTTCCTATCGACTGAAATTCTGAGCGTTGCGCGTCCGCTTGAGTGGACCGCTCCACCATGCACGAAGGAAACCGGAAATGGCCAAGAGAAACGGCAATCGAGAAGCCCGCAAGCCGAAGCAGGACAAGGACAGGAAAATTCAGGAAGCGGCCACGGTATCGGAACTTGGCGCCAAGGCGGCCGGAACCGGACGACGGCGTTAAACCGTCCACAATCGTGGCGGCAGCTTCATTGGCCGCCGCCACTTTCCTCCTGTTGGTCTCGGCCACGCGGCGGTCGCAAGATCGACCGGGCAGGCACGCCCGGTCTTCCCTCCGCCCGGTCACGATAAAGCGCCGCGCGTGCGAGCAGCATCAGCGTGACCGGGGTTGTGACGGCGATGAAGACGCCGATCAGGAGTTCATTCGCGACAGGGCGCGAACCCAGCGCAGAGAAGCAGACGATCGACGCGAGCACGGTGGCGCCTGTGCCCCAGCTTGTACCCAGTGTAGGAGCGTGCACGCGCTCGAAGAAGCTGCCGAACCTTAGGGTTCCGATTGCGCCGAGTAGGGTCAGTCCCGCGCCTAGCAGAACGAGAACAGCTGTCAGCAGGGCCGCCCAGGCGGGTAGTGCTCCAGCGTATGTCATTCTATCACCTCGCCGCGCATGAGAAACTTCGCCAAAGCCACGCTCGAGACGAAGCCTAGCACTGCGATGATCAGGGCCGCCTCGAAATAGATCGGGGTTCCGGCGCGGATGCCGACCGTCAGCACCAGAAGCATGGCGCTCACATAGATGGCATCGAGGCAGAGTACCCGGTCCTGTGCGCGAGGGCCGCAGATCAAGCGGAAGGTGTAGCAGCCCAGGGCGGCCACCAGCATGGCCTGTGCGGCCGTCACGGACCAAAGGAGTATGATGGCGGTCATTCGAATATCTCCATGAGAAGACTTTCGTAGCGGGTCTTGATCAGGGTGATCCATCCCTGTTCGTCGACGAGGTCGAGAACATGGATCAGAAGGATGTTCGAATCCTGGGCGTGCTCGATCCATGCGGTCCCAGGCGTGCTGGTGACGATGCAGGCGAGCACGGCGAGCCCCGTCCTATCGCGAAGGTCGAGCGGTATGGCGACGAAGCCGGATTTGCGTTTGCGGCCGCGGCGTTGGAGCACAATGCGCGCGACGGCGATGTTCGAGCGCAGGATGTCCAGTGCCACGATCCCGGCAAGGCGAGGGATCAGCTGCCATCGTCTGAGCCTTGGCTTAGACGGTCGCAGCGCCGCCATCGCACGGGAGGCCGCGACAGCGATCAGCCCTCCGAGGATGAACTGCCCGGGCGAGAATGACGTGAGCAGCATCCAGGTCAACAGCAACGCCGCGGTCATGATGGGGTACGGCAGCGCACGGATCATCTGGCGACGGCCTTCGCTTGCTCCGGGCCTAAGACGCCCTGGATGTAGCTCGAAGGATCGTGCAGCGAGAGGGCCGCCGCTTCGGTGTACTCGATCATCGCGCCTCCCTTCATCGTCAGGAACAGGCAGAGAGCCAGAAGCCCGACGACCGGCGCAATCTCCACCACCAGCACGCGCGGAACGACGGTTTCGAGCGGCGCCCAAAAAGTGCCGATGCCGCTGCGCATCATGGCGAGCAGCGCTGCCAGGCCGGACAGAATGACGAGTGCGACCAGCAGCCAGGTTCTCGGCGGGATGCTGGCGGGAGTTCCCAGCCCGTACAGATTAAACATGCCCGTCAGCATGGCGAACTTGGCGACGAAGCCTGAAAGCGGCGGCAGGCCCGCGAGCAAAAGGGCGACGCATCCGAAGCACACCCCGAGGATAGCGAGCGCGCCTGGCATGACGACGCCAACCTCCTCGTCGTCACGTTCCTCGTCCTCGCCGCCATCTTCGCCATAGGCTTCCCTGGTGACGGCAAGCAGGTCGGCGCCAGGTTCACGCGCGCGCTCCACCAGCTCAATCAGCATGAAGAAGGCCGCTGTCGTCAGGGTCGAACTGACGAGATAGAACAGCGCTCCTGACACGACCGCCGCGTCGCCCATTCCGACAGCGGCCAGCAAGGTCCCCGAAGAAACAAGCACGCTGTAGCCGGCAAGCCTGCCCATCGCCTGCGAGGCGAGCACGCCAGATGTCGCGAAGGCGACCGTGGCCAAACCGCCCCAAAGCATGACCGTCCCGCCAAAACCTGTCAGTTCGCCTGCCTGGCTTCCGAAAAGCAGGAGGCTCAGGCGCAGGAGCACGTACACACCGACTTTGGTGAGGATGACGAAGATGGCCGAGACTGGGGCGGCGGCAGCCATGTAAGCGGAGGGAAGCCAGAAGCAGAGTGGCCATACGCCAGCCTTGACCAGGAAGGCAATCCCCAGGATAGCCGCACCTGCCTGCAGCAGCATCCGGTCCCCCGCCGGGACGGCGTGCAGGCGAACCGCCAGGTCAGCCATATTGAGCGTGCCGGTGACACCGTAGATCAGGCTGACGCCGATGAGGAAAAGAAGCGACGCCGCTAGGTTGATCGCAATGTAGTGCAGTCCCGATCGGACGCGGAATGCTCCAGAGCCGTGCAGCAGCAGGCCGTAGGACGCCGCCAGCGTTACCTCGAAGAAGACGAACAGATTGAAGAGGTCTCCCGTCAGGAATGCGCCTGCAAGTCCCATCAGCAGGAACTGGAAGAGGGTGTGGAAGTGCGGTCCGGCCCTGTGCCAGCGAGCCAGCGAATACACCAGCGACGCGAAACCAATGACGGCGGCGAGGACGAGCATGAGGGCCGATAGCCGGTCGAGCACGAGGACGATGGCGAACGGCGCGGGCCAGCTCGCGACCGCGTAGGACAAGGAAACGATGCCGCTTTCGACCGGAACGCTATTCGCCATGCGCGTCAGCACCACGCTCGCGACGAGGAGGAACGCCGTCGAAGCGAGGCTGATCAGCGCCTTCAATGTGTGGCGCGACTCATCGATCAGAAGCAGCAACCCCCCGGCCACCAGCGGGAGCAGGATCGGAACGACCAGAAGGTGTCGCGTCGACTCCATCAGCGCGACTCCCGCCCGTCGACGTGGTCGCTGCCGGTGAGACCGCGGGCGGCGATCAGGACCACCAGCAGCAGGGCGGTCGTTGCGAAGCCGATCACGATTGCAGTGAGCACCAGCGCCTGCGGAACCGGGTCCGCGAGGTCGGCAGGATTTCCCGAGCCGTCCGTGCCCAGCACGGGAGCTGCCCCTACGCGCAGGCGACCCATGCTGAAGATGAAGAGGTTCACCGCGTAGGAAAGCAACGAAAGGCCGATGACGAGCTGGTAGGTGCGCGGTCGCAGGACCAACCAGACGCCAGACCCGGTAAGAACGCCGATGGCGATTGCAAGCGTCAATTCCATTGCAGGCGCTCCTCCGCGACCTGGCGTTCCTCTTCGAGGCGAGCCGCCCGCAGGCGGCGGATCGACTGGTGGGCGATTGCGATCAGCATCAGCACCGTGGCGCCGACGACGAGACTGAACACGCCGAGATCGAACATGGTCGCGCTTGCCATCGGAAGTTTTCCGACGAGCGGCAGACTCACGTACCGAAAGTATGAAGTGAGGAAGGCGTCGCCGAGCAGCATGGAGGCGGCGCCCATCAGGGCCGCCAGCAAAAGGCCGCCGCCGATCCATCGGACCGGCAGAATGCGCAGCCGGTCTTCTACCCAGACCGTTCCCCCTGCCATGTACTGTAGGACGAAGCCCGCCGCCATCGCCACGCCCGCGGCGAAGCCTCCGCCCGGGGCGTCGTGGCCGCGCAGGAAGAGATAGGCCGCCAGCACAATCACCACCGGGAACATCCATTGCATGATCACCGAGGGCACATAGAGGTATTCTGCGGGCGTCGCGCCGGCCACCCGGTCCGGCTCGGCCTCGTCGTAGGACGATTGGACACGCTGCTGCTCCGGTCGCTCGATGCTGTCCGGGGCAGGGCGGAAGCGCCGCAGCAGGGCAAACACGGTCAGCGCGACGATGCCAAGCACGGTGATCTCACCCAGCGTGTCGAAGCCCCGGAAGTCGACGAGGATCACGTTGACGACGTTGCGTCCCCCGCCTTCGCTGTAGGCCTTTTCAATGAAGAAGTGCCCGATAGTGTCGGGCGGCTTGCGCGTCATGACGGCGTAGGACATCGCCGTCATCCCGGCGCCCGCCACCACGGCGATCGCAAGGTCGCGGAAATGGCGCGCGCGGGCGAGCCGGCCACTTGGCTCGCCCAGCGCTTCGGAGCGTTTCGGCAGCCAGCGCAGGCCGAGCAATATGAGCACAGTCGTCACGATCTCGACGAGGAGCTGTGTTGCCGCAAGGTCCGGCGCCGACAGCCAGACGAAAGACAAGCAGGTGACGAGCCCAGTTCCCCCGAGCAGCACCAGAGCCGCGAGACGGTGGAACTTGGCCCGCTGCGCTGCCGCGACCGCGCAGACCATGCCAATGGTCCACAGACCGGCGAACGCGACATCATCCCGCGCGCCGCTATAGCTTCCGAACCCAAGCCCCGAGGCAAAAAGAGGGATTGCGGCGGCGGCGACCGCAGCGGCGACGAGCAGGCGTATCTGCGGCTGCAAACGCCTCGTGCCGAAGACCTGCTCCACAAGGCGCGCGCCTCGCCATGAGATCGCGACCATGATCCGCTCGAAGATGCGTTGGCCCTGTATCCGGCCGAAAAGGAGGGGGCTTTCGGCCCGTTCGAGGTAGTCGCCGGCGAACAGGTAGAGCAGCGCGCCGGCCGCCAGCGCGATCGCGCTCATCGCCAGTGGCAGGGTGAAGCCGTGCCATACCGCCAAACTGTATTGGGGCGTCGCTTCGCCAAGCACCGAGGACACCGCGACCTGCAGGAATGGTCCGATTGTCAGCCCCGGGATGATGCCGACGACGAGGCAGGCCACTACCAGGAACATTACAGGGAAGCGCATCCAGAAGGGTGGTTCGTGCGGCTCGCGCGGAAAGCTCTCGGGGGGCGCGCCGAGGAAGATCGAGTGGATGAGCCGGATGGAATAGGTAACGGCGAGCGCGCTGCCGAGAACGGCCGCATAAGGTGCCGCGGTGTCCAGCCAGGAGTCCGCATGGGTCTCGACCGCTTCCGCGAAGAACATCTCCTTTGATAGAAAACCGTTCAGCAGCGGCACGCCGGCCATGGCGGCGCTTGCGACCATGGCCAGGGTGCCCGTAATCGGCATGTAGCGGAACAGGCCTGAGAGTCGCCGCAGGTCGCGCGTGCCGGCCTCATGGTCGATGATGCCGGCTGCCATGAACAGAGAAGCCTTGAAAGTGGCGTGATTGAGCATGTGGAAAATGGCGGCAACCGCAGCGAGCGGACTGCCGAGACTGAGCAGCAGCGTGATTAGCCCCAGATGGCTGATCGTGGAATAGGCCAGCAGTCCTTTGAGGTCCTGCTGGAACATCGCGAGATAGGCGCCGAGTACCAGCGAGATCATTCCCGCCAGACCAACGATGAGGAACCATTCAGGCGTGCCTGAAAGCACTGGCCACAACCGGGCCATGAGGAAGACGCCCGCCTTGACCATAGTCGCCGAATGCAGGAACGCCGAGACGGGCGTGGGCGCGGCCATGGCGTTGGGCAGCCAGAACTGGAAGGGGAACTGCGCGCTCTTGGTGAGCGTGCCTAGCAGGATGAGCAAAAGCGCCGGGACATACAGATCGTGGTTGCGAATAGCGTTCCCCGACGCCAGCACAATGTCGAGATCGTAGCTGCCGACGATATGACCAACTACGAGAACTCCGGCCAGCAGCGCAAGGCCGCCGATCGCCGTGATCGTCAGCGCCATACGGGCGCCGTCGCGTGCGGCCTGGTTATGATGCCAGTACCCGATCAGCAGGAAGGAAAAGATGCTGGTGAGTTCCCAGAACACGACCAGGAGGATGAGGTTGCCGGCGAGCACGACGCCCAACATCGACCCCATGAACGCCAGGAAGAAAAGATGGAAGCGGCGGACGGGATCCTCCGGCGAGATGTAGTAGCGCGTATAGACGACGACGAGCAGCCCGATCCCGCTGACAAGCGTCGCGAAGATCCACGCGAACCCGTCCATGCGCAGGGCAAAGTCGAGGCCCAGTGAGGGAATCCATTCGAACCTTTGCCGGACAATCCCCCCGCCCTGGACGGAAGGGTAGAGCGCGAGCGTCACCACCAGACAGGCCAACGTCGTTGCGCCTGCCAACCAGGTCGCGGGTGCGCGCGAGTCCGACGGAAGCAAGGTGGCCGCGAGGCCTGCCACGAACGGAAGAGCGATGATCAGAGGCAGCGAATAAAGCTCCATCACTCTCCTTGAAGCTGGGCGGACGGTCTGACTGTGCGTTATCCTGCGCTTCTACGCTATCGATGATTGTCCGCCAATGACAGGAAAGATGCTCGCGTCGCGGTCTTCCCAAGCTGTTTAGTGGGCTTAACGCTGCCTGCTGGGTACCACCAGGACATCGCAGGAAACCGCCTCGAGGACGCGCGATGCCACGCTGCCGACGACCGCGTGAAGCAGCCCCGTCCTGCCATGGGTTCCGACGATCACGAGGTCGGTGTCGGCGTCGTTGGTCAACACCTGCAGGCCCATCACCGGATCGCCGCGGCGGGCAACGATGTCGAACTTCGTGATGGCTTCCTCGCCGGCGACCTCCCGGAGGAAGTCGCGGCATTGGTCAAGCGATATCGTTTCGAACTGTCGATCATAGTCCGCGCTATCGTGAGCGAAGCCGCGGTAAGGCGGCTCGAACCCATGGAAGAGGCCCAGCCGCCTCAGTCCAAACCATCGCAGGGCAACCATCAGGGCAGGCTTGGAAGACTCTGACAGATCGGTAGCGACGAAAGCGCGTTCGTCGGTGTCTAGCACTCTCCTTTTCACGACCAACAGCGGGATGGGGGACTTTCGGGCGAGAGCTGTGACATTGCTTCCGACCAGCATCTGCGCGAGCGGCCCTGACCGCGCTATCCCGGTCACGATCAACTCCCCCCGTTCCCTTGCCGCTATCTCGAGTACCACCCAGTCGACCGGTCCTTCCTCCACGATCACGGATGAACGAAGGCCATCAACGCAAGCAAGCTCCTCACGGAGAGAGGCGGCATTGCGCATTGCCGCGCGCCTGTACGCGTCGCGCACAGAAGTGTCCTCGGTCAGCGCCATGTCCGTGAGAGCGTGCACTGCGGTAAGGCTCGCATTCCACTGGATCGCAAGCTGCACCGCCCGGTCCTGCGCCCGATCGCACCGCGCGGTGAAGTCCGTCGCAAGGATGATATGGCTCGGTGCACGCCGAGCAATAGCAGCAACTGAGCCGTCGTCTTGTGAAGCGTTTGACATGAGTGGCTCCGATAATTCGAATAACGATATAGCATCCGCGATCTCGAAGAAATGCGTCCGGCCTTGGGGCGGCAGTGCAGGGATGATGCTCGCCTTCCCGAAGAGCGGCGGACTACCGCTGCTTTCCGCCATCATAACGAAGGACAACGAGGCGGCTTTCCCGAGCAGCGCGGCAGTTTGGCAACCCAGATCGAACCAACGCCCAGCCAAGCACTGGTTGGGCGGCTATGCTAGACGAAATTCATGACGATGATCGCACCGATCACGATCAGAACCAGGCCGCCGATCAGCATCGGCAACAAGCTGTTTTCTGGATCGATCCCAGACTCAAACTGCTTTTCTAACGGCGTATTATTCTTTCCCGGCTGAGCCATGGGTCGTCTCCTGCGCAAAGATAGGCATGCGTCCTGATCGGAGTGCGACACGCCTGTGTAGGTGATTAAGAGGCTGTTTATCCGGCCCAATCGATCCCTGCGTCTCCCGTTCTCCGGCGCCTACATCGCCATCGCAGGGGCAAGGTTCGCTTCATTGGGAGCTTATCTCCCGGATGCGAAGCCAGCGTCTTTCGCGTCCGGGCTAGAGACCTGCTTTGAGGCACCGTGAATCTGGTCGAGAATTCTGCATGAAAATGAACATGACAGCATAAATGTAGTGAAGATCTATTCGGAATCAAGCGTCTCCGATGGATGGCGGTCGTTTTGGAGGTATTCGGTGGCATATTTAGCCATTTTAACACATAATATCTCTGTTCGAGAGCTATTGTGAACTATTTAGCAGATGCGCGCCTCGGACTTTCGTCGCAAGAATACACGGAAACAGCAGAGATGCCAAATGACGCAAAAATAATGCACTGAAATGACATTTAATTTCGTTTGACGAGCATGGGCGTCTCCTCCTTCCTTGGGGGAGGCCGAACGGGCCGTGTCAGCGCGATGAAACGGACTTCGGCCTTTCAAATTGTCGGCTGCCGCGCCGCTTCTATCCAAGCAAGGAGTATCGTGATGAGAAAGTTTGCCCTCGCAGTTGCCATAACAATGGCCACTTCGTTTTATGCCATGGCGGCCAGCGATGTCACCCAGTCGCCGCCGGCTGGTCCCTACGAACAGGTCAGCAAACTTGTGAAACTGCCCGACTTCCTCCCGGGTATGGGGCAACTCTTCGTCGATCCGGCGACGTTGCCGGCCGGTCCGTTCCTCGCTTATGACCACGACGGCAAGCTTGTCAGCACCATCTACATGCTTCCGATCAAGGAGCTCAATCCGGACAAACGTTTCGATAACCTTGCGGCGCCGGGCGGCAACGTCGACCATGTCGACGTTTACTACAATGCCGGGCACCCGGGCGTTCCGGAACCGCATGTCCACGTCGTGCTGTGGCATGTCTCGGCAAGCGACGAAGCGGGGGTCGCCAAATGACACTCACGCGCCGTGAGATACTTGGCGCGGGCGGCGGTTTCGCCGCCCTGACGCTTTCGCCTTTGGCTGTTTGGGCCGACGAGATCGTGGATATCGCAATGAAGGGTCGCGACGATGGCTCGCACGTCTGGTTCGACCCTATCGGCGTTCTGATCGAGCCAGGTCAGACGGTCCGCTGGACAAATCTCAACCCTGGCAGCTCGCACACGACGACGGCGTACAGCCCAAAGAATTTCGGGCGGCCGATGCGCATGCCAAAGGCGGCAAGACCGTGGGCCTCCGACTATCTCCTGCCTAACGAGACCTTTTCCGTGGCCTTCACCGAACAGGGGGTCTACGACTATTTCTGCATTCCGCACGAGCGTGCCGGAATGGTCGGCCGCATCATCGTCGGCGAACCCTTGACAAACGGCTGGACCCAACTTGACGGAGCGAATGGCGACCTCCCGGAGGAGGTCCTCAAGGCGTTTCCGACAGTCGAGGAAATCATGGCGAAAGGCATCGTCCTGCGCGCTTAGGTATGCATGAGAGACACGACCGCCAGCAACAAGGAGAATAGAATACGACGATGGAAGTGGGAGCGCCAGATTCCTGGCCGTCGTCAGTGGTCAATCAATTTGGGGGCGTTCTTCATGACAGCCAATATTTTTCGGTGCGGTGTTCAATCACGATCCGAGGCGAAGCGCGACGACGGCGCTCTCGTATCGGACATGCCTCTCGACGCACAGACCGCAGTCCAGCAGCGTCAGCGTGCGACGAACCGGCTTGCAGCCCTGGGCGAGATGACGGGCGGCATTGCTCACGACTTCAGAAACCTCCTGGCGGT
The DNA here is from genome assembly GCF_029625735.1 of Mesorhizobium sp. WSM4935. Lineage (NCBI taxonomy): Bacteria > Pseudomonadati > Pseudomonadota > Alphaproteobacteria > Hyphomicrobiales > Phyllobacteriaceae > Mesorhizobium > Mesorhizobium sp. WSM4935. The sequence goes on along the minus strand of NZ_JARTVR010000021.1, from coordinate 56,819 downwards.
CGTCGAATCCGGCCTGCGGCTCGCCGAAAAGCGAGCCGACGAACCCGAACGTGTGCGAGCCTACATTGCGGCGGCGCGCCAAGGAATCGATCGAGCGATCGAACTGACCTCGCAATTGCTCGCCTTCGCAAAGCATCAGGAACTCGATGCCCATGCGGGCGATCTGAACGAGTTCCTCAGGTCTTTCGAGCCTTTCCTTAGGTATGGCGCGGGACCCGATGTCAGGGTCAAGCTTGAACTCGGTTCCGATGTCCCGCTTTGCATGGTCGACCCCGCATTCTTCGATGCAGCCGTGCTTAACCTCGTCATCAACGCGCGCGATGCCGTTCCAAATGACGCCGAAGTCCGGGTCACCACCGGACGACTGGCGCAGACGACCGCCTCACCCGATCCGCCCGGGCCGGGAAGCTATGCCTACGTCCGGGTCGAGGACCGTGGTTGCGGCATGGCCCCAGAGGTGTTGCAGAAGGTTTTCGATCCCTTCTTCACGACGAAGGGTGAAAAGGGCACGGGCATCGGACTGTCGCAGGTGCAGGCGTGGCTGGAGATGGTGGGTGGCCGGATCCGCATTGCAAGCGAGCAAGGTATCGGAACGACGGTCGACCTGCTGTTTCCGTCAATCTAGGCGGAAGCCTAACAAGGCTCCTGCTATCTCCGCTCGTCGCGAGCGACGGAATGCAATCCTGCCAGCGCGGGACCTACCACGCTCTCATCCGCACTTGCCGATTGCACCGCGTAAACCGGGTACGAGAATTGCGGCATTTCAGGCACAAGATGAAGCCGGCCTGCTTCTATGTGAGATTGCACTGAGCTCATTCTGAAATATCCAGAGCCGCCTGTTGCAAGAACATAGTTCAGGGCGAGCGGACCAAGATCGAAGGAAAGGTCCGGCGCAGCGCTTGGAAAATTCATCCCGTGGTGAAGTCCAAAATCCGGCCCCCAATCCATGTAAACGTATGATTCATCCACGACACGCGCATCGGAATTGGTAGTCACGAGGACGAGCTTTTCATCCAAAAGCAGATCGATTTTCAAACCTGGTCGGTGCGGTGGCGCGTACATGATAGCCAAGTCGACCAGTCCAGAGGCGACCTGGTTGATCAGATCCTGTGGCACGTCGACGTGCACTCGCAACGCGATATCCTGAAGCGATTGGCGCATCCAGCGAACCCAGTCGAGCAGAAGGGGTTGCGCAAGGCTGACTTCGCTGCCGACCGTCAGGACGGCCCGTCGTCCCGGAGGCACGGCAACCTGGTGAAGGGTGCGTTGCCATAGTTGGACGAACATCGGGGCGTGGCGCAGAAATTGCTCACCCGCGGGAGTGAGCGAAGCGCCGCCTTTATGCCGAACGAAGAGTGGTCGACCCAATTGTTGCTCGAGGTTGCGGATTCGGGCGCTGACGGTGGTCTGGGCGACATTCAAGCGCTCCGAGGCGCGAATGAAGCTCCCCGTCGAGACGATCTCGATAAAAGTGCGAGCGAGTTCAATATCCATGACCGCTAATAGCATAAAAATTGCGCTTAAATGTCAATGAATTTCGTTTGCTACATAGCAAGCGTGAACATTAGGCTGTCCGAATAATCACCGGATTGAGCGCTGAACGCGGCGCAGCGCCGGGATGGAGCAGGCATAGGCCTCTCCATCCTCACCCCTCGTTTGCCCGCAGTGTCACAGGAGCGATCATGTCGACGAGAGAGAAGAACGGCCAAGGCGATGTCGGACGTCGTGACTTTCTAAAACTGTTCGGCGCGGCTGGCGCGGCAGCGGGCACCCTGCCATTTGGCGGATCCGCATCGGCGGACGAGATCGTGGCAACTGCCGCCACGGACACGAAGCACCATCACGCCGCCGAACCTCATGCCCGAGGCGGCGGCTATGAATTCTTCAATGTCGACGAATCCGCCTTCGTCGAAGCGGCGGTCGATACGCTCATTCCAAAGGATGCGACCGGTCCCGGGGCCAAGGAGCTTGGCGTGGCGACATACATCGACCGGCAGATGGCCAGCGGATACGGCAAGGGCGACCGGCTTTATCTGGAGGGGCCCTTTGGCGAGGGTACGCCCGAGCAGGGATATCAATTGCCGATGACGCCCTCGGAACTGATCCGGGCGGGAATCGCCGACGTCAATGCCGTCGTACAGAAAAGCCACAAGAACAGCTTCACGGCCCTTTCGGCAAAGGACCGCGCCGCCTTTATGGCGGACCTTGAGGCCAAGAAGACCGAGCTTCCAACGGTGCCCGCTGCAACCTTCTTCAGCCTCCTTCTGCAGCTCACGATCGAGGGCTATTTCGCGGACCCGATGTACGGCGGGAACAAGGATGCAGCTGCCTGGAAGATGATCGGCTTCCCCGGCGCAGATGCCATGTACGCGGACAAGATCGAGCCGTTCCGGAACAAGCCATACAACGCTGAACCGAAGGGCATCCAGGACCTCATTTGATCGGCGCAAGAAAAAGGAGACTTTGACATGGCCACCAAACTGAACGCGGTCGATGTGCTGATTGTCGGTCTTGGGTGGACTGGCGGTATCATTGCCAAGGAGCTTGCATCCACCAAGCTCAAGATCGTCGCCCTTGAGCGCGGAGGCCCGCGTGACACCAATCCGGACTTCATCGATCCTGAAATCCACGACGAACTGCGCTACGCCGCCCGCCACGACCTCATGCAGAACGTGCGGCGGGAAACCATCACATTCCGCAATAGTAAATCGCAAACGGCGCTGCCGATGCGTCAACTCGGCTCCTTCCTGCCGGGGCAGGGTGTCGGCGGTGCCGGCGTGCACTGGAACGGCGTGACCTGGCGCTGGCTCGAATGGGATCATCAGGCGCGCACCCGGACCGTCGACAAGTACGGCGAGAAGATCATCCCTTCTGACATGCACCTGCAGGACTGGCCGATCACCTATGACGATCTCGAACCCTATTATGACAAGTTCGAAAAGACCTGCGGCACCTCCGGCAAGGCCGGCAATCTCAACGGCAAGAAGATCGACGGCGGCAATATCTTCGAGGGCTCGCGTAGGGAAGATTATCCCAACCCGCCAATGATCTCCGCCCAGAGCATGGTGATGTTCGAGAAGGCGGCCCGCAACCTCGGCTACCATCCTTTTCCAAACCCCTCGTCCAACGCCTCTCGGGATTACGTCAATCCCGATGGCGTGGCGTTCGGCCAATGCCACTACTGCGGCTACTGCGAGCGTTTCGGCTGCGAGGCGAATGCAAAAGCCAGCCCGCATTTCACCGTCATTCCGCTGGCGCTGAAGAATCCGAATTTCGAACTGCGCACAAATTCGATCGTGCTGAAGGTCAATCTCGATTCGACCCGCAAGAAGGCCGTCAGCGTCAGCTATCTGGACGCTCGTGGGCGAGAGTTCGAACAACCTGCCGACCTCATCATCCTGTCGGCTTACGCGCTCGGCAACGTCAACCTGCTGCTGCAGTCGGGGATCGGCGTTCCTTATGATCCCGCCACGGGGAAAGGCGTGGTCGGCCGAAACTATGCCTACCAATGCGGCGGCGGGGCTACCGCCTTCTTCGACAAGAAGACCATCCTGAACCGCTTCATGGGCGCCGGCGCGCTCGGCACCTGCATGGATGATTTCAACGGCGACAACTACGATTTCGTGAAGGCCGGTTACATCGGCGGCGGCGGTATCAGTTGCAGCAACTCGGGGGCCCGGCCTATCCAGTCACATCCGACACCCCATGGCACGCCGCGCTGGGGCTCGGACTGGAAGAAAGCAGTGGTCGACAACTATGACCATGCGGCCAACGTCGGCAATCAAGGCGCGGTGATGGCCTACAGGCAGAACTATCTCAGCCTCGATCCGACCTATACGGACATCTTCGGACGTCCGCTGATGAGGATGACGTTCGATTTCCAAGACAACGAAGTAAAGCAGATGAACGGTCAGGCCGACATCTGCGTGAAGATCGCCAAGGAGATGGGTGCGATCAGGGTCGATCGAAGCATTCCGCCGGTGCCCTATTCCATCGTTCCCTATCAGAGCACCCACAATACCGGCGGGGCCGTTTTCGGCGCCGACCCCACCACCAGCGTCCTGAACAGACATCTTCAGGTCTGGGATGTCCCGAACGTGTTCGTCACCGGCGCTTGCGTGTTCCCGCAGAACGCCGGGAAGAATCCGACCGGACCGGTGGGCGCTCTTGCCTATTGGGCGGCGGACGCGATCAAGAATTATCTGAAGAACCCCGGCCCATTGGTTCCCTCCTGAGGCAGGTCTGCCGGGTCCGGACCCACGCTTCGGATCCGGCAGACTGTGCGTTTCGAATACCGACATAACCAGGGTGGCTTGACGACAGCCAAGCCGCCCCTGATTGAAAGCACGCGAAGATGAGATCGACGATATTTGGATTGACGACCGCGGTTCTCACCGCAGTCGGCTATGCGCAGGCGCAGGACAAATCTCCTGGCAATGCTGACGCCGGCGCCTCGGTCTTCAAGAGATGCATGGCCTGCCATGCGGTCGGGCCCGACGCCAAGAACGGGGTAGGGCCCGTATTGAATGGCGTCATTGGCCGTGCGGCAGGCACTTACCCAGGTTACAACTATTCCGCGGCGAACAAGAATTCGGGCCTGACCTGGGATGAACCGACGCTGACCACATATCTCCACGCGCCGCGCAAGTTGGTGCCAGGCACGAAGATGACATTCGCCGGTCTCAGCAAGGATCAGGAGATCGCCGATGTGATCGCCTATCTGAGACAGTTCAACGCTCAAGGGCAGAAGGCCTCCCCCTGAGCCAGGGAGGTCTGGCCCTCTTGCAAAGCACAATCTTATGAAATTCCTCCTGCATCAGGACCTGGGGTATTCGACGGTTCATCAGATCGGTGACTACCTGCGCAGCCACGGAACCGGCCATCACTGGATCGAGCGGTATCGGGGCAGCATCTTCGTCATCGTATCCGATCAAGCCGACGAGATGATCCTTCGCCAGGAGTTCTCCAGGCTTCTCGATGCCGTCAACGAAAAGGAGACGGACGGATGAGCAGAAAAGTCATCGACGAGAGGATAAAACTGAAGCGGGCCTATGAGAGCCCTGCTGCCGACGATGGCACGCGGGTGCTGATTGACCGGCTTTGGCCGCGCGGGGTCAAGAAGATGGACGCCGGCATCGACTGCTGGATGAAAGAACTCGCGCCAAGCACAGAGCTTCGGAAATGGTTCGGACACGATCCCGCCCGCTGGGAGGAATTCCGTCGGAGATATACGGCGGAAGTCCACGCACATCGCAACGAGCTCGACCGGCTCCGCGACCTGATACGACACGGCGCTGTCACACTCGTCTACTCGGCTCATGACGAGGCCCACAACGATGCCGTCGTCCTGAGAGAGATTTTGCTGGGACATCGCTAGAGACGTCGCGCCGAGCTGCCTTTGCCATCAAGGACATGGGGCGTGTGACCACTACAGCGGGTCCAAATCACTTTTCTGGAACCAAACGGAGGAAGGTTCATCAAATCATCGAGGAGACGCACAATGAAATTCTTTATCGATACAGCCGATATATCTGAAATTCGCGAACTGGCCGCGGCAGGCTTTGTCGACGGGGTGACCACGAACCCGTCGCTCGTCTCGAAGACCGGTCGGCCGATCAGCGATGTGATCAAGGAGATTTGCCAGACGATCGAGGGCCCCGTTTCAGCGGAAGTCACCGCGACCGACCTCGACGGTATGATCGCCGAGGGAGAGCGTTTAGCGGGCATAGCCGCCAATGTGGCCGTCAAGGTCCCATCCACCTGGGATGGGTTCAGGGCTTGCCGGGCGCTCGCTCATCTCGGTCACAAGGTCAATGTCACGCTGTGCTTTTCAGCCAACCAGGCGCTGCTCGCAGCCAAGGCAGGCGCGACCTTTATTTCGCCGTTCGTCGGCAGGCTCGACGACATCGGCTTGGACGGGATGGAACTGATCCGAGAAATTCGCACGATCTACGACAACGACACTTCCCTCGCGACGGAAATCCTCGCGTCTTCAATTCGCACACCCCTCCATGTCAAACAGGCGGCGATGGCAGGCGCCGATGTCGCGACCGTGCCGCCAGCAGTACTTAGAAACCTCGCCAAACATCCGCTCACCGACAAGGGTCTGGCATCTTTTCTTGCCGACTGGAGCAAGACGGGGCAAGCGATCCTGTAAGTGTGCGCGACCCTGTCGGCTCCTATCATAAAAATTGCTCGCAACTGCCGATTAAATTCGTTTGCAGGATGTCTGGAGTGGCGAGAAACTGTCGCTGAATTCTAAGGCTGTGATCAAGGAATTCCGGCTTCTCGACCGCAAAGGCACTTCCGATTCCGGAACGCCAAGGGAGAAGGCAATGGCCCAAGACCAACGTAACCCGACTGGACCGGATTTGAGGCAAGGTATCGCGCACGCCGACCTTACCGACGGCGGTAGGCTGGTCGGCAGATATGGCGACGAGCAGGTGCTGCTAGTGCGCCGCGGGACCGAGGTATTCGCGGTCAGCGCGACATGCACGCATTACGGCGGGCCACTCGTCGACGGTCTGGTAGCAGAAGACACGGTTCGGTGTCCGTGGCATCACGCGTGCTTCGATCTGCGCACGGGCGAGGCCCTCCGTGCGCCCGCCTTCAGCCCGCTCGCCTGCTGGTCGGTGGAACAGCGAGAAGGCAAGATATTTGTAGTCGAGAAGCGCAAGCGAACGGCACCCGTGGTGCGAGATGGCGGCGCGGCTCCGGAGAGAATTATCATTGTCGGCGGCGGCGCGGCCGGTTTCGCTGCCGCCGAGACACTGCGGCGCGAGCAATACCAGGGCAGCATCATCATGATCAGCGATGACCAGGCGCCGCCCGTCGACAGACCGAACCTCTCCAAGGACTATCTCGCCGGCAAGGCTCCGGAGGACTGGATTCCGCTGCGCGGCGAGAAGTTCTATTCGAAAAACAACATCGACCTGCGCCTCGATACGAAGGTCGACCGCATCGACCCGCGGTCCCGCGAGGTTGTCCTGTCGGATGGCGGCACGATTCCTTACGAAAGGCTGCTGCTTGCCACGGGGGCCGAACCAGTTCGGCTTGCTATCCCCGGAGCCGAGCAATCATTTGTCCTCACGCTGCGCTCTTTCGCCGACTGCAAGGCGATCATCGAGCGGGCCTCGAATGCGCGACGCTGCGTCGTGCTCGGCGCCAGTTTCATCGGGCTGGAGGTTGCGGCGGCGCTGCGCTCGCGCCGCATCGACGTTCACGTAGTAGCGCCGGATAGACGGCCTATGGAGCGGGCCCTGGGTCCGCGGATGGGCGACTTCATCCGCGACCTCCATGAGGAGAAGGGTGTCGTCTTCCATCTCGAGGCGACTGCGACCAGCATCGACGGCAACAAGATGAAACTCAGCAGCGGCGGCACGTTGGTGGCGGATTTCGTCGTGGCCGGCGTGGGCGTCAGGCCACGCACCGGGCTCGCCGAAAAGGCCAGACTCAAACTCGATCGCGGTGTCGCGGTGAACGCGTTTTTGGAAACAAGCGCGCCCGGAATTTTCGCGGCCGGCGACATTGCCCGGTGGCCCGATCCTCATAGTGGCGAGAATCTTCGGGTAGAGCACTGGGTGGTTGCGGAGAGACAAGGTCGCACCGCCGCACTCAACATGCTTGGCCATCGCGAGAAGTTCGCGGCGGTGCCGTTCTTCTGGAGCCAGCATTACGAAGTGCCCATCAACTACGTCGGCCATGCCGAGCGATGGGACGAGATCTCGGTCGATGGAGACGTCGCGGCCAGGGATTGCCTGCTCCGATTCAAACGGGAGGGGCGCACGCTCGCTGTCGCCTCGATCTTCCGCGACCTGGAAAGTCTGGAGGCCGAGCTGGAAATGGAGCGCCAGACGGCAAGCTAGAGCGCGCTCTCGAGCACGGGTGGGAACGCACCGAGAATGACGCAGCCGAATATGTCGCCGTGACCGAAAGGAGACCGATCTATGTCCGCATTGCAACAGGACGTTGCCAGGGATTTGCAAATCATTGCGCCCACTCAGCATCATTCAAAGATCGTCGAGTTCGCCAAGGAGGTCGCCGGACAAGAGTCCCATCAGATGCCGACGTCGGTCGAAATCTTCTCCGCCAGCGGTCGCTGGTACTGCCAGGTCCGTCGCGGCAATGAAAAGACGCGGCCGATGGGTCCCTATACCAAACAACAGGCTGAACGGGTTCAGGAAGTTCGCAGAGCCTTGATCGCCAAAAGAGGCACCGCTCGGATTATGTTCGAGTAGGCGGGACCTGACGATCGCGCCGGCCGGCGTACGCTTCACCGCAACGATCGTCTTTATCGAGTTTACAGGAACGTACGAGGCAGGCCTCCGGCCATTGCCGCCTTGCGAACCAGGTCTCGCGACGAGACCTGTCGACGTTCCCGCTTGCCGAGCCGGCATCGTCTTCAGCCAACGGAAGGAAAGCCGATATGGAATACAAGTCGATCGTTCTCAACCTCGACATCGACGGGATGGTTGAACCTGTCGTCAAGCTCGGAGTCGATCTCGCCCAGCGCTTCGACGCGCGCCTGATAGGTCTGTCGGCGGCCGACGTCGCGCCGCCGGTCGTAATGGAAGGTGGAATGGCCTTTGAAGGAGAGAGCATGATGCGCCAGCGCAAGAACATCAAGCGACGGCTCGAGGACCTCCACGCACAGTTCGAAAGCATTGCTGGCGCGACGGTTCATACGCAATGGCGTGGGGCCGTGGGCAATCCGACCCGCTTGCTGATCGAATCGGCGCGGTTGGCCGATCTCATCGTCACAGCCTCGCCGGAGGGTGCCAGTTTCGGCAACGCCTATCGTTCCACCGACCTCGGCAATCTTATCCTTCAGGCCGGCCGGCCTGTCTTTGTGGCATCGACCAACCAGGAGAATTTCCGCATCAACAAGGTTCTGGTCGGATGGAAGGACACGCGTGAAGCCAGGCGCGCGGTTCTAGATGCCATGCCCTTTTTGCAGATGGCTCAGGAGGTTCGGGTCATTACGGTCGACGACGGCCCAACCGACGAAACCTGGAACGGGCTCGACGATGTTGTCGCCTTCCTGGACGTGCATGGCGTAGAGGCCAAGGCGGAGGTGTTTCCGGAAAAATCCAATAGCGGAACGATCGCCGACGTCGCCGGCGCAATGAACGCGGATCTTGTTATATCAGGCGCCTACGGCCACAGCAGGTTCAGGGAGTGGATCTTTGGCGGCGCTACCCGCTCGCTACTTGAAGCTGATCGGCTGAACCGGCTCATGTCGAACTGATCGCCGGCACCGATGGCGGAGTGCATCCTCACCGGCTGACAGACTTCGCGAACGCATCCCAGCCCCGCTGAGTTGGCTGCTCGTCGCCGTGACAAGCCTGCCGGCCGGACCCTATCGCAAGAACTCAGGCTTGTTGTTGCTCGCCCTCGGTGGCGATCAACATCCAGTTCCGCTTCCTTGACTGGGTTTGACAGGCAAACGTCCACGTATCGATCATCTCGAAGATTTCCCGGGGATCCCCGGCGACGACTGCATTGTCGGCAGAGCGTGTAGTGCTGATCACGTCGGAAACATACCGAACGACGATCTCGGCGGCACCATCCGCCACGAACGCGTCGACAACCTTGGCTTCGTCCGTACCTATGAAGGTGAGCTCTAGTATTTCTTGCCGATCCCGGCGTTCGACGATCTCTCGCTCGAAGGCGGCAAGCACCTCCGATCCGACAAGGCGCTTCAAGGTCTGGATGTCACTATCCGCAAACGCCCGCAGGATCGCTTCATAGGCCCTCCTGGCGCCTGATAGGAATGCAGCGAGGTCGAAATCCGGGTCGATCTTGCGAAGCGCATCCTGGGACATGTCCGCGCAGGACACGTGTTCGGTGCTGACGTCCGGCTGCGGCGGCACAGCGTTCCGCTTGGCCCTCTCGTCGTTCCAGCGCGAGAAGAGCTGGCTCCAACTCCCAAGCATTGCCCAATAAAGCGCGAGGATCGCAACGAGAAGGATCTGGTTGTTCGGGTCTGTGGTCTCGCTCATGACATTCACCCATCGACTTGTCGAAGATGCACATCTCAGTGGATGCGGGGCAGCCTTTCCCACTGATGGAATGGCGGCGGCGAGGGCAGCTGCCATTCAAGCGTGGTCGCCCCTGCGCCCCATGGATTGGCGCTGGCCGGGCGCTTGCCGCTGAAGGCTTCCGCGACTGCGACGAAGAAGATGATCAGCCCCACGGTCGAGATGTAGGCGCCGATCGAGGAGACGAAATTCCATCCGGCGAGGGCATCGGGGTAGTCGGCATAGCGGCGCGGCATGCCGGCCATGCCGAGGAAATGCTGCGGGAAGAAGACGAGATTTACGCCTAAGAACATCGTCCAGAAATGCAGTCTTCCCAAGGCTTCGCTGTACATGTAGCCGGTCATCTTCGGGAACCAGTAGTAAAAGCCAGCGAAGATGGCGAAAACCGCGCCCAGGGACAGCACATAGTGGAAGTGGGCGATCACGAAATAGGTGTCGTGCAACGAGCGGTCGATGCCGGGGCTTGCGACTATGATCCCGGTGACACCGCCTATGGTGAAGAGTAGGACGAAGCCGATGGCCCAAAGCATCGGGGTCTTGAACTCAATCGACCCGCCCCACATCGTGGCGAGCCAGGAAAACACCTTCACGCCCGTCGGAACGGCGATCACCATCGAGGCGAAGGCGAAGTAACGTTGGGCGTCGACGGAGATGCCGGTCGTATACATGTGATGCGCCCAAACGACGAAGCCGATCATGCCGATTGCCACCATCGCATAGGCCATACCGATGTAGCCGAAGATCGGTTTTTTGGCGAAGGTCGAGATGACATGGCTGATTATACCGAAACCAGGTAGGATCATGATGTAGACCTCCGGATGACCGAAGAACCAGAACAGGTGCTGGTAAAGGATCGGATCACCGCCGCCGTCCGGGACGAAGAAGGTCGTGCCGAAGTTGCGGTCCGTGAGCAGCATCGTGATCGCGCCGGCAAGCACCGGCAGCGACATCAGCAACATGAAGGCCGTCACCAGCATCGACCAGGCGAACAGCGGCATCTTGTGCATCGTCATTCCCGGCGCGCGCATGTTGAAGATGGTGGTGATGAAGTTGATCGCGCCGAGGATCGATGACGCTCCCGCAAGGTGGATCGAAAGGATCACGAGATCGACTGCGGGACCAGGCTGGCCGGAGGTCGAAAGCGGCGGATAGAGCGTCCAGCCGCCGCCGTGGCCGAGCGTGCCCGGCGCTCCCGGCACGAACATCGAGGTGATGAAGAGGATGAACGCCATCACCAGCAGCCAGAACGAAATATTGTTCATGCGCGGAAACGCCATGTCGGGAGCTCCGATCATGATCGGCACCATCCAGTTGCCGAAGCCGCCGATCAGGGCCGGCATGAGCACGAAGAAGATCATGATAAGGCCGTGGGAACTGACCACGACATTGTAGGTCATCGGATCGCTGAATATCTGCAACCCGGGCTCCTGGAGCTCCATTCGGACCAAGACCGAGAGCGCGGTGCCGAGAATCCCCGCTAAGATGGAGAAGATCAGATAAAGCGTCCCGATATCCTTGTGATTGGTCGAGTACAGCCATCTGACGAAAAACCGGGGCTTGTGGTCTTCGGTGGATGCCGCTGAGGTCGACATGGTGTTCTACCTGCCTTTCATTGCAGGCAAACCGGATGGTTGCCGCGATCGGCGGCATTCAGCCGCCGTCGCGAGCGGGGAACCAGTCGCTGTCTGCTTCCTGTTTTCAGTCCGTGACGATTGCGTCCATCGCAATGTCGTGGGGCTGCGGACGAATCGTTTCGAGCCGGCTTTCGGCGTAACCCACTCCGATGGCCAACGGCCGCCTGTGCATCGCCGCGAGCGTTCTGTCGAAGAAGCCGCCGCCATATCCCAGGCGGTAATTCGCTCCGTCGAACCCGACCACCGGTGCGATCACGACATCCGGCACGACCGATGGCCCGCGTGACGGGACGAGGATGTTCCACACGCCACGCTCGAGCGGGTCGCCCGGGCTCCAGATGCGGAATTCCAGCGGCCAGCCTTTCCTGATGACGACGGGAAGCGCGATTCTGCCGCCGCGCTCGATGACCGTGATCGCCCAGCTGCGAAGGTCGGGTTCGCCCCGGAACGGCCAATAGCCGCTGACGATGCGTCCGCTGACCTTGCCGATGGCAAGATCGAGACGCGAAGCGATGCGGTCCGACCTTTTCTTCCTCTCGTCGGCGTCGATAGCGAGACGCTCGTCGATCAACCTCTGCCGTTCCGCCTTGCGCCAGCGTAGGACGCAGCTCCAGGAATCTTCCCGCTTCGATTGTCCGCCATATTCGGGCGAAAGCTCATGCGCGTAGCAGGGCGGAGATGCATACTCCCGGATTTCGGTGTCGCTGTCACTTTTCTCGGCCATGGCCAGCTCCGTTTCCGTGCGCCCCGCACGTTTGCTGCAGCGTGCTCCGCACGAAACAGGAAGGCAAACGGAATTAAATGCTGTATGAGTGCAAAAATATTGCACTCATGGGAGATCAGATGGACATCGATCGCGCCCGCACGTTCCTTGAGATTGTCCATTCGGTAGTTTCCTGAAGGCCGCGGATCGCCTTCATGTCACGCAGACCACGGTGAGCGCGCGCATACGCACGCTGGAGGAGGAACTTGGTCGTCAGCTTTTCATCCGAAACCGCAACGGCGCGCAATTGACGCCGTCCGGACGCGAGTTCGAGCGCTTTGCCCAGTCTTTCGCTCAAATCTGGGAGCGTGCCCGACATCAGCTTGCCATCCCGTCGGGACGGACAAGCGTGGTGGCGTTGGGCGGCGAGCTCAGTTTGTGGAACCCGCTGCTGCTCGACTGGCTGGTGTGGATGAAGAAGGCCAAGCCAGAGATTGCTATCCATGCCCAGGTGGGGGGTGCCGGACCAACTTCTCGATCAGCTCAGAACGGGTGTTCTGGACATCGCTGTGCTTTACGCGCCGAAGCTGTTGCCAGGGTTCAAGGTGGAGCTGCTGGTCGAAGAGCAGCTCGTTCTCGTGAGAACAAGGAACGAGGAACCGGCTGGTGCGAAAGACTACGTCTATGTCGATTGGGGACCGCTGTTTGCAGCGCAGCACCACGCAAGTTCGACCACTTTTGGAGAGCCTGGGTTGCTTGTTGGCCTTGGGCCGCTGGGGCTCAGCTATATCCTGCGCGCCGGCGGCATGTGCTATTTCCGCCGGGGCGCCGCAGCTCCTCATATCGAGGCGGGGCAGTTGGGGGTCGTTGAAGGCGCGCCGGAATTCACCTATCCGGCCTATGCTGTCTATCCGGAAGCAAGCGAGACGCGAACCGACATTCAGGAGGCTCTACGCGGCCTGAAGCAAGTTGTGAAATGATAGCTGCTCCCGGCGGGAAGCATAGTTTCACGCTACTGGAACGATTGCGAAGACTGCAATGACAGCTGGTCAGCTTCGTCGGTCATCTACATTTCGACCAAAGCGTAAGCCAAGCCAAAGACGCCGGTCATTAGAACGGCGAAGAATGCCCAGCCTCTCAATGCGGCTCGCACATCTTCAGGCTTGGCACCTTCCTGGTTGTCGAAATCATCCATATCAAATCCTAGTTTTCGTTTGCACTTGGTACAGGCGAGGGCTGACGGAAGCGCTTTTCCATCAGCCTTCATGGCTTTCCGACTAGTCGAATTCTCAGGCAGCCGACGGACCCGGGTCGTCGAACCCGACGTCGAAGGCCGCCGGAACCTCGTTGCGAGGTTTGTCGCACGGTTCATCGGAACGATGGACAACGCGAAGGCCCGGCTCGCTCGGCCGCCGCGGTTCCGACGCAACAACTCCCGCGAGCTTCAGCCTCTCGCGCCTTGCGGCTTCCGGTTGATAGACCACTTCATGCACGGTCAGTGTCTCCAGGTGACCGCCCGCAGTCGGAATGGAGATCGACTGCCCTTCGGCCAGACCAAGCAACGCCAGGCCGCGCAGATTGGTTATGGGCAACAGCATGCCAACCAGGCCACGCATCTGGTCATGTGCGATGATGCGGGTTTCGGCAGGGCCGTCGTTCACCCGATAGGCCACGCGGCTGTTGAGTGTCACGACGTTTGGCGGGATGTCATCCCGAAACATTACGACAGCAGTCGAGATCTTTCGTTGGAGAATAGCCCAGAAGGTTTCATTGCGCATTGGATGACGGTCCCTTACCACCTCGAGAATGGTGTAATCTTTGGTGGTCAGTTGGCAGCTATCGGAAGTGGACATGAAATGTCTCCAGCCGGAGCGGTCAGAGGCGATCCGGCATCAAGCAATTGATCGGGTGATGTGGAAAGATCCCCTGCGCCGGACCGGGCCGGCCCAGGGGTCAGACTCCCGCGATCAGACTGCCTGCGTGATTGAGGAGACGGAAGGAGACGCCCATGTCTAGAGGCTCGCCGCGACCGCTGGAGGCGGAGGGGCGAGGCTTTGGGTGCCATCGACTTCCTCCGCGCTGGGTTTGCTTACACCAAGCACCAGCAGTTCATGCCTGCGCCCGTCCCGGGCGGTCCACATGATCGACTGTCCGGCCGAGAGGCCGATCAGGGCCGTGCCGATCGGCGTCAGGATTGAAACCTTGCCTGCAGAAATGTCCGCTTCACCCGGATAAACCAGCGTGACCGTTTTCCGATCGCCGGAGTCGGGCTTGAACGTCACGGTTGAGCCCATCCGGACAGTGCCGGAAGAGACCCAGCCATCGGCGACGACGCGCGCACGCTCGAGTTCTGCCAGGAGCTCGTCAGACGCTTCGGGGTTTCGCGCGGCAAACGTGCTCGCCAGCGCTGATAAACGCGCATGGTCGGACTGGGAGATCCGGATTTTCGGCTTACGCGGGGTTCTTGTGTTGTGCAGCATTTCGAATTCTCATAGCTCTAACGGTCAGCCGCCATCACGGTGGCGGAAACTGGCCAATTCGGGAGATTTTTATTCAAGGCGGCGATGCGCGGAGACGTGCAGCCCTGCGGATCATGTCGATGAAAGTCGGCCCCTCGGCTCGGGGCACATGGCAGCCGAGCCGGGGGTTAAGATCCCGCGATGGGGCAAACCCGGAAAAGAAAATCGCAAAGAATTTTAGCGGCGGCGTTCATAAGCACATAGTTGGGGAAGCAATTGCGGAAGTCAAGGCAACCCCTCACGGTAGTGTCTCAGTTTGAAATTTAGCCGAGATTTCGGACGCGCCTAACGGATCTTCCGCTTGCATCCAATGCGTCCGAGCAACCAACCATGCTTTGCACCGCGGCGTGGCGGACACACTGCAACCGCGGCGGAGGCCGCCTTGAGTTATTCGAAGCGAGCGCCAAGCAACGTATTTATCACCAGCTCTCTTCCAGTCCTGTTTGTTCCGGTCCCGTGCGGTCTCATTTCCGCCAGTCCTAGGAAGACAAGCCGTTCGGCCAATTCTTTCGATAGAGCCGGGTAGGGTCCGCGATTCATGCGCTTAAGCGCTATTTGCTCCTCTTCGGTGAGATCACTCCATATGACCTTCATGACGCTCTCCGTGACTATCCGGTCGCCCCTGAAATTGTGATCGAGGAGGAGATCGTGAATTGGTCGCTGCTCCAAAGCCGGAGCTTATGGAACGGCGTCCGTTCCAACGATACCGCCCTCATTCTCCAGGACGCCGATCCTTTTGACCTCCGAGCGGTTGAGTTTCAGGCGAACACCGATACCGCCGCCGTTCTCGTCAATGAAAATAGCGCCGGCCTGTTCGAGCGTGGTCTGAAGCATGTCGCAGATTTCCTGGTCCGGAAGGGTGATACGCCGCTCGAACTCTTCGATGACCAACCCATCCACACCCGAATTGCTGGCGAGCTTTTCACGGGTCCATTCGACCAGTGCGCGAGCGGCGCGGCATTGGGCACCAGTGATCATCGTAAGATCCCCTGTTCCAGACGCTTTCGCGAGCCGTCACTGCAAAACCATCATGCTCTCACGCTGCGGCTCAATCTCCTCAGAATGGATATCGAGTCCGCAAAAGGGAAGGGTCGATGCCACCCCTCGGGAAACAAAATTTTGATGCAAGAAAGTTGCGTTAAAGCCGCAATAAATTTCGTTTGAGTTGCATAAACTAAAAGAGGAAGCTTTCTCCACATTCGGCGGTCGGCGCGACGGTTTAAATCGAGGACGTGTCAAGTCTCGGGCGCGATGAGGCGCGTATGCCATGGATAGGTCCAAATGCGATAGCCATCAGGTGCTTTCGTGGCCTTGTGTTCGCCCTCCCGACAGAGAACGGACGCTGACTGCAAGAGATATCATGAGGTCACCGGTCGTCGCGGTCGGGCCATACAGCACGTTGGACGAAGTGTGCAGTCTTCTCGTCACGCGCGGTTTAAGCGCGGTCGCAGTGATCGACCGAGGCGTGATGCTTGGCATCGTAAGCGAAGAGGATCTGGTTCACAGGGCGGAACTAGGGACGGCCGCGCCGCGGCGTTCCTGGTGGTTCCATCTCTTCGGCCGTAACACGCAGCTCGCGGCGGACTATCTGAAGTCGCACTCCGCGCATGTGACCGACGTCATGACAAAGCAGGTGATCACGGTCTCACCACAGACCCCGATCGACGAAATCGCGGGGCTGCTGGAAGTAAATCGCACCCGGCGCGTCTTCGTCGTTAGCGGCGAACGCGCCCTGGGGGTTGTCGCTCGCGCAGACCTCGTGCGAGCGCTCGCGTCCGCCAGGCAAAGCATGCCTCGCCCGGTCTCATTCCGTGACGATTCGAGCATCAGGCGAGAAATTGTCGGTGCCCTACGGTCCGAAGCATGGCCATCGATCGGAGCAGCCGACGTGACCGTAACAAACGGCGTGGTCACGTTGTGGGGCGGTTATCTGTCGGAACAGGAACGGAAGGCATCGCTCGTTCTGGCCGAAAACATCTCCGGGGTTCGGGCGGTGAACGATCACCGCGTTCCCCTCGACCTCGCCTACGCGGTGGTTTGAGGCAGGGCGAGGACTGAGAAATTGAGCATCGAAGTCAAGGACATTGCCGCGGTT
Organism: Mesorhizobium sp. WSM4935; assembly: GCF_029625735.1. Classification (NCBI taxonomy): domain Bacteria; kingdom Pseudomonadati; phylum Pseudomonadota; class Alphaproteobacteria; order Hyphomicrobiales; family Phyllobacteriaceae; genus Mesorhizobium; species Mesorhizobium sp. WSM4935. Next base: position 39,828 of record NZ_JARTVR010000021.1, on the reverse strand, counting down.
TCCGAACAGCAAATCCGTCAACTCGTGGACCTGTTTTACGACAAGGTTCGAGCCGACCCTGAACTTGGTCCGATCTTCGAGCGGGTCATCCAGGAACAATGGGAACCGCATCTGCGAAAGATGTACGATTTCTGGTCGTCGGTGATGCTGACCACCGGTCGCTACAAAGGTCAGCCCGTCGCGGTCCACAAACGCATTGAAGGATTGGAGATCGGCCTTTTCGATCGCTGGCTCGCCCTGTTTGGCGAAAGTTGCGCCGAATTGCTGGACAGCGAAACAGCGAGCCTGTTCTGGCGCAAGGCGGTCCGCATCGCCGAAAGCCTCAAGTTCGCCTTGTTCTATCGTCCGGACCGGCCCTGGCCGCCGATAGGCGCCCCATGACGTTCGTGGTTACCGACAACTGCATTAAATGCAAATACATGGACTGCGTAGAGGTCTGCCCCGTCGACTGTTTCTACGAAGGCGAGAACATGCTCGTCATACATCCCGACGAATGCATCGACTGCGGCGTCTGCGAGCCCGAGTGTCCCGCCGCAGCGATCTTTCCCGACACGGTGCCCGACCTTCGGGATTGGCTGATGCTGAACGCGGAGTACGCGGCGGTGTGGCCGAACATAACGATCAAGCGCGATCCACCCGCGGATGCGAAAACCTACGACGGCGAAACAGACAAGTTCCCTCGCTACTTCTCCTCTATTCCAGGGCAGGGGGACGAATGAACGCGGCCATCGGACACGCCTTTCCGCTCTATCTCGGCATCGATACGGGTGGCACCTACACGGACGCCGTCCTTTGGTCCGAAGCCGCCGGAATTGTCGCGAAGGCCAAGTCGCTGACGACACGGCACGATCTCGCCCAAGGTATCGCCGGCGCCGTCGACGCGGTTCTTGGCAAAGCGGCCATCTCTCCCGCCGCGATCAAGCTGGTGCCCATGTCGACGACGCTTGCCACCAACGCGCTTATCGAAGGGCAGGGCGGCCGGGTCGCCCTGGTGATGGTCGGCTTCGCCGAAGCCGACCTTGCCAGGAGCGGTTTGTCGGAGGCGCTGGGGTTTGATCCCGTTGTCTTCTGCCGAGGCGGCCATGACGTCCACGGCGAACCGCGTGCCCTTGAGCTTGACGCTCTGGAGAAAGCTTTGCCGGGGCTTGCCGACACTGTTTCCGGGGTCGCCGTCGCGGCCTATTTCGCGGTTCGCAATCCCGAACACGAGATCGCGGCGCGCGAACTCATTCGTGAGCGCAGCCGGCTTCCAGTAACCTGTTCGCATGAACTCTCATCAAAGCTTGGCGGGCCGCGACGCGCGCTGACGACGCTTCTCAATGCGCGCCTCATCTCGATGATCGACCGCCTTATCGATGCTACAGAAGGTTTTCTCGAGAAGCGCGGCATAGCGGCGCCGTTGATGATGGTGCGTGGCGACGGCACGTTGGTCACCACAAAGTTTGCTCGTGCGCGGCCGATCGAAACCATTCTGTCTGGCCCAGCGGCCAGCCTGGTCGGAGCCAGGTACCTGACAAACCTCGACGACGCGGTGATTTCCGACATCGGCGGCACGACCACGGACATCGCGGTCCTGGAGGCCGGTCGCCTGCGGCTCGATCCCGAAGGCGCGACCGTTGGCGGCCAGCGCACCATGGTAGAGGCTGTCGCCATGCGCACCTTGGGCCTCGGGGGAGACTCGGAAGTTTCGCTTCGGGAGCGGTCGCTGACTTCGGCGATCGTGCTCGGCCCGCGGCGGCTCGTGCCGCTGGCGCTGGCCGCCGTGGATCATGGCGACGCGGTGCGCAAGGATCTGCAGCGTCAATTGCTCAAGCCCAACACCGGGCGGCTCGATGGTCGCTTTGCCTTGCGCACGGGGGTTCCAGACCGGCTCGCAGCCGGCCTGACGGCGACGGAGACTCGGCTCTACGCTAGCATCTCGGCAATTCCCGCCACGCTCGATGACCTGCTCATGTCGACCTCACAGGTCGCGACACTCAATCGCCTGGTTGCGCGCGGTCTGGTGCACATCGTCGGCTTCACGCCATCCGATGCGGCCCACGTGGTCGGCAGGCAAGCCAACTGGGATCCTGCGGCGGCCCGGCTGGGCGCCGCGCTGTTTGCGCGCAGGCGCGACGGCCAGGGGCGCCATATCGCGAAACACGCTGACGCATTTTCGGAGATGGTCCTTTCCTGCGTCACACGGCGTTCGGCCGAAGCCGTACTGGAAACGGTCTTCGCCGAGGATGGGCTGGACGGCGAGGTCTCCGTTGCCAATCCTCTGGTCCAGAGGGCGGTTCGGCAACGCGGCGGAATGGTGCGGCTTTCGATCGAACTCGACAGGCCGGTGATCGGGCTCGGGGCCTCCGCATCACTCCACTACGCCGGCCTCCCACCTCTGATCGGCAATGACTGCCATATCGCCGAACACGCCGACGTGGCGAATGCGCTGGGCGCGGTCGTTGGGCAGGTGCGCATGTCGGCGGAGGCTCGCGTCAGCCAGCCGGAGGTCGGGCTGTTCCGTCTGAATTCCGGCGAGCGGCTGGACGATTTCGATACCGAGGACGAAGCGATGGAGGCGGCCGAGGCCCATGTTCGCGTCCTGGCGGCAAGCCTTGCCGAGCGTGCCGGGACCGATCGGGTCCGGATCGAGACCGCGCGGCAGATCAAGGTGGCTACGATCGAGGGTGAGCGCAGTTTCGTCGAAGCCACCGTCGTGGCGACTGCCACAGGCCGGCCACGCGTCGCTTCCTGAGGCGATCAAGGCGGATCCCGCTCCGGAAGCACTCCTGCACACGCCGGTCGAGACCCGCTCATGCGAAGCCGAGCTCGATGCGCTGCAGATGCTGCTCGCCAACGCCAAGCGCCCGTTCGTCGTCCTCGGCAGCACGCGCTGGGATGAGGAAGCTGTGGCGCAGATGCGCACGATCGCCGAGGATGGGCACTGCCTGTGGCAGATGCCTGAAAGTCTAACGTCAACGATCCGCCTCGGATTGGCCCATAGTATGAGTTCGGTCGCGTCATTTACATCATCAGGTTAAGATGGCGAGGGAGGCACGACTTGCGCAGAATGTGCCATGACGAACGTCTCTATGACGTTGACGTGGACAGTAGCGAATGCGCGGTTGCCCTTTGGTTCTACTGTGCATAGAAGCATACTGCTGGCGGGCGAAAATTGGGGTACTAGGGGCGTGGGCTCTAAATTCGAAAAGCTTAACAGGCTGCGCGAATCTCTGCGCGAATCCAATCACGATTTCCGGGCGAGTACCCAGCTGTTCAGCAGCTTGGATGTCACCAAGATCGCTCGCGATATGGATCTCGCGGGTCGGGGGAAGGAACGTGGCGAGCTGAACCAGCCACCCAAAAGCGCAAAGAATCTCGACGATGTCGAGTATGCCATCATCGAACGCGTCGAGGACGAGAAGAAGGCTTCCTACCATACCCTCGAGGACAACCTGCAGCTTCTCGGCGGCCGTCTGGCCGGCCTAGATTTCGAAGAGCAATTCGGTCTGATCCGCCAGGCGAATGCGGCCAGCGTGACGGACTTCAAGGGTTCGGTGGCCATTGGTCTGGACGAACTCCACGGATTGAGGAGGGCTCTTAAGGACGCTGAGAAAGAGCACTCTTGGTTCAAGGAAAAGCACGGCTTGGTTCGCGCCGCGCGCGTGCAGCACGGCGCAGCTCACGTGTTTAGGCTCTCGCTGCTACTGTTCTTGTTCCTCATCGAGACTGCAATGAACGGCAGCTTCCTTGCGAAGGGAAATGAACAGGGGCTCTTTGGGGGCATCCTCGAGGCTGCGGCATTCTCTTTCATCAACATTGGCGCCGCTTTGCTGCTGGCGGTTTTCTGCGCCCGATTGGTTACCCACCGGTCCATTTTTTGGAAGTTGGTAGGTATTGGTTCGATCATTTTCTACATTGCGCTGGCCGTGACCATAAATCTGGCCTTGGCTCATTATCGTGAGGTAAGTGGGTCGCTCGCTGACGGTGCAGGCGTCGAGGTTATTCGGCATCTGCGTGCTGATCCGATGGGACTGACGGACGTGAAGTCCTGGTTGCTTTTTGGCATCGGGCTCATGTTCTCGCTTTTCGCGTTTATCGACGGCTGGTTCGTGTTCGACCCGTATCCAGGGTACGCGGGCGTTGAGAATCGGTTGGTTCACCGGCGCGAAGACTACATCGATCGCAAGAAGGAGCTGATCGAAGAGCTGCAGGACGTTCGTGACGATCACAACGAAAAGGTTGAGGACATCGTCAAGGAACTCGGCAGTCGCCGCAGGGAGCATCGCGCGATTGTTGATCATCGCTCGAGGCTTCTAGCACTCTTTGCTCAGCATCAGGACCAATTGGAGCGGGCTTGCAATCAGCTTCTTTCCAAATACCGCGAAGCGAACATCCAGGCCCGAGCGGAGCCGGCGCCCAAGCATTTTGGGTCGCCCTACAAGCTAGATCGGTTAAAGCCCCACGTCTCGGGGGAGGGAGAGTGGAGCGAGACTGACATTGGCGCATCGATCCGCGACGCACAGGAAGAGCTCAACGCTCAGGTTCGGCTGATCGGCCAAGAATGTGAACGTGGTATTGAACAATACCGGGATCTCGACAAGCTTCATCCCGACAGTGTGAGCAATGGCTAGGCGGTCTCGTAGGCGCAAGAAGGGCCAAGCGGGCACGATCGTCGCGGCTGTCGCCCTAGGGATTTTATCGGTCGCAATGTTGGCCGGCTTTGGCTGGATGTGGTCTAGATCCGGCACTGGGCAGATCGATATCAGCACGAATTGTCCGTTGGGCGGGCCGACCAGTCTAACCGCCGTTCTGATCGACGCCACTGATCCGGTTTCAGGAACGACGATGGCGGATCTGAAGAATGAGTTCCGCAAGACCATCGCGCGCGTTGAGCCGGGCGGCTATGTGAGGATTTACACCCTGAACTCTAATCCCGGCGATCTGACCGTGATGTTCGACGGGTGCAACCCAGGCGATGGGTCGACGGTGGACAGTTGGACCAATAATCCTGCGCGTCGTCAGAAGAAATGGGAAGACGCTTTCGGCGATCCCCTGAGCAAGCTTCCTGACGAAATTCCGAATGGCGACTCCGCGAGCCAATCGCCGATCATGGCCGGCATCCAGAAAATCAAGCTATCGCTCTTCGATAGCAACTTGGCGAAACCGGGCAGCGCAAAGCGGTTGGTTGTCGCGTCGGACATGATCGAGCACACGTCGCTTTATTCCCAGTACCGATCGGGCCTCGATTACCAGAAGTATCTCAATAGCGCCGCCGATCGGACCTATGGCACGTCGCTCGATGGGGTCAACGTCACGATTCTCTACATCGACAGAGCGAAGAAGCCATTTCAGTCGCTCGACCACGCCGAGTTCTGGACGCAGTGGGTCCAAAATCACCATGGCGAGTTCGAAAAGTTGGTTGGCTTGGAGGGGTTAAACTGATGGCCAGAAAACACGACCATGCCCTGTTGGGCCATCCAGGTTTTCCGCTGGTTGTCTTTGCGGCGTTGACCCTTGGCGGCTGTGTCTTCATCGCTGTCGCCAAGCTGTCTGGAGTGAACCCGATTGTGGGGGCGGGCATACCGGTCTGCCTGATGTTCTCCTATCTGGGTGTGTCGGTCTTCACGGGCAAGCTCCGGCTTCACGATGAGCAAACCGGAGACAACCTCTACTACATGGGCTTCCTATACACGCTGACGAGCCTTGGGGTGTCGTTGTTTCAGTTTGGTTCGGAAGGTTCGACTGAAACCATCGTTAGGAACTTCGGTATCGCAGTGACATCGACGATCACCGGTATCGCGCTCAGAATTTTCTACAACCAGATGCGCCGCGACCCTGCCGATATTGAGCGGACGGCGAGGCACGAGCTCGCTGACATGACGCGGCGAGTAAGAGCTGAGATGGAAAGCGTGACGAGGGAGTTTGCGGACTTTCGCCGTGTCAGCCATCAAATGCTGGAAGAGGGCTTCGCGGAGATTGCCGCGCAGGCGGAGCGTAACGGCGAGCACATTAGATCCGCCTTGGACAAGATCGCAATGGAAGCGATCAAGCCGGTCCAGGAGGCATCAGGCAAACTCAGCGACGCACTTAAGGACAATTTCGGCCAGGTCGAAAGTCAGTTCTCGTCGATTGCGCAGCGCGTCGAGGCGGCCGCCGATTTGCTCGACAAAGCCAATGGCTCGATGTCCACGTCGGTGAGCAAACTCGGCGCGCAAGCTGACACGGTGGCCACGAAGCTGGAGAAGGTGGTCGTTCCTGACGAGGTGCTGAAGAACGATTTGGCGCCGATGGTGAAGATGCTGGGCAGCGCGGTCGCGCAGTATGCCGTGAAGACCGAGACCGCCTCGCAGGAGCAGCAAGCTCGCATGACCAGTCTCGCCGATGCCGTGGCCAAGGTCGCGAGTGGCGTGGAGCGGGCCGCGGCTGCCGCGGAGAAGACTGCCGAGACTGTTCAAGCCCAGCAGAACGTGACTCAGGCGCTTGCGGCGGTGGTCCAAAAGCAAAGCAAGGACACAAGCGAGCTCGTCGCAACGCTCGCGGAAAGGAGTCTCCACGTCTCGCGATCGGACCACTCCACCAACGGCACAATAGCAATCGAGCCGGCGCCTTCGGTGACGCCTCCGGCTAGTGTCGGCGAAGAGGCGCCGATCAAGATTGCCGAGAGCCCGCAAGGCGATACCTTCCAAACTTTGAGCGGCACGCCGCAAGCAGAGAAAGTTGAAACGCCGAGAAGATCCAGCTGGTGGGGCAGGTGAGCGACATCGGCGGAACATCAGTCGCTTTCGAGCGCAAGGGCTATGGCCGCGGCCTGATCCTTGGCCTGACGATGGCCGAGACGATGCTGCTTCTCGTTTTCTGCCTTCTGTTGGCGGCCGGCGCCATCATAGCCAAGAAAGAGAAAGAGGCGGCGGAGGCACTGAAGGTCGCGCAATCCGTCCAGGAGAACGTTCGCAAGCTCGAGGAGGAGAACAAGCGGTTGGTTGCTCAACTGAATGCGCTGATTAAACCCGCGACGGGCCGCAATGTGCCCGACCGGGAATGGCGCGAGCTTGTCCTGGCGAAAGAGGCCGTCGAAGCAATCAGGAAGGCGGGACTAACGGTTGAACAGGTAGTGAAAACGGCACCGGTTACCAAGGTCCTTGCCGAGAACGACGTCGACGTGGACCAAGCCAGGGTAATGATCGAGCACATGAAGGTGTTGAAGGAATATGGCTACGTTGGCGCGGCCAAGACCTCCAAGGACCTTTCGGAAGCCCTGAAGAAGGCAAGCGAGGCCGCAATTGCCGCCAAACCGCACGATTGGCCACCAATCATCAGCCTCAGCGAGCTTAAAGGCTATAATTTTGAATCCGGTAGCGCGGAGCTTTCCGATGGCTTCAAGACGAAACTACGTGACATGTCGAAGACCATCGCCAGTATCGCGACTTCGTATGGCGTCGACGTCATCGAGGTGATCGGCCACACGGACGAGCAAGCAATGTCTGGAACGTCATCCAACATGGACAAAGATCTCCAACCGGTTTTGGCCGGAAAGGTCGAGGTTGGTAAGCTACATCCGGCAGACAATGCGGGCCTTGGATTGGCGCGTGCTATTTCGGTCACGAGCATCCTTCGCGACATGCCCGAGCTGAAAGGGTTCACCATCCTGCCTATGTCGGGTGGCCAACTGATATTGCCTGGCGACCGTCTGACCGATGGAGCACAGGCTGGCGACGTAAAGGCAAGACGACGAATTGAAATCAGGGTGAGACAGCGCTCACGCGAAACGGATCTGGCGCCGGCTGGGGGATCGAAGACATAGGCCGGAGCAGGACGTTGGCGCGCTAGAACGCCAGCATTGAGTTGGGGGGATCGAGGGATGGGATTTTACGTTCGAAAATCGGTCAGTGCGGGGCCGTTCCTTTTCAATTTCTCATCGGGCGGCGTTGGTGTCTCAGTAGGCGTTAGAAGGGCTTCGGATCGGAACGGGTCCACGAGGCCACTACATTCATGCGGGCGTTGGCGGTCTCTACTATCGGGGGACGCTCGGAAAGGCCGGCGCGAAAAACGTTGCTCGACAGCCGGCGCCTCAAACACCGCAGATACAGCCGCAACCGTCTAGGCCGGAATACGTGGCCGATGGCGTCGTGATGAGGGAGATCGAGTCCGGCGACGTGATGGACATGCGCGATGAGACTTCAGCCGAAGTGCTGGACGAAATCAACGCCAGACAGTCGCAGACGCGGCTCTCGGTGATCCTGGCGGTCTTGTTCGGCATCGTGGGTTTCCTTGTCGGAAAGGCAATCGGGGGGGCCGGGCCGGTGGTGGGAGTAGCCGCCCTCTTACCCGGCATGTTGATCGGCAAATGGTTTGACGGCTATCGCCGGGTGACGGTGCTTTACTACGATCTGGAACAGGACGCCGAGACTGCCTATGGCAGGCTGGTGGCCGCCTTCGAAACGCTAACTGGTTGCGCGGGAAAGTGGCACGTTGCGGCGGGAGGTAAGATCGAGGATTTGACGACTTGGAAGCGCAACGCCGGCGCCAGCATGCTGGTCGACAAAAAGCCCACGATACTTGCAAGCACGTTGCCGCAAGTTGTCCGCAGCAACGTCACGCCGCCTTCGATTCACGTCGGCCGGCAGGTGCTCTATTTCATGCCGGACCTTGTCCTAGTGAAAGACGGAAATCGGTACGGCGCCATCGGCTATGGCGATCTTCGAACCCAATTTGCACCGAGCAATTTCATTGAGGCTGGCCAAGTACCATCTGATGCTCAGGTGGTGGGGCATACTTGGGCGCATCCCAACAAGAGCGGCGGCCCGGACAGGCGGTTCAAAAACAATCGGCAGATTCCGATCTGCCGATATGAGGCATTGCGACTATCCAGCGCGAACGGATTGAATGAGCTCGTCGAGTTCTCGAAAACGAATGTCAGTCAGCCGTTCTGCCAGGCAATCTCAGCGCTCTCCCGAGTGCACGCCTCGCACCGAGCGACACTGTACTCGGTGGGGCAGCGCAGCCTAACGTCCAGAGCCTGAACCTTTATACGTAGGAAGGTTCACCTTCGCAGCGAACTAGCAGAGGCCCTCGCAGGGTACGCCATCGCCGTCTCGGTCGAGCTTGCCACCCCATGAGCAGTTGTTCAGGTACCAATGCGCTTCCTCGCAGGACGAGATTTGCGAGCAATAGCGCCGAGGCTGGCAAGAGTAGTTCTGCGCTATCTTGCCTTGGCTGATCAGGCCGATCTTATTGTTCGTCGGCGGCTTTCGATCATCCGAATGGCCGGCGCGCCAATCCCATGGCGCCTCGAATTCGCCAGTCCAGATTCCCATCTTGGCCGACTTTGCTTGCGCCTGCAGCTCCGCGTATGCGCCGTGGCTGTATCGGGGCCAATCAAGAGCCTGGCCGTGCTCAACCATCCAAGACGCCACGCTGGCGCCGTCTGCGCGGCGACAATCGCCCACGAAGCGGTGATACCTGTCCCATGCGATGAAGGCACAGTGTACCGGTCGAGAGGCGGCCAGAAATGTGTCGAGGGCCTCGGCCGATCGACGCCCACATGGATAGTCCGCGCCGGTGGCATCTTTGCAGAGCTGACGGCTTTCTGGCGCGTCAATCCCGTTGAAGCGGATGCGCTGACCGTGGATTTCGATGGTGTCGCCGTCCACGACTGACGCCGTGCCCGTGATGGGCGGTGGGTTGACGGCAGTCCAGTTGGCCACGGCCGCTCCAAGTTCGCCGCGGCTGCCACCATTGAGGGAAAAGACGGTATAGGCTGAAGCTCCAAGGCCAGCGATTGCTAGCGATACGATCGCAATGGTCCGGCTGCGGGGAGCGCGGACAACTGAGCTTCGGCGTTCACGACTTAAGCGCGACCGATGCCGGTGTGATTGCCGGTCGTCCCTCAAATGCTAGCTCTCCCCACTAGAAATCACGCACTAGCGTCCCCGTCCTCTCTTGACCGACGCCTTCTTTGTAGTTGTCTTGCGGCCAAGACCGAGCGCTTTGGCGAGACTCGAACGGCTTTCTGAGTAGGTGGGGGCAACCATCGGGTAGTCACGTGGCAGTCCCCATTTTTCCCGGTATTCGTCCGGCGTTAGACCAAAATGGGTAGCCAAATGCCGCTTCAGCGATTTGAACTTTTTTCCATCTTCTAAGCAGATGATGTAGTCGGAAAACACCGAACGCTTAGGATTGACCGCGGGGTTTTGGGGCGGGGCTTCTGGTTCGACAGGTTGCTTAATTGTGGAAAGCGATAAGTTTACGCTCTCAATCAGCTCGGGCAGGGAGGCAACTGGAACAGCGTTCTTGCTGACGTAGGCGGAGACGATATCGGCGGTAAGCTCGATTAGATGGGCCGCGTCATTCTCTGAAGACATGGTATATCCTTTGCTGACTTCAATGGTCCTGTTGATAGCCGTTCCGACAGAAAATTCTAGGCCTTGCAGACATGAGGATATTCATGCTTTCGTGTGAACGAAAATCTCAAATAACGTGGGTTGGGATTGAGAAGGTCAACGATATTAACTGGTTGCGTTGTTCTGGTTTTATCTCCGTCGGCATCAGCAACAAATACGCCGTGCAGCGGACATAAGGGCGGAATATCAAGGTGCCAGGGCAGCACTTTCGTCTGTAATGATGGTTCGGTAAGCGCGAGCAAGAAAAACTGCTCTGCCTATCTGGGTGGTAGCGCAGGGCTCGTTGGCAGCCAGCAAACGGAAATGTCGCCAGTCAACATACCCGAGGAGTGCTCTTGTCGGGCCGGCCATTTTTGTGTTGGACCGCGGGGAGGGCACTTTTGCATCACGGACAGTGGCGCCAAGAGCTACCTCCGCAACTAGCTCGGCTGCTGGACTTAGAAGTCACTCATAGGGTCAGTGTGAAAAACTAACTTCACACCGAATCAGTTGTTAGACGGTTGTCACCAACTAGACCGCTTTGCCATTGCTGACGCTCGCCAAGTCGCTATGTTGGCTGGCTCTTTTGGTCATGCCATTCCGCGTCGAACGCCTGCCTTCCCTTCGCGGACCAAAGGCTCCGGGCATGCTCGCCTTCATGGCTCTGTAGCTTCGCGGCGATCCAGAGCATCGCGCCGTAGATTATGGCGCGATCGTCATTCGTCAGTTCGGCAATGCCTGCCTTGACGACGAGACCACCGAGCTCGATCAAATGTCGGGTACGTTTGCGACGCTGGACTTCCCAGGTGCGCATGTCATTGCGAGCCCGCGCTGCCTGACGGCGATTGCGCGCTGCCTGGTTGCGCTGGAGCGCTACGCCGGTTGCTTTCAGATGCCGGAGCAGTTCGACGGGACCTGCTCTCGAAAAACGTCACCCCACGCTTAGCCCATGCCTCACGCCTTGCGGCGTCCTTCGTCTCGGCGATTGCGACCAACGCACCGGCCAGTTCGTCGGTGCTGAGTGCATCGGCGCCGGTGGCGATCACCAGTTCACCGAGCTGCTGTACCTTCCGCATTTTGAGCTCTCGCGCCTTTTCTTCCAGGGCACGAAGTTCGGCGTCGAAGTCACGTGGTTTGCGCATGGCTGTCTCCATCGGTTGTCGATCGGAGGATGATAGAGGAGCGTCTGCCGGAAGGCTTCAGAGTTGCCGAGACAGCCCGGGACGGGCTGGTCCATCCCGAGAATTTTTCGAGGGAGGGCGCGCTTATACGTCGTGCCGACGTTCGCTTTGACGTGCAAATGATCTGGTCGCGATGGCGATCTATCATCTTCACGTCAAGGTCATTGGCCGCAAGGCAGGGAGCAGCGCGGTTGCGTCTGCTGCCTACCGCTCGGCCTCGCGGCTGGGCGACGAGCGCATTGATCGAAGCCATGACTTCTCGGCAAAGCGCGGCGTGGTCCATTCCGAGGTGATGCTGCCGGACAATGCGCCAGATGCTTGGAGCGACCGCGAACGGCTCTGGAATGATGTAGAGGCCTTCGAGGTGAGGAAGGATGCGCAGCTTGCTCGAGAGGTGGAGTTTGCCCTGCCGCGTGAACTGAGCCAGGCGCAAGGCATCGAACTGGCGCGCGACTTCGTCCAGGCCGAGTTTGTCAGCAAGGGCATGGTCGCTGATCTCAATGTGCATTGGGACCGGGCGGACGATGACAGCCCCAAACCGCACGCCCATGTCATGCTCACCATGCGCTCGGTCGATGAGAATGGTTTTGGCGCGAAGGTTCGAGACTGGAATGCTACCCAGATGGTCGAGCGTTGGCGCGAGCGATGGGCGGACTTTGTCAACGAACGCCTGGCCGAACTCGACATAGACGCACGCATCGATCATCGCAGCCTGGAAGCGCAGGGCATTGCGTTGGAGCCGCAAACCCAGATTGGCGCGCCGGCTCAACGCATTGAGCGTAGTGGCCTTGAAACTGTCGGCATCGAAGCTGATCGGGCCGAACTGCACCGAGAGATGGCGCGTAACAATGGCGCGCGCATCATCGCGGATCCATCCATGGCACTGGATGCGATCACGCATCAGCAATCGACCTTTACCCGAAAGGACATCGCGAAGTTCTCGCATCGGCACAGCGACGGACTGGAGCACTTCAACGCGGTGATGGGTGCCATCAGCAAAGCGCCCGACCTTGTCGAACTCGGCAAGGATGGACGCGGAGAAGATCGCTTCACCACGCGGCAAATGATCGAGACAGAACAGCGCCTGTATCGTGCGGCGGAACGCATGGCTGCAGAGGGACAGCATGCGGTGAGTGAGCCGGTTCGTGCGACGGCTGTGGCGCATGCCAGGCAGCGTGGTCTCGTTCTGTCAGGCGAGCAGACCGATGCATTGGAGCACATCACGGACGGCCGCGGCCTTGGTATCGTTGTCGGTTTTGCCGGCACGGGCAAGAGCGCCATGCTGGGTGTCGCGCGCCAGGCATGGGCAGCAGCAGGTTACGAGGTTCGAGGCGCAGCACTTTCCGGTATCGCGGCCGAGAATCTCGAAAGCGGTTCCGGCATCTCGTCGCGCACCATTGCCGGCATGGAGCACAGCTGGGGACAGGGCCGCGATGTGCTCAGCGCTCGCGATGTCCTGGTGATCGACGAGGCAGGGATGGTCGGCACGCGCCAATTGGAGCGCGTGCTCTCCCATGCCGCGGACGCTGGCGCGAAGGTCGTGCTGGTCGGTGATCCGCAGCAGCTGCAGGCGATTGAAGCCGGCGCCGCATTCCGTTCGATCCACGAACGCTACGGCGGCGTCGAGATCGGTCAGGTGCGTCGGCAGCGCGAGGACTGGCAGCGTGACGCCACGCGCGATCTGGCAAGCGGCAGGATCGGCGCTGCGATCGGCGCCTATGAAGCACAAGGCATGGTGCACCAGGCTGTGTCGCGCGATGAGGCGCGCAGCGATCTTGTCGAGCGCTGGGATCGCGACAGGCAGACAGAGCCTGAAGCAAGCCGGATCATTCTCACCCACACAAACGACGAAGTGCGCGCGCTCAACGAGGCAGCGCGCGAGCGCATGCGCGCTGCCGGAGATCTCGGCGACGAGGTTCGCGTCGATGTGGAATACGGGTCGAGGAGCTTCGCACGCCGCGACCGGATCATGTTCCTACGAAACGAGCGCGGGCTCGGCGTCAAGAACGGCACGCTCGGCGTGATCGAGGCGGTCAGCGCCCAGAGGATGACGGTTCAAACCGACGACGGCCGTTCCGTGCGCTTCGACCTGAAGGACTATGCCCACATCGACCACGGCTATGCCGCGACCATTCACAAGGCGCAGGGCATGACAGTCGACCGCACGCATGTGCTGGCGACGCCAGGCATGGATGCGCATGGCAGCTACGTTGCCCTGTCGCGTCATCGAGACGGGCTGGAACTACATTACGGCAGCGACGACTTTGCCACACGAGACCGGCTCGTCCGGACGCTGTCACGCGACCGAGCCAAGGACATGGCGTCGGATTACGATCAGATCAACCCGGCGCAAAGCTATGCCGAGCGGCGCGGGATCAGCTTCGGACAGCGCATGGTCGAGATCGTGCGCCGGATCGTTCCGGACAAGCTGCGCGACAGGATTGGCGAGCTGCTCCACGGGTTGCGCTCGCCCGCAGACGCAATGTCCGGTCAAGACCGTGGGCGCAGCCCGGGAAGAGGAGACGGTGGAGCGCAAAACGGAGATGCCGGCCGCACGCCTGGAAGAGGAGGTTCCGCCAGGGGAGCACAGCGCGAAACGGATTTGCCGGTGGACCCGGAAGCCGCGTTGCGCAGCGCTCGCACGAAGGCGCTCGTGCGTCACGCGCGCGCGCTCGACGCTGTTATCCGCACCGGAAATGCGGACGGGCAGGGGACTCCTCAGCAGATGCGGGAATTGAGAGAGGCGCGCGACGCTTTCGAGAAGGTTCGGCCTCATGGCTGGCGCGATGCCGAAGCGGCCTATGTCAAGAATCCCGAGATGGTTCGTGAGGCGGCCGCCGGCCGCGTCAACCGCATCGTGCTCGCTCTTCAGCTTGAAACAGAGATTCGCACCGGACTGGAAGCCGATCCGATCCGGCGCGGCGACCGTTTCGTTGAACGCTGGCAAAAGCTCGACCGGACAAGCCAGGAGCAATATCAGGCCGGCGATATGTCCGGCTACAAGTCAACCCGCTCGGCCATGTCCGACATGGCCAAAAGCCTTGAACGCGATCCGCAGCTTGAATCCCTGCTTGCCAATCATAAGAAGGCGCTTGGCATCGAGGTCGAGTCCGGCCGCCGCCTTGGTGTGGAACTCGCGTTCAACCACGGGATTGGCAGAGGGCGTGGCATAGGAATCTAAACCCTCCGATTTGCCGCCGTTCCCACGCCCCAGATCGATGAGAAGACAAATCTGATTGCGCGCGAGCCTCGGGTTGTCCTGTCTGGATCCAGCAAGTGTCAATGCTCTCAGCGAAAGGCAAGCCAGCCCATGCCTGAACCGGATCGTATCATTCGCCTCAGGACCGTCCTCGCGCGGACCGGTTTGTCCCGCTCAACGATGTACCGCAAAATCGCCGAAGGCACGTTCCCGGCTCAGATCAAGATCAGCATGAATGGTGCGGGATGGCGAGAATGCGATATCAATCGGTGGGTCGCTGATCCTGTCTCCTGGCGTACCAAAGTGAGTCAAAAAAACAGCGACTAAGGGCGGTCAAATGGCACGTTCCTGCCGCCGATGAGCACGTCTCTCTTAGCAAGTTCAGTGACTGAAAAAGGGGCCGTTATCGGCCAAGCGGGTTTCGGACGGGATTTGCTATAAGCAGGCGGCCTTGCGGTCATTCGCCGTCAAATTTGAGGACCAAGGTAGCGGGCACCCGTCAATGTCCACGCTTGGTGAGCTTCTATTGACAAAACTCCTTCAAGCGTAGCGTTTCTCAGGGGAAATGCGCGACTCATCGACTCATCAGCACAGACGCCTCTGATTGCTTGTGGCCTACTGCGGAAGGGCCAAGCCAAGGTCGGAGTATATCGGCGCGAGTTCCTCATCGGTCAGTAAACCGGGCGAGGTGGCTATGCTCGGGAAATTACCCACCACGAAGTAGAGCAACAAGATTGAGGGCAACGCGAATAGGGTCTGGTCTTCTAGTCGACCCTTGATGCGCTCCATGATGAAATCCTTAGTGTTCAGCCAAAGGAGGATGTCTTCGATTGAGTTCTCGCCGGCCAGTGGCAGGTACGCCTCGATCAGCTCGCCGTCGAGAGTGGTAACAGTCGCTTCTACGCCGATCTTGTCTCGGTAGTACACGGACAAGGCGTCGATCAGCGCTTTGACGCTCTTGACCGATGCGTCGATGAGGTTTCCGACTTGACGGAAGTAGTCGTCAGTCGCTTCGATCAACGCCATCGCCTTTGCCGCAGCCCGCATCATCTCAGGCGTCGATTTAACGCTCGGCTTGTAGATTGTGTCGTGGGTGACTTCGCTGAAAGCATGCTGCAGCAGCGTGCGGACCTGGATCTCGCACGGAATGTCCAGCGGCATAGGAACGCCCTCGAAGACGATCCCCGCTTTTGCCCGAACCACGTAGTGGACCGACTGATAGCCGAACTCCCAAGGCTTGCGGGCTCGCTCCTCGGCGAAGTCCCGGGCCTTTTCCCAGAACCAGTATTTGTCACCGAATTCGGTGATCGTCTTCTCGACTATGGGTATTTCGTCTGAGGTGAGCACGACGAACCGGATTCCCACCTTGTCCTCGATATCATCATACGGGCTTGCATAGCCCTTGCCGCGATAGAGTGCCTTCTGGATAAGCGACTTGTTCTCCTTCAGCCTGTGCTTAACCGGAAGGCGCAAGAACAGATCCGGCGCCTCCACCTGGGTCGAGAGCCCGTCGATGACCGCGTGGACGATGAACCTGCCCCAGGCATCGTAGTACTGCTGCTCCGCCTCCCAGCGCCGCAGGATCTCGAGCTCGGTCGTCATAGTTGTTCGGTGACTGGCCTGCGGACCGTGATCCTGGTCCAACTTGCAGCCTCGCTATCGGAAACATCGCCTGGCGGGACATCCTCGATTGTCACGGTACCATTGCGTATCGCGTCCGGGGACGCCGAGAATTCGATGTCTGGACCAAACTTGTACTTCCGGCGCCGCAGCCTACCCCCCATCTCGCTAATGTCCCGAACCACGGCTCTATCGGTCGGGAATTTCTTGGCCTCGAGGAACCTGTTGAATGGGTCGCGCAATTCGGGTGGCAGATACGTGTCGCCGAACTGTTGCGAGGTGAAGGTGGGGGCCTGATCTACCTTAACAAACGCGAACAGCGCGTCGCCCAGGTCCCTTCGGAGATCTCGGTCGCTTACTGATGTGCGAACGAATTCCTTCGTGAGGTCGAAGAACTTCGCGGTTTCGTATTTCCCGCTTTCAGGAAAGGCGCAGCCGAGAAAACCATCGTAGAAATATACGGCCGCGTTCTCTCGGCGGGCGGCGGTGATGTTGCTGTCAAATACGAAGCATCGCCAACTTGTGCTCGCCGTGACGGCGACATCTTCAGAGATGAACAGAGCAAGCTTGTAAAGCCTGGTGGCTGGCGTAAGAAAGATGTTCTCGAGAAATTCGGTTACAATTTTTGCAGCAGCGAGCCGGCGTTGAAAGCCGGACTGCATCTCCGCTTTAATCACGCCTAAGAAAGGCTTTCCGTCACCTCCGACTTTTCCATCGAAGACCAGAAGCATCCCGCCGGGAATCCCTCGTGATTTCTGTGCGTCAGCGAGGGCATCGGCCATGTGATTGGAGATGTTTGGAAAATCGGAGTCGGGTGCGAGCACAAGACGTCGAGCAGTTCCAACCACGCTCGCGTCATTGGTCTTCACTATCTGCATCTCTATGCTTTTGGACTGCGCGGAGAGCGCGTCAGTGATACGCATCCCAAAATGACTGATCGCCTTGGCATCCAGTACTTCGAGCTCCTTGCCGTACGATGGCGGCACTACATTGGGCCCGTCTTTCCTCTGGAATACCTCATGCATAACGACTCGGCCAATAGAAAGATTCTCTACAAGCAAAACTCGATCCCCCTTCGAAAATATCGAAGAATGTTATTCTGAGCGGGTTAAAGAAGGATATCAGAACAAAGCGCGAACACAACGCCTCCGTCGTGAAATTCTGACGGGGGAATCGTAGGGAGGTCCGCCCTGATGGCGCTGAACTGCGGCGTCGACACCGGTCGGACCCGCACTCGATCGATCCGCGGCACAATAAGACCGTAGCGCGGAACGGTCATACACACGCTGCGGATGACCCAAGGAGCAGCGTCCCCAATATAGACACCGAGATGCCGCACCGTGTTCTGGATCTTGGCATGCCCACAAGGAAGCTGACCACGGTGGACCGATTGCGTTAGCTCCCGGTGACTACTAGCAGGCAGGGGACATCCATGCGGGTAGAAGGATGCACTGAGGTCGACCGGGGCAGACGTGCCAGACCGGGGTGCTTTCCTTTCCCCGGATGACTAACCCCGGGATTTTGCGGCGGACTTCTCAACAACCGAACGTTCGCGCCGGGCATGAACGTGAAGCAATGGCAAGGAGACGTTGTTATCCTATCTCGTGAAGCTATTGACCGAACAGGTCGACAGTGCATCCAGAGAAAGAGGGAGCCCAACCAGATCGTCGTTTCGGCGGCTAAGCGGACTGAAAGTCAAAGAAGCAGGCGGTTGGTTTATTAGCTCAAGGCAGATTCGATGCGCCGAAGATCGTAGACGATGAGCGCGCAAAGCTGCTTGAAATGCTCCGCATAGGTTCCATGCTGGGTAAGCACATCTTGGACGATGGCTTTCCCCTCAGAACTGCCGGAATGCCCCTTCACCTTCGAACGGATGTACTGAACTGCGCGAAGCCCTTCGAGAAGCACGGAACCTCCATCGGGACTTTTCAGAGCGACGAGCTTTTCCAGCAGGGCGATGCTCTTCTCTTCGCGCGTGTAGGGTTCCGATACCTTATCCAACGCAGATCGGAGGGACTTCGTATCGAAGCCTTCGACGACGAGCTTCGATAGATCCATGATAGCCTCAGCCCACTCGTCCTTGCTGGACGAGATCGGAGGATTGGCGCGATCTAGGAGATCCTCGTCACGCAGCGTCCACCATCCAACCTCACTTTCTCGCCAGCGCGCAAGGATGGAAAGCGTTTCCGCGCGCGGATGCCGGAACGTGACGTACTCGCCCTTGAAGTCGTTGATGTAGGCGCGTTCGGAAATGCTCGCTTTCGGCGGCTCATTGAAGGATTTCCAATGGAGTTGCTCGTTGAAGGGCAGGTTGCGCAGATAACAGATGTAGGCGAACACTTGCCCGGCGTCGTTGACGTCGTAGCCGCGTAGCGTCCACGATGTGCGGCAATCGATGTCCCGCTCGTGAACCGTATATTTTTCGCGGTCGGTCTTGTACTTCGACAAGACCTCCGGCCGGAAGAACGCCGGGGACAACTCGTAGGGCATATCATTTCCGCCCGCTTCAAAATAGTTGGTCGTGGCGGCGGGGTCCGTTGAAATCTCCGCGATCTTGTTATTTCGCCAGTCCTGCGCGATGAAGCTAACATAATCGCGCTCGGAGCTTCCGAACCACCGGCCGGACACATTCTCGCTGACGGTGCGGGCATCGCGCGGCCGGATAATCTGAACGCCGCGCGTATAAGCAGCGCCGGCTTGGGCCTTCTGTCGGTACAGGAAATCGTCTGAGACGCGCACAACCTCCTCAGGACCGTCACTCCAGCCGCTAAACCCGCCGTAACGGAGCAGCGTGAAATCGAACATGCGCACGAGCACATACCCAGCGATTGCCAGATATTCCTCAAGATCCGACCAACTGAACGTTACCAAGCTTAAGTCATTGCGCTTCTTATGCTCCACCGTGATAGAAACAATATCGGCAAGATCGCCATTGCGATCGAACCGACAATACGCGCTGCGCTCGGAACGCCAGTGAATACCGGAAAGATGCGTGTATTCCTGATTGGCTTCGAAGTAGGTCCGCCCCGGGCCGGACCAGCCTTCGAAGGTGCGCCCAAAAATGAGATCGATGCCGGCATCCAAGGCCGGCGATCCCCGGTGATTTTCGCGCTCGATCCACATCGTATCGCGCCCGCCACCCGACGCGTAGCTCGCAATGCTTGTGTACGGATTGGCGTCCCAGTGAAGCAAAGCCTCGGGTCCGTCGGCCGCGAGGGCGTCGGCTGGAACCGCTATGCTGTAGACGAAGCTATAGGGCCCTGATGCGTAGATGATGAGTTCGTCGCTTCTGGCGTTTGCCTGCAGGTCGTCCAGATGTCGCCCGGCGCGAATCCATTTGTCGAACGCGCCCGCATCATCGGGCACGCGATCGGCGGCCAGGATCGTTTCTGCAATCGTCTTGTGCGCGTAAGAGGTCATGGAAATTTAGGCCGCGCAGTCTTTCGATAACGGTGTCGTCACCCAAAAGGCGACGTTCGCATCCGAATGGGTATGTCCGCGGGGCGTCATTTGCCGTCGAGTCGACGGGCAAGTCGCACGCCTGGTCCTCCTCCATTCTGTTGGATGAATTCGATCCCTGCTGCTTCCAACGCCGCCGTTAGCGCTTCAAGTGTTGCTGGCCTAGGGATCGTTTGAGAGCCCTCAATTCTGGCGAGTGTACGAACGGTCAGGCCCGATGCGTTCGCCAGATCCTCTCTCGTCCAATCAATCAAGGCCCGAGCGGCACGCAGTTGTTGGGGCAATATGTCCTTTTTCATGACATTCATCTTGTTAAAAGTCACAAAAAGTGACATAAGTGATGGGGACGAAGCGGCCGCACAGGTGCTTGCTACACCAGTGCGGCCTGACCACACCAAGCTGTTGCGGAGCTCGGATCATGGCTGATTCCGACAATACCACGCCTTTGTCTTTCGTCACCCGCAGGAGGGTACTTGGTGCAACGGCGATTGCAATCGCCGGATGGGAGAGGAACGCACTTGCTGGTGAGGCAGCAGGGGCTGTCCCCTCCGATCCCACCCTGGCGATTTGGCGAGAGTGGCGCAATGCTCGCGATGCCAGCGAGCGCCTCTGCGATCAGAGTGCGTACCTGGAGCGCACGCTCGTTGAGACCGTCGGCTTCCCGTGTGTGACCGTCCAGTTGGCGGACGGCGAGGAGGTGACGCTTCATTCCATCGGAGCACTCCGCGAGGTACTGGGCTCAGATGCCGACGCTGCCGAGGGGCGCGCGGCGGCAGAAGCCCATTTGGCGGCTCGCCAGGCGCGCTGGGATGCCGCCGACAGGGAGATCGGCTACTCAGCTGCTTTGGTGGCCGAACACCAGGCTGCCGACCGAGCGGAGGAGCTGCTCGAGGTACTCTCCAGAACCCACGCTAGTTCCCTTGCCGGTGTGGCCGCAAAGCTTGATGCTGTGCTCATGGCAGGGCAACCCTCAGAAGACAGTGACGAGTTCCCTTGGCCGCAGATCCGTATGGTCTTGGACGATATTGGCCGGATTGCGCGCCGGATAGGGTCGAGCCAGGAATTCTAAAAAGCAGATGCGCCAACCGGGACGTTGCTAAAGGCTACAGCTCAATCGGCCGGTACGCGCTGGCGGAGTAGAAAAGGAGACAACGGCGTACATAACGGCCATGCGAGATTGCCAAGATTTCTACGATCCTTGCCCTGACGCCGCCGACGTGCGTCCGAATCCGGGCATGTTCGATGAAAACAACGCGGAAAGAAGCTGTTGGTCAACTCGAGGCCGCCTCGTCCTCCCGCGTTCGCGCCGTCGACGATGCGTTGCTGGAAAAAACGGTTCAGCTCTTCGAGGCGCGAACCGGTCGTGCGTTGACCAAGGAGGATGCGCGCCAGATCGTGGAAAACGTCAGCGGCTTCTTCCGCATCCTTGCCGAATGGCAGAAGATGAATTGAGCAAAGCGGGCCTGAATCTCATCAGGCTTTGCCACTCGAAACCGCCCAGCCGCAGCCAATGATAACAAAGCGGACCCTGGACGATGTCTTTGCTCGTTCCGGCGAGCAGCGCCGACTCATCAACGACCATCTCGTATGGCGTTGCTTGGCTGGAAAGGTGCGAAGATGGGGACAATAACCAGGCGAGGCGCACAGACCGCGAAGCCAAGCAGCTTCATGAAGGCACTCCTTTATGCGCGCGTGTCCTCGAAAGAGCAGGAGAAAGAGGGCTTCTCCATTCCGGCGCAATGCAAGCTCTTGCGAGAGTACGCCCTTCAGAAGCAGTTCGGCATCGTCCAGGAATACATCGATGTCGAGACCGCCAAGAGCAGCGGACGAACCAACTTCGGTGAAATGGTCAAATACCTGCGCAAGCACCCCGGCGTGCGAGTCGTCCTGGTTGAGAAGACCGATCGCCTCTACCGCAATCTCAAGGACTGGGTGACGCTCGACGAATTGGATGTCGAGATCCACCTCGCCAAGGAGGGCGTGGTGCTATCGCGCGACTCGCGCTCCTCGGAAAAGTTCATGCACGGCATCAAGGTGCTGATGGCCAAGAACTACATCGACAACCTTTCGGAGGAGGCCCGGAAGGGGCAGATGGAAAAAGCGGAGCAGGGCATCTGGCCCTCCAAGGCGCCACTCGGCTACATCAACGTAACCGGCAAGGACGGCAAGAAGGTCATCGAGCCGGACCCAGTGTTGGCTCCCGTTGTCACCAAGTTGTTCGAGCGCTATGCGACTGGGCAGTATTCGCTCAAGGCGCTGACGAAGGCGGCGCATGGCGAAGGCCTTATTTACCCTAAGAGCGGTAATCCGGCGCCGGTGAGCACGGTGCACGCCATCCTGCGCAACCGGCTCTACACGGGTCTGTTTCAATGGAATGGCAAGCTCCACCAGGGCAAGCACGATCCGCTGGTGTCGATCGAACTCTGGGAACGGGTCCAAGGCGTACTGGCGGGCCGGCATGCGACTCCGATCCATTCCTTCGGCCATGAATTTGCCTTCACGGGCCTCATGACCTGCGCTGAGTGCGGCTGCGCTGTTGTGGCGGAGATCAAGAAGGCCAAATACGTCTACTACCATTGTACGGGCCATGCCGACAAAGGCCGGGGCGGCTATGCCGACTGCCGCCGCAAGTATATCCGAGAGGAGGTGTTGGACAAAACGTTTGCCGCGTTGCTGGACAAGCTGCACTTCGATGAGGAGGTGCTGGATTGGGTACGCGACGCCCTCAAGACGAGCCATGCCGATGAGCGGCGGGACCAGGAGCAGGCGATCGAGCGGTGCCAGACGCAATACAAGCGCCTCGAAGATCGCCTCCAAGCCATGTACCTGGACAAACTCGATGGGCGCATCGACAACGCCTTCTTTGACCGCATGTCAGCGCAGTGGCGAGTCGAACAGACGCGTCTCTTGCGTGATATGGAGCGCCACGGCGAAGCGCAAGAATCATACATGGAGGACGGCGTTCGGCTCCTGGAATTGGCTCACAACGCTGGCCAGTTGTTCCTTCGTCAGCCTCCGCACGAGAAGAAACGGCTTCTGAATCTGGTACTGTCGAACTGCAAGTGGAACCGAGGGGAGATTCAAGCAGCTTTCAGGCAACCTTTTGATTTGCTTGCGGAAACGGTGGCGGCGGCAGTCATTGAAGAAGCCGGCGGAGCTGAGTTGTCCACAGGGCATCCAGTTTGGCTGGGGAACCTGGATTCGAACCAGGACTAACGGAGTCAGAGTCCGTGGGTCTACCGTTAACCTATTCCCCAAAAAGCCTTTGATTTCAAGGCTTTGGCCGAACGAGCGAAAAGCGGTTAGACACTTTTCTTGCGGGAGTTAGACAAAACCCGTTCTCGTTTCGAGCCGGCTTGTATCACATTCGCCATGTCGATCAAGACCCCTGATACGTCTGCGCTCGAAGAATAATGCTCCGCCATCTCGATCGTTTCCTGGCCAAGGAAATTCTTGATGTCCTCAAGCCGGTACCCTTGTTCGCGCAGATCGGTCGCCACCGAGTGGCGCAGGCCATGCATCGTCAGGCCTTTGCCGGCGAGCCCGCGCGCAACGCAATCGTCGAAGAATTTCCCGATCGACGCGGAAAAGCCCATCTCGGTCCAGGGTTTCCTGTGCGAATTGAGGCAGAGCATCGTGACCTCGATCTCTGAAACCGGCCACGCCTCCAGCGCTTCGTCCAAAATTTTGCGCAGTTCTCCTAGCGCCGGCAGCTTCATGATCTTGCCGTTCTTCGACGCTCGGAACGAGATATAGCCGTCCCGATAAGCCATTCGCGGCAGCCGCAGGATGTCGCCGCGTCGCATGCCCAGGAATCGGGCGAGCGCAATCGGCACCTTGTAATGCAGCGGTGCCGCAGCCAGCACGTTCACCCGTTCCATCTTCGTCCACGGGCGATTCTCTTTGCGCCGATCCTTCGCGATCTTTGCCTTTTCGAGCTCGAGGCAAGGATTGGACGTGACCAGCCCGTATTCCTTGCCGTGTTTGAAGGCGGAGGAGAGCATAGCCATCATATGGTTGGTGAAGGCGCCGCGGCGCTTCTTGACGGTCTTGTCGCGCAGCTTGGCCATGAATGAGGTGTCGATCAAAGCCAGGGGCGTACCCGCGATTGGCTTCAAGTGGTCCATGTACTTTTGATAGTCGGACCGGGTGCGCGGCGCGAGATCGGTGAATTTGGGCGATCTCTTGTAGCTTTCGAGCAACGCGCCGAGCGTGCCGGATTGGACCGCTTTAGGTGCATGGAGCTTATCGAGACGATCGACCTCTGCCGCCAAGGCCTGGCCGGTCAGCTTAGGGTCGATCGGAGTCCCGCTTTTGCGGTGATAGACGCGCTCGATGCCGAGCCGGTCCTTGTAGCGCTTGAGCCCTGTGATCTTAACCCTCATCGAGCAACCCCAGCCATTCATCACCCGTTGCCGGTTCCGATTGGTTCCGGCTGTCCAGCCACCTGTCAAGCGCGCGCACGTCGTACCGCACCAGGCTGCCGATCCTTGTCGGAGACACCCCGACATGCGTCTTCAACCATTCGACCGACTTGCCGCCGCAATACTCGGCGGCCTCGGCGGGTGAGAGCATTCGTTTGGACGGCAATGGCACTGCGCGCTGTATCCCCTTCAACCATCTCGCTCGGAAATGCCGAGATAGCGCTGCAGGCGCTCAGTAAAGGCGAGCTCTGCCTTCATGGCACCCCATGGCACGATGGCGCCAACCAGCTTGGGCGGAGGCAGCGCTACGCGCGGCAGGCATGCGCTGCGCGAGCTGGCGCCGAACAGAGCAGTGGCCTCCGCGACCAGCATGCGATCGTCCATCTCCCGTATCTGGCGAGTGTATTGAGGCACGGCGTTGATGTCGGGCAGCCCGGCCGCCTGGTAGATCGCCACGTCGATGCTGCGCTTGACGGAGGCCAGCGCCCGGTGCGCCAGCCGGTCGACGAAGGCCGCTCCCTCCATGCCAGCCTGTTCCGCCAGCCGGGCAATATGATGCTGGATTAGGTCGACCGCCGGCCGGGTGATGTCGCCAAGCGCGTATTCGTGCCCGTCATGCAGGAGGAAGTAGCCCGCGGCGACGCCGTCGCCGGTCTCCCGGTAGAGCGCATCGGCACCCATCACGGAATGTTGGGCCACCGAATAGGCGGGGCAACGGTAGAGCCCATTGAACCGCGCCAGCTTGGACAGCGTGTTGGCCATGTCACCGAAGCTGATGTCGGATGGCTTGGGGTCGACCAGGTCGAAGGCGGATCCGTCGGGCTTGAAGGTTGGGATTACCGCTGCCTTGGGGTTGCGGCTTGTTTGCTCCGGCCTCATTGCGTCACCTGCGGCATGGCGGCCTCTACCGCTTGGAGAACGCTGTTCCGGATAGCGGGGAAGATCGGCAGGGACTCTAGATAGCTCGACAGCACTGCCATGCAGCGTTCGCGCTGACCGGGCCAGGGGTCGAGCAGGAGAGCGCCCCTGGCGGCACAATATTCGCCCCAGGCCTGGACCAGTCCTCGCGTAGGTTCTGCATCCGCCGGGAGCGGCAGACGGTTCGGCGCCGCATGCCTGGCCTTCTCGATCATGTCCTCGAGCAGATCCGGGCGGATGGTTAGCTGCTTGGTGCTCGTCAGCACCGCCAGCCTTGCCGCATTGTCGCGGAATTCGACTATTTCCGAGCTGGTGAAGCCCGCGCGGATGAGGTCTTCGGGCTTTACTCCGCCACTCACGGCGAAGAGATCGCGCATGGCCTCGGACATTTCGAGGCAGCGCGGATGCGTTTCAACGAATGCTTCCGGAAAGGCCGGGCGGTTGCGCGACGAGGGTCTGCTGATTTGCTGCAAAGTCGGTCTCCTTGTGAGGTGCGTCAGATGGCGCCCACCGTGAGGGCGGCGCAGAACAGAAGGGCGGCAATGAAGGCTGCAAATGGGAGCCTATTCGCGAGTGCTCCGGCCCTGTGATAGCTTGCCGGACGCGAGGCAGGGGCAGGGGGCATTGAGTGAGGAAAGTGGTTTGGGCTGCCGCGACGTTTTGGTGCGCCGTCGCGGAGCAGGCATTCGCCTATAGCGACAAGCAGATGGCAGTCATGTCCCATCTCGGGCAGGCTATCGCCGGCACGAAGATCTGTTCGAAGCTGGAGATTAGCGAAGGCGAGGTGGCCGTGATGATCACCGCCTACAAAGTTGACCTTGCCGATCCGACCATCGCGGCGGTCATTCGCAGCAAGGTCGATGAGACCGTCAGTGCGTGGGCCGGTAAAGGCGAGGACCTGGCATGTGCAGGGGCGCTTATCCTCTACGGTCCGAGTGGTTCCAACGTTCCAGGGTTGCTGCGCATCAAGGACTGATTTCATCTGCCTACTCCGATAACGATATGGTAGGTAATACCTACCTACTTTGTCAAGCTGAGTAGGTTGGCTTTGCCGCTGCCACTCTGTGGATTGCTGCGCTGCTGCGGGTTCCTTTGTACTTGTTTTGTTCTCGGTCGTGAGTCACACTGTCGCGGCAAAGGAGGCAGTGTTGCTCACGTATTTTGTTGTCCAGAGTTTCAATTTCACGCCCAGAGGAGCAATCACGGCCGGAGAGGCGGTGGAGGTCCAGGATGTCGAACATGCTTTGCGCTTAGCAGAGAAATTGTCTGGATGTTCGGCGGGCGTCGTGGCGTTTAGCCGTACGGGTGATCCCTCAAGCGGCGAGTTCGATGATGCTGTCATCCTCTACGCAAACGGGATCGTTCCGGCGCTCGAGGCTGAAATGCCGTTAGCCTGCTGACGGAGACACTCGAACCACAGCCGCTTTACCCCATCCCAAGGACTCGGGCCTTCCCGCGCAGTCTCAGACACAATCCAGAAACAAAGTAGAAAAACTCCAGAAATCGTTCGAGCGTAAAATTGAGCTCAGAGGGTCGATCATCGGCTGCAGCAATGCAGCACTTGTTCGGATTGGCGACAAGCGATGCAAAGGTTCTCGATCGGCTTGATAGGCGCGTTGCTGAGCATTCCGCTCGTAAGTGGCCCGGTTGAAGCGGGCCAGGCAAAGGTCGCGACAACCCGAACCGAGCGATGCGCCGCTCTCAACCGCCAGGTTGATGAGGCCCTCGGAGGCCATGCCGCGGCAACGCAGGTCACCGCGGCGAAGGCACTACAACGAAAAGGAAACCGGTTCTGCTCTGCCAAGAAGGAAGCGCAGGGAATCCGGACGCTTGCGAAAGCTCTGAAGCTGCTTGGCGTGACACCGATCGATCCCGACGCAGTGCCCAAAAACGACCTGCATAGCAAGGAGAAAAAGCCATGAAAAAGTCCCTCCTCTCCGCTGTGGGCCTCGCTGTTAGCCTGGCCTTCTCGATGCCGGTTCTAGGCTACGCCGCCGCCACCAAGACGACCGCGCCAGCTGCCACGACCGATACCAACATGACCACCGCGCCGGCCACAACAAGTGCTACGAAGCCGCACCAGAAGAATGTGGCGAACAAGACGGTCTGCAAGCCGACCAAGAAGCACAAGTGCCCAGTGAGACACGCAAGGCATCATACGAGGCATGCGGCGGCTGCATCAGCCGCACCCAAGACAAGCTATTAAAGTGCTACCCAGCTATGAGGAGGCCGTTCCAGCAACCATTTGGGACGGCCTTTTTCTATTCTTGCTGGCACGAACTGGTCAGGTCTCGGTCCGCTCTGCAGGAAGGTGGCCCCTCGCCTTGAGCCAGATCAGGGAGATGTCGGCTTACCGAAATTCGCTGCGCTAGCGGTCGGTACAGCTTCGGCCCAAATCACAGACCGGGCGGGTCAATTCCTTTTTTTCGCGAACGCCCACACCATCAGCGGATACTCTTCGTCGTTGCTGAGATCCCGCCACACGCCATAAGCCCTCACCGGCCCGCCGATGTGGGCCTTGGCACATGCCTTGTTACCCCAGCTAAAGGCCTGCACGTCATCCGCGGCGAAACCGCCTTCGACCATCAGTTGCTTGAGCCCCGCTGGCGTCCAGCGGTTGTAGTCGTGCGGGCGCGCATGCACGCGAAACAGGAAGGGCGTCGCCACCATTGCCCAGCCGCCGGGCTTCACCATGGCGTAGATGTTGGCGGCGGCCGCCTGCGGGCGCTGCACATGCTCCAGCACCTGGTCGGCGATGACGATCGAATATTGCTCCTCAGTGCGATCCCTGCAGATGTCGAAGTCAGGGAAATCGACCGAGCGATAGTTCGGGCAGAGCGTCCGCCAATAGCGGTTCCAGCCCGGCGAGATCTCGATCACGTCGCGCGATTTGCGGTTGGCCGCTTCAAGGAACATTGTGAAGGCTTCGATCTGGCGGATGCGCAGCCAGTTGCGCTCGTCATAGCGAAGCAGCCGCTTCACGGCATGTTTGCTTCGGTTCTTCAGAGCAACGGCAAGGCTTGTCATTCTCGACCTCCTCCTGCCCGCCGCGAAAGCTCCTTTATCGCACAAACGGTGCAAAAGAATGACAGCGCGAAGCTCGGTGCCGAAGGCGCCGGGCTCGAACTGGCCTACCGTACCTCAAGAGAGCGTCACCTCCGGACTGAGATGCTGTAAGCGCAATGCAGAGGTTCTGATCGGGCGCTGTGAGAGCCCGCTCGGCCAACTATCCGTGCTCTCGCTCCCAGTCTGCGGCTGGCCGCCTCCCGAACTTGGCCCTGCAGGATAGCTTGCTAGAACCGCCTCAAGCCGAACTAGGCGTGCTTTCTGGGCGTTGAGTTCATATCCACAACGCCAAGAGTTTCTGTTTGATTTGCAGCCGGTGACTAGCTCCGCCTCCAGCCGCGAGATTCTGAGCTGAACCGCGTCGATCTGATTGACCAGCGCCGACTTCACGGATTTCCGACTATGCATGGATTTGATCCCCAACAGGGAGCCAAACTTCATGAATGTCGAAAGGTTCCTACAAAGGTAGGTTTCCGGTGGATCGCCCCAGCAAGCGCTGATGCAATTCGTTGTCATTGCTGAACAGCGAAGGAGCCGGCGCTGAACGCGCCGGACTCCAGCCGATCAGACTGCGATCAATAATTGCCGCTGTAATACCGGTCGTCGCAGGGCGCCGTGTAGATGCGTCCGTAGCGGTCCTGATAGCGGCAGAGCTGATCGCCGCGGCGCTGCGGCGTAGTCGCAGAGCCGACCACGGCGCCGAGCAGTGCACCGCTCGCCGCGCCGATCACCGTGCTCTTGGTGTTGCCGCCGATCGCCTGGCCGACCAGCGCGCCGCCGGCGCCGCCGAGCAATGCGCCGGTAGTGGCCCGCTGTTGGCCTTCGGTTTGCGTCTCGCAGCCGGCGAGCGCCGCGGACATGAGCACCGCGAGAATAGCCTTCTTGAGAAACATCACTAGAACTCCTCTGAAGCCCCAGGGACTGACGACGGGGGCGAACGAAGCTGAACTGCGGTCGCATTGCGGCGGAACGGCGGCACGCCGGCTCACGAAGTGAATCACGGTTTCCCCGCAGTTGAAAGCCATGGTTGCCAAACGGGAAAGTTCGTTGGGCAACGGTAAACAGCCGGCCCCGTTCAGTTGATCTTCAGCGGCACCAAAAATGCAGACCAACCGCGATGCTCCGGATCCGCCTCGATTTGCTCGAGGGGGGTGGGGAGCGGAACCGCTTTACCGCCTTCAATCATCCCTTCGACGTGGAACGCCAGGGCCTCCTCGGCATGGTCGCGCGCTCGTCAACAGTTGCGCCGGCGGTCACTACGCCGGGAAAGTCGGGAAATGATACGCCGAAATGGCTGCCCGTCTCTTTGTGGACCAGTCCGACGTATTGGCGCATTGGTGGCTCTTGCCGCTTGACAATTGACCGCTAGGTTTAAAGCACCCGTACAACGGGGCACGGCGATGGACAAGTTTGCAGCGGCCGGCAAACCGCCCCAAGAGAGGCGCAGAGTTCGCGCCGCCCAATACTTACGCATGTCCACGGAGCACCAGACCTATTCCCTCGATAACCAGAGGGATGCAATCCGCGGTTATGCCGAGGTCATGGGCTACGACATCGTTGCGACATATGAAGACCCGGGCCGAAGCGGATTGCATCTGGAAAGCCGGCCCGGCCTCAAGAAGCTGCTCTTTGACGTGGAGCACGGGCTCGCCGATTTCGAGACGGTCGTCGTCTACGACGTGAGCCGATGGGGCCGGTTCCAAAACATCGATGAAAGCGCCTCTTACGAATATCGATGCCAGATGGCCGGCGTGCGGATTGAGTTTTGCGCCGAGCAATTCGGGAATGACGGCAGCGTCGGGTCGGACGTGCTCAAGGCCATAAAGCGCAGCATGGCGGCGGAATATAGCCGGATGCTGTCACAGAAGGTCTTCATGGGCCAGGTGAGGGCGGCCGGGATGGGGTTCCACGTCGGCGGCTTGCAGGGGCTGGGACTAAGGCGTCTGATGATCGACCAGTCTGGTCAGCCTAAGCTGGTGCTCGCTCGCAACGAACACAAAAATCTCCAATCTGACCGGGTCATTATCGTGCCGGGCCCGCCGGAGGAGATAGCGACTGTTCAGCTGATCTTTCGCCTCTTCGTCGGGTCGCGCAAAAATGAGGCCGACATCGCGAGATACCTGAATGCCCGGGGAATCGCGAACGACTTCGGCCGGCCATGGAAACGAGAAGGGGTGCGCCGTGTCCTCACCAATGAGAAATACATCGGCAATAACGTCTGGAATCGTCGCTGCACCAAGTTCAAAAGCAAGATGGTGTGGAATCCCCCGGACCAATGGGTAAGAGCTGAGAACGCTATCGAGCCGATCGTAAACCGCAGATTGTTTGAGAAGGCGCAGCAAAAAATAGAATTGCTCTACCCGCGCATGAGCGATGATGAACTGCTGGCGGCCCTGCGCAGTGTCTACAAACGCGAAGGGAAGCTGTCTGATGAGATCATTAACGCAGCGCCCGAATGCCCCTCGAGCTGGCGCTATAGATCGCGTTTCGGAGGCCTGCTTAATGCATACAGGCTGATTGGCTGCCTGCCGCCAAGGAAGTGTCACTTCATTGACCTAAGGAAGCGCCTCGAAGCTACCCGCCACCAGGTAATGGAAGACCTCTTGGTCGCGATCAAAGGGGCGGGCGGGCAGGCTTCTTATGACCCAGGAACTGAGCTCGTCCGGATCAATGACGAGTTCACTGTGGTGATCGCGATCGCTCGTTGTCGCGTCTCGCACAGCGCCTATCCCCGCTGGTCTTCGAGGGCTGCGGGAGAGGTCCCGGCGGATATCTTCGTTCTCATCCGAATGCATCCCGGCGATCTGGCCATTCGCGATTATCTGATAGCCCCAATGCACGAAATCGCCGACATCAGGGGAAATCTCCACGTCAACAATGGCATGAAGCTGGATTCGTTTCTTTTCCCCTCACTGGATCCACTTGTTGCGCTGGCTGAGCGAGCATCCGTGGGGAGCGCTGGATGAAGGCACGCGGCAAAGTTTTGGGACTGGAAGCCGCCTACCGGGTTCTGCAGAACAGCCGCACCAGGCATACCGCACTAGTGGAGGAGATGTACGAACCTGCCCGTCTGTTCACCGGTACCTGGCTGCGCAGGACCTATGAGGCTGAATGCGAAAGAACCCGCAAATTGACGGCTGAGGCGCAGATCCCTCGTGACCGGCTCGATACTATAGTTCGAGCGATGCGAGATCCGTTGAAGCAGGAACCATTCCGCCGTCTGTTATCGGCCGAAGGCCTCGCGGCCGTGCCGAAGACGCTGGCTCAGCGGATCAACGCCGAGCAACCGGCGCAAACCTCGTGTCCACCTGCTGAACCGAAGCCCTTGATCAGCGGAATCTCGTCCGAGGTGCTGGATCTCCTGCAGGAGTGGTACGTGCCGCCCCAGGTGTTCGCCTCGTTGCGCAGGATGCTGCCGGAAAGGCAGCTCAAAGCTGCAAAGCTGATGATTGCCCTCAACCGGGCGAACTTCCATTATGCGCAGCTTCTCAGCACGCTTACGCCAGTGTCGCAGTTGGCGGACCCGTCCAGGCCGAAAAGGAAGTTTGCCAGCGTAACAGCCGAGCAGCTTGCTGCCATGGAAATCGAGTTTGACGCGCTGAATGATGAATTCCTGCACTGCGCCAGCCTTTGCGGCATGTGGGCGCTGGAGCTTATGGCGGCAAGGTCCTATCTCGACCGGCTGATGGAGAGCGCGCGAGTGGTCAGATACCTTGCGCAGAATTTCCCAGATCAGCTCGCAAAGCTGCAGACGATCCTGGATATCCCAACGGGCCGGGAAGCTCTGGCGCAGCCGAGCAGATCCGGCCGAAAGCGCAAGCACCTTGTCTTTTGAGTGGCCGCCCGACCGCCGTTTGTCCAAGGTGAGCGATCGCTCGGCTTTGACATCTCCGGTCGGGCTCTCAAAATGCTAGGTGACTACGTCCGGCTGCCGGCAAGAAAAAGCCCCGCCGATAGTTCGACGGGGCCGCATTTCTCAGAGCGGTGTTGTTCGGCGAACGCGGTCGCGTTCGGCCTCGATGTCATCATAGGGCTCTGCCGTGGCGTCGAATCCTGTCCATCCGGCGGACTCGTAAGCGCTACGCCTCTCGTCGAGATTGACCGAACGCTCCCCGCGCAGAATGCGCTCAGCTTCGCCGGTAAGCCGATCATCCACCCTGGCAGTCACCAGGCTGCCGCCGCGGCGAACGCCCTCGGCATAGACATGCGCATCGCGCTCTGGAACGCCGGACGCCGTCAGCGCTCCCACGATCCCGCCGGCGGCTCCCCCGACCACAGCGCCGCCCACCGCGCCGACGGCCGTAGCGGCCAGCCAGCCTGCCGCCACGACAGGCCCGACACCGGGTATGGCCATGATCCCGAGCCCCGTAAGCAGGCCGCCAGCGCCGCCGACTAGCGCCCCGAGGCCCGCGCCGGCGGCGGCATCTTCGCCGGCTTCTGAAGTCTCATCGCCCCGATACCAATTGTCGGAATTGTTCGCCACGATGCTGATGTCGTCTCGCGGCACGCCGATCGCTTCCAGTTCGCTTACGGCGTCGGATGCGTCCTGATAGTCATCGAAAAGTCCGGTGACGGTTGTCATGTTTCACTCCATCTCGTGAGTTCGGTTATCGAGCGCCGGCGACCACGTTGCCTTTGAAATCGAGCGCGACGGCCACCTGCTTTCCATCCTTCTCGGCGGTGCCGCGCCAGATGCCCTGGTCGTCCTTCGTCAGCGCGCTGACATTGGCGAAGCCGGCATCCTGGATCCGCGATTTCGCCTGTGCTTCGGTAAAGCTGTTGGCTCCGGGCACCGGGGCCGATGCATTCTGGTCTGTGTCTGTCGCCGCGGGCGCGGTGCTGGTGGTTGCGGTATTGTCGGTTTTGCCGGAAGCGATCTTGTCGATCATCTCCTGGTGCATCTTGAGCGTCGGCAGCGTCTGCTGCGCGAATGCCTTGAGAGCCGCGTTGTCGCCGTCGGCCGCATAGTCCTGAAACAGCTTGACCGCATCGGCGTGCGCGTCTTGCTGCATCTTCACGTAGGATTGGTCGCCCGACCCGCTCGACGATTTCAACGCTTCGAGATCGCTCTTGTGCTTGGCGTCCGTCTCCGCCGGAACCTGCAGTTTCTGCTCGCCGGCGATCGACTGCAGCTTGGCGTTGGCCGCGCCGTGATCGGTAATCATTTTCTGGGCAAAGCCGTTGACGGCCTGATCTTTCGCCTTGCCCTGGACGATCTTGCTGGACTCGACCTCGAAGATCCCGCCTTCCGCCGCCTTGTTGACGAACTCCTGCGCCTTTTCGGCACTAAACGCCGGATGGGCAAAACCCAAGGCGACGGCCGTGCAGAGCGCGGCCGATAGCAAATGAAGCTTCATGGATAATCCTCCAACGCACTGAATGTGCTCGGAGGCAAACAGGGGGACGCAGCGTTTGTTCCAACGGCAGTCCGATTTCTCTCCGAACTCCGGCTCAGGTATTGGGCTTGGGCCGCGTCCGCCGCTCCGAGCTGCGGCGGAACAGCCGGGCGCCGACGAGTTCGCTTATGGGAGGGCCCTTTGGCGTGATTGGCGACGGAACGTCAGGTCTTGGGCGGTCCGCAACGCCCTTTCAGCACGGCGATCTCGGTTTCGTGGTCACCGCCCGCCATCGACGCGACCGGCACGCCGATGAGGAAGACGCCTAGCGCGTCTCCGCTCGCAGCTCTGTTCTGCTGGTTTGTCAGAGTCGCCAGGCGCTCTTTGTCGGCTTGCGTGCAGGGGCCAGCATTCGGCACGCCTGCTATTTTGTCCGGTGGTGTCGCGCAGCCTGCAATGCAAACGAAGGCAGCGACGGTCAAAACAAACCGCTTCATAGTCCCCCCAAAATCCCAAACCCGCGGCCAACGTTGCTTAGCTTGGTACGGATGGCAAGCGGTCAAACTCGGATTCGACAACAAAGTCCAAATGAAGCATTATGCCACCCGGTGTCGGGGGATACCTCTGTGGATTTTCGATCGTATTTTGGCGCAGCGAGTGCGGTGCTGTTGTCGGGCTGTGCTGCCGACTATTTGAACAATTACGATACGACGACGCTTGCGTCCGGCGACGCAAACAACGTCAATTCGCTTCTGCAAACGGTCGATCCGTTCAATCCGAACAGCAATAACACGCATATCGAAGGCGACGGCCAGCGATCGGCCGCCGTCGTCCAACGCTACCGTGGAACTCCGCTCGTCGGCGCCGCGCAGCAAGGCGGTGGCGGCACACGCGACCTCGATTGCCTGCATGGAAGCGGTAACAACCCGGTCGTAGCCGGTCCGGTCGCTGTCGGTTCCGATCCCAACCGGTTAGACGGCGACCACGATGGCATTGGCTGTGAAAGGTGAGCGCGGTGAAATTCGGGATCCGCAAACCAAGCATCAAACGCAGCCTGGCTGCTCGCACTTCCGTCAAGCGAATGGTGAAGCAGCAGCTTGGCCTAAAGGCGCCGCGCGGCATGGGCTGGATTACAAATCCGAAGCGAGCTGCTTACAACCGGGTTTACGACCGAACGACGGTCAGCTTCTGGAGCATCCTCAAGAAGCTCTTCCGATAGTGGAGTGAAATTAAGGGGCTTGGACAAATCCCGGTACGGCAATCACTCTAACCAGTGGCGGCGGCGCACTGGCGCGAGACGCTCGCGTGCCACTCGATGGGCCGGCGTGCCGCTTCGTCTTGTGCTCGTGACGGTCGCTGCCGTTTCCGCCCTCGTCACGCAATTCGTCATGCATAACAGCGGGCCGCTGCCGGAGATCAACCTGCAGAACATCATCAAGCCGAGGCCGGTGTCGATCGCTGGCGTCGCCTCCGTGATCGACGGCGACACGATCGAGATCCACGGCCAGCGCGTGCGATTCAACGGCATCGACGCGCCGGAGAGCCGGCAATATTGCGACGACGCGAAAGGCTTCGAATATCCCTGCGGCCGCCGCTCCGCCGAAGCGCTGGACAAATTCCTGGCCGCCTCTAGGCCGGTGCAATGCGCCTTCGTGACATGGGACCGCTACGGGCGCTTTGTCGGCAATTGCACACGAGCCGACGGCGCGGACATCGCCGCCTGGATGGTCGGGCAGGGGCAGGCGCTGGACTGGCCGAAATACAGCAACGGCGCCTATGCGGCGCAACAGGCCAAGGCGCAGGCGGCGAAGCTCGGCCTTTGGGTCGGCAACTTCCAAGTGCCGTGGGATTGGCGAGCGCAGCACAGCGACGATTTGCAGGCGCCATCGACGCCAACCTTCGCCCTCGGCAGCGGCAGCGCCGGCTGCAACATCAAGGGCAACATTTCGGCGGAAGGCGAGCGGATCTATCACGTGCCTGGACAGGAATATTACGGCGTCACCATCATCAACCTGGCCAAAGGCGAAAGGTGGTTCTGCTCGGAAGCCGAAGCTGTTGCCGCAGGATGGCGGAGGTCGAAACGCTAATTTGACGTGCCGCTAAGACCGCGAATTAGCGCTTAGAGCGAACGACCGGCCTACGCCGCTCCGGCCTTTCGATTCTTCCCATCCAATCTTGTAATGCGGGGGTGTAATCGGTCTCGCCACATCTCGAAACAAGCGCTTTCAGTACGTTCAGCGGGATAGACAAGATGCCCCTTCTTCGGGAGTGAGATTCGGCCTCCCTTTCGCGAGCTAGGCTGTCCGCGAGTATCAAAACGCTCAGCAAAACTTGCGCCCTTTGGCGCCGCACTTTTGAAGAGCGCCGCGATTGTCCTGCGTAAAGAAACCTCACCGTCATTTCCACATCTTGGTCAATGTCGTCAGCCCATGACGCCGACGGAATTGGGGCAAGCAATCTCTCTATAGTTCCAGATTTTACGTCATCGGCCACCGCCTCGACTAACCGCTCGCAGTCAGAAAGATCAGGATCATCGTCCGTGGCTACGTCCGGGCCTCCAGACAAAGCATAGCTGACTTGGTTGGCGGCCGAAGCCAGTGGCTGGTCAATTGGGCTAGGAACCAGTGGCGAGAGAGATGTTTCGATGAAGGCCGGGCCGAAGGCTCGATAGTATTGAAAACGACGCTCGCCGTACAAAAATGAAAACGCCTTTGCTATTAACAAGTCGTGCTCAGCCAAACTTTCGAAGAAGGTTTTGTACTTTTCTCTAATATGCGAAAGTGCGTCCCATAATACACCTAAGTTGCCGTACCGCCCCCCAATTGGCGTAAAGCGATACAAGAGGCGTTGTTTGTAACCGAGAACATACATACAGAACAGCATCTCTGGAGAGGAAGTGCCGTGAAGGTGCCGCTCAAAGACCCCCTCGGTCGCCTTCGTTGTCAAAGCCAATCTGGATTTCGCAGTCTGGAAAATGGTCCAAACAACAGATATGGCCCCCGCGTTTTCACGGCTGCCTAACTTCACAGCCCGCATAATCAAACGCTCGACAATCGCGAGATACATCGCCTCCGGTATGATTAGGTAGTCAAGCGCGCCCGCCACGAACTCCAACAGTGGGAGCTCTTGATCCGCCGGAAAAATCGAACTCTCACTGAGGAGCGTTAAAATCCCTTCTCCGGCTTGCCTGGCCTTGCCGCTATCACGGAAGACAGCCATGTGAAGTGCCAGGTGCGATATAACAACCCACTCATTTTTTATCACGTGCGGAATAAGTCGTTCAAGTACAAGCTCCGAAATGCTGGAACTTAGAGAGATTAGGTTTCTAGCAAAAAAATACTCGAGGAAAGTCCTGTGAGTGAATTTGAAAGTCCCACTCCCCACTTCACTCATCACCCAAGCTCGACCGGTTAAAAAGTCGACCAATGACTTGGCTGCACGATGAGCGCTAGCCCGGTCGACATACCAGTCTTCAAAATGGGTCCGCAATTCCTGGGTCAGCCACTGCTTCGAGACGCCCTCTTCATTGGCTGCATCTCCAAATGTGCGAGAAGCCACGTAGCCGAACACATCCAGCAACTCCATATCGTCTCGGGGCACCTTCTGAACTACGATGTCGCGGCGACCATCCCATTTTTCGAACATTAAGGTCGCGCACTCTTTGTACACTTCAGGTCGGTTACTGGGTACGTCGCCACGGTAAACGAAGATCTGGACCATCAAACCGAGCATTAGGGGATTCTCCCTGAGATCTCCCCCGATCTTCGACGTTTGTCGAAGAAACTCTTTCGACTTTTCGGCCGCTACCTTCAAGCTTTCACCGCTTACGGCGCGGATGGACTTTGCACAGTATTTGCTTACTTCTTCTGGCGAGAAGCGTGCGAGGCCAAAAACCTCGAAATCTTCACAAAGTGGAGCATCCCGATAACCAACCAAACGAGAAGTCACGAGAACTGGACAACCCGCATAAATCTCCGCGAATTGCTCTATCAGTCCTACGATATTGCGACGCTCCCCGACCTCAAGCACTTCATCCAGGCCGTCAAAGATGAGGATCGCCGCTCCCATCGCGAGAGTAACCTGGAGAAAGCGCCCTGCGAGGCCGTCGTCGTTTTCCAGAGCGACTATCAGGTCATCACGTAGATAGTCAAAGAATGTATATGAGGGGTCCTGACGTTGCCTAGCCTCGAAGCTCCGTAAAACAATTCTCAAGGGGACCTTTAATTCCTGCGGGTCGTATTCTTTTCGACCTGGATTGGAATCCTCCAGAACTATGAGACTGGCTAGATCGTTGCAGAGCATCTGTGTCAGAGTAGACTTCCCACCACCTGGGTCCCCGAGAATTACTGCGCGATCGAATTGGCGCCGAAATGTGATGTAACCTATGCTTTGATCGGAATAGCCGATCTTAGCTGACGCTATTTCTGCTGGCGAAAGCGGTGTTAGCCGGCCATGAATTGCTAAGTTTCTTAGACGAAGTTTTTTGGTGCCTTGGAGAGTTTCAACAGTCGTGTAGCGGTTCGCCGCATCGATCGAGCGGGCGACCTTCACCCTTGCATCGCGTATTTCCGAGTATGACAGAGGACCTGCTTTGCCCTGCATCTGAAGAGACGAGCGCACCTGATTAACCTTTTCCAATAACTCATGGTGCTGAGCTCGGATGATTTCTAGCAGCGCGGCGTCCTCCACCGCATCTACACGCTCAACACAGGCTGCGAAAAGGCCGTCGAACAACTGACGGGATGTGAAGTGCAAATCCGAAAAGCGCGAGTAGAATTCGTCAAAAGGCGCAAACAGACTCTCGGGGCTAGCTCCGCTTAAAGCGCAATTCGCCAAGGCTTCTGGTATCACGGTTTTTTTAAGTTCGCGGAGAAACTCGGAGACGTTCTCGTCCAAATTGCCATGCGAATTACCGATTATCCGAGTTAGATCGTGTAAGGCCTTCTCTGATTGTTGCGCACCTGATGGGCGCACTGACTGGCGATCAGTCAGAGCCTTGTTGACTCGGTCCTTACGCCTTAGTTCTGCGGTCAGTGCCTGAAAAGGACGACGTATAGCGTCAAATAGAATATTAGAGGCCACCCCAAGGGCCATTTCGCCGATTATAGTCAAGTCTTCTCCCCGCAGCCAGCTTAGCCGTCTAACCCCACCTAAACTCTGCACCACTCCTTGGCAGAGTCGGAAGCACTAAATTGAGGAGAGCATTGATAGTCAACCGGAAAAGTCGGCTTGCCCCTGGGACTGCGTGGCAGGAGGTTCACGTGACGCGATCTTCTCTCCAGGCCGATCTAGTTGGTCCGAATAATTATCTGGGTGGCTGAAGCATCCGTATTCAATAGCGGAAAACGGCGCCGCCACTCTATTGATCACCGCGCGTTGTACTTCCCCACCACGCGATGGCAGATCGGCCAGTCGACGCGGCTCTCCGTAAACGTCTTCGCGGGCCGGTACTGCTCCAGCGTCCACTCGCGGTCGTTCATGCCGACAAGGCGCTTGATGATGGCTTCTTCGTCGCCGCGCTCCTTGGGCGGGGTGTGGAAGAACACGGCGTCGGAATCCCGCGCCGGCTGCAGATGCGGGTTCACCAGCGCGGTGTCGCCCGGCCAATAGGCGGGGATCATGGATTCGCCGCGCACCAGGATGCCGTAGCCGCCGCGGACATTCTGCAGCACCGCCGGCCGCTTCACCCAGTCGATCGCCTCGAAGGTGACGATCATGTGGCCTTCGCCGCCCATCGCCGCAGCGTAGATCGGCAGGTCGCGGCCGCCGACCAACTCGTCGCCGGGGATGATCGGCGTGCGCGAAGCTTTCAGCTTCGGCTCGCGCAAGACCGGCACGGGTGCGACGCCTGAGGCATCGAGCAGCCAGGCGACATCGGTCTTGAGCAGCGCGGCGAGCTCGGGGAGCCGCTCCATCGAGGGGCGGGTGGTGTCGGCCTCCCATTGCGTGACCGACACCCGTTTGATCTTGAAATGATCGGCGATGTCGTTCTGCGTCAGGCCGGCAGCCTCGCGCGCCTGGCGCAGGCGCTGGCCGAGGGTCGTCGAGTCGGTGCGGATGGTCGCGATCATGCCGCAGCATAGTAATTATTGCTTACTTTTTTGCAAGCGATTGGCTGTTGACATAGTAGGTAGGTAATACCTACCATCATGCCATGATCGAAATCGTCAGAATCGCAGCCGCCAAGGTTGGCGGATTGGGCGCGCTCGCCTCGCATCTCGGCATCCGCCACCAGGCTTTCTACTCCTGGAAGCGGGTGCCGGC
>NZ_JARTVR010000020.1:0-72360 GCF_029625735.1 Mesorhizobium sp. WSM4935 | reverse complement strand
GAAGGTCGTCCGAAAGAGGTCGCGTCATCAGATGCTGGCCTCCATTCCAGCCAGCATCTTGAATCACAAATCCGACAACTCGGGAATCCCCTTCGATTCTGTCAAAGTAGGAAACGCTCTAGGCGAAACGCATCTGGTGCTCAGTGGCTCAACGAAAGCTCCTCGACGGCTAGCCGACAAATTGGCTGCGATCATCTCACGAACGTTCGAGAGAAGTTAGCCGTACGCCACCGTGCGCAACGGAATGGGTGAGCTTTACTTCAGCTCCAGCAGCCGTTCGAGATAGCT
This sequence comes from Mesorhizobium sp. WSM4935, assembly GCF_029625735.1. Lineage (NCBI taxonomy): Bacteria > Pseudomonadati > Pseudomonadota > Alphaproteobacteria > Hyphomicrobiales > Phyllobacteriaceae > Mesorhizobium > Mesorhizobium sp. WSM4935. The sequence goes on along the minus strand of NZ_JARTVR010000020.1, from coordinate 72,072 downwards.
GCGCTCGATGTCGGGGCTGAGCGCATTGCCGAGCCGCTTGCGGATCGCGTCGAGGATCTGGCGGGCGCGTTGCACGTCGATCTCGTCGGGAACCTTGACCGAGGTGCCGTCATCAGGGCTGTTGGTGGCGCGCGGCCGTCCCAGCGGATCGCGGTCGGCGTCCTGCTGGCGACCGCCCTGCTCACTGCCGCCCTGGTCGCCCTGCATGGCCTGCATCTGCTTCATCATCTCCTTGGCGCCGCGGCGCAAGGCTTCCAGCGCACGGCCCTGGTGGCCGACGGCCTGGTCGCCATCGCCCTGGCCAAGCGATCGTTCGGCGTTACCCATCGATTTGCCGGCCTCGCCGAAGCCCTCATTGGGTTCCATGCCGAGACCTTCAAGCCCTTTCTTCAACTGATCGAGCTCGCTTTGCAGCTGGCCCTGGCCTTCCTGCAGCTGCTTCAGCGCATCGGCCAGATCCTTCGGCGACATTTTCGGGCGTCCCAGCGGATCGCGATCCTGACCTGGCCCCGGCCGCTGCTGGTCATTGGGCTGGCCTGGTTCGCCATCCTCGCCAAACTGCTGCTGCTCGCCGCCCTCGCCGCGCTGTCCGCGCTGCATCTGGTCCAGGCGGAAGGTGTCGTTCATCATCTCCTGCTGGCGGCGCATGATATCGCCGAGCTTGTCCATCTGCTGGCGCATCTCGCTATCCTGCTCGCCACCCGGCTGCTGGCGGCCGGCCTGCAGGTTGTTCATCATATCCTGCAGCTCCGAGAGAAGCTGCTGCGCCTTGTCGCGATCGCCCGATTTGGCCAGATTCTCGATCTGATCCATCATGCGGTCGATATCGCTCTGGCGCAGCTCGCGGCCGTTCTGCTGCATCTGCGGCGCGTTCGGGTTCTGCTGCGCGCGCTGGGCGAATTCCTGCAGGAACTGGTTCATCGCCTCGCGCAGTTCCTTCATCGCCTTCTCGATCTCCTGATCGCTGGCGCCATTCTTGATGGCGTCCTGCAACGCCTGCTGCGCCTGGCGCAGCCGCCGCTCCGCGGCCGACAGATTGCCTTCCTCGATGCCGAGCGCGATCTCCCACAGATAGGACACGACATTGCGCAACTGGTCGTCGCTTTCGGAGAGCTTCAGCCGGCTCCGCGCGCTCATGATGGCGAGATAGTTCGACATGTTGTCGAACGTGTCCTCTGGCCGCAGCGTGATCGCATCCATCAGGTCGAGGACACGCGGCTTGGCATTGGTGTCGAGCGCCAGCAGCCGTCGCTGTTCGATCACCGCGCGGGCCAGCGGATTGGCGAAGGGCCGCTCGGGCATCACAAGCGTCTTGGTCTCGCTGGTCGCGGTGTGGCCGGCATCATCGGTGACGCTCAGCGTCAGCTTGATGCTGCTGCCGGCCCAGACATGCTCGGTCAGATCCTTGGTCGTCTTGGCCGCGTTCGCCTTGCCGCCGCGGCGCGGCAGCGTCAGCGGCATGTCGGGCGGGCCGTAGAGCGGATGCGCGTTGGCGGCCGGCGGATTGGACAGTTCGAAAACGGCCTTGGCGGAGGCCGCGCCGTAGTCGTCGTCGATCTGGTAATTGAGCTCCATGGCGCCGTTGACGGCGCGCTTCGGCTCGCCGACGAAGCGGATCGTCGGCGGCTTGTCGGGGATGACGGCAAAAGCCCAGTGGCCGAGGTCGCTGTCGCCCGATTTCAGCGTCAGCGTACCGTTGGTGTTCAGCTTATCCGCGAACTGGCGCACTTTTGGTGCCGTCTGGCCGGCGGCGGGGGCCGGGGTCTCCCTGGGCGCTCCGGGGGGCGCCGCCGGCTCGATGGCGCGGTCATTGCCGGCCTGATCGGCGTAGTTCAGCGTTTCCTCGCCGGAGCCGCCGGTGACGCGCAGCGAGACGTCGCTGCCTTGCGGGACGGAAAAGGTCTGGACGGCCTGGTTGGCATCGGCCGTCAGGAACAGCGGCGCCTTGCCGGTATAGGCCGGCGGCGTCACCCAGGCGTCGATGCGCGGCGGCACGGTGTCGTGCGAAGCGCGGGCGACAAAAGCGTCACCGACCCTGCCGCCAAAGGGTCCTAAGGAGAAGGCCAAAGCGGTGACGAACAGCAGCCCTGCCACGGCGCGCAGGCCCCAGCGGTCATAGTCCGGCACGTTACTGCGCGGCCGGTCGGCGCCGAGGCTCGAGAGCCGCTCGGCCATGCGCTTCTGGTGCTCGCGCCACAGCGCCTGCGAGAAGATGCTCTCGGCGCCGCTCGGCCGGTCGGTCTGCGCCTGCACCGGACTGTGGAGCAATTCGTTCGCCGCCTCGATGCGTCTGTCGACCTCCGCGGCCGAAGGTATGCGGAAGAAGCGCAGCGGATAGAGCGCAGCGACTGCCGCCAGCGCGAACAGGATCAGAAGGCCGATTCGCGCGGTGTCCGGCAGGCGCGGGAACAGGCCGAACCATGAAAAGCTGAGAAACAGGCTGGCGACGACCAGCACCGGCAGCACGAGCGGCCAGGCGCGCTCGAAGAGTATCGAGGCCCGTGTCGCCATCCGGCTGAGCGCCAGGCGCGAGGCCAAGCCGCGTTCGCCGCTGGAAGTGGGTCGTTCCGTCATCGGCCCTTCCTGCCCGGGCGCGATAGCCCGGACGTCATCGCCAGAAGGATACCAACAAACACGGCAAAGGCGAGGCGGGTTCCAAAAACGTGAAGCGGTCTGGCCGGGTTATGATCAGAAATTGGCGGGATTCGTGTTCGAACCGCAGACCAGGACGGCCACGCGCTCGCCGTCCGCGGGCATATAGCGTCCGGAAAGTATGGCCGCGAAGGCCGCGGCGCCACCCGGCTCGGCGATGATTCGCACACGGTCCCACAGCGCCTTCTGCGCCGCAACGATGTCGTCGTCGCTGACCAGGATCGAGCGCTCGACGAAAGCTTCGGCGATCGGAAACATCATTTCGCCGACGCGCTTCGGCGCCAGCGAATCGGCGGCGATGCCTTCGGCGGGCGCATCGACCGGCTCTCCGGCCTCCAGCGCGCGGTAGAGCGTCGGCGCGCCCTCGGGCTCGATGGCGACGATGCGGATGCGCCCGGAGAACCATGCGGCGATGCCGCCGATCAGGCCGCCGCCGCCGACGGCGACCAGCAGCGTGTCGATCTCGGGCAGGTCGGCCTCGATCTCCAGGCCGAGCGTGCCCTGACCGAGCAGCGTTTCCTCCTGGTTGAAGGCATGGATCTGCAGGGCGCCGGTCCTGGCTGCGAAGTCTTGGCTGGCGGCCAGCGCCTCGGCATAGCGCGCGCCGCCGACCACCAGCTCCGCCCCGTAGCCGCGAATGCGCGCGAGCTTCGCCGGCGGGCTGACCTCCGGCACGAAGATGCTGGCCTTGTGTCCGAGCTTCATGGCGGCGTAGGCGACGGCGGCGCCATGATTTCCGCCGGACGCGGCGACCACGCCGGCTTCGGGCACCTGACGTTCGAGCAGATTGGTGAAGGCGCCGCGCACCTTGAACGACCCGGAATGCTGCAGGCATTCGAGCTTCAGGTCGACCGGAAAGGCAGGCCGGCCGAAGTCCGCCATGTCGACGCGCATGACGGGCGTGTGGCGCACATAGGGCCGAATGCGCGGTTCGACAGCGGCGATGCGCTCGCGCGTGATCGTGTTTTTTTCCAGCATGGCTAGCTCCTTAAGGCGCGCCGCCTGGGTTTACTTCAACCAGTCGGGGACCGAATCCAGTCCGATCAGATCCTCATAGGTCTGGCGCGGCCGCACGACATGGAAGCGGTCGCCGTCGACCAGAACCTCCGGCACCAGGAGCCGGGTGTTGTAGGTGCCGGCCTGCACCGCACCATAGGCGCCGGCGGTGGAAACGGCGATCAGGTCGCCGGCCTTCAGCCTCGGCAGGTCGCGGTCGAGGCCGATGAAGTCGCCGGTCTCGCAGACCGGGCCGACGACATCGACCTTCATGCGCGGAGTCGAGGCGGGCTGCTGCACCACAGGCCTGATATCGTGGAAGGCATCATAGAGCGTCGGCCGGATCAGGTCGTTCATGGCGGCGTCGACGACAAGGAAGTTCTTGGCGTCGCCCTCCTTCACATAGATCACCTCAGACACCAGGATGCCGGCGTTGCCGACGATCAGGCGGCCGGGCTCGAACATCACCTTGAGGCCCAGCCTGGTGACATGCTTCCTGACGATCTCGGCATAGGCGTCGGGCAGCGGCGGCGGGCTGTTGTCGACGCGGTAGGGAATGCCCAGGCCGCCGCCGAGATCGACATGCTCGATCGAATGTCCGTCGGCCCGCAGCGCGCCGACCAGTTCGACGAGCAGCGCGAAGGCGTCGTCGAAGGGCTGCAATTCGGTGATCTGGCTGCCGATATGGGTGTCGATGCCGGTCACCTTGATGCCCGGCAATTCAGCCGCTCCGGCGTAGACCTGCCGCGCGCGCTGCCACGGAATGCCGAATTTGTTCTCGGCCTTGCCGGTCGAGATCTTCTTGTGCGTCCTTGCATCGACGTCCGGATTGATGCGCAGCGAGATCGGAGCCACCTTGCCGAGCGCGGTCGCGCGCGCCGACAACAGCTCGAGCTCCGGCTCGGATTCGACGTTGAAGCAGAGAATGCCGGCGTTGAGGGCAAAGTCCATTTCCCGCGCGGTCTTGCCGACGCCGGAAAACAGGATCTTGCCGGCCGGGATGCCGGCGGCCAAAGCACGGCGCAATTCGCCTTCCGAGACCACGTCGGCGCCAGCACCCTGCCTGGCCAGCGTCCTCAGCACGGCCTGGTTGGAGTTCGCCTTCATGGCGTAGCAGACCAGCGCGTCGAGGCCGGCGAAAGCCTCTCTGAAGACGCGGAAATGCCGGGTCAGCGTCGCCGTCGAGTAGCAATAGAAGGGCGTGCCGACCGCGGCTGCGATGTCGGGGATCGCGACGTCCTCGGCATGGAGAACACCGTCACGGTAATCGAAATGGTTCACGGGTATTGGTTCCGGAAAGTTGGAGCTCGAGGAGATCGATCGGTCTCATCGGCTCTAGAGCAGGGGATCGAGAATGAATTTCCTGTCCTTGACCGGTTTTTCCGGCTCGGGCGGCACCGGCTGCTTGGCTTTTTCCGCATCCTTGCGCGCCTGCACCGCCGCCTCATAAGGCGTGTCGAGGCCGGTCTTCCTGCCGCAGCCCGTGACGGTGACAACCGCCGCCAGCAGCGCCAGCGTCACCAAAATCCTGCTACGGGTCATCGATCCATCCGTTCGAAACTGTTTATTGTGCCGCCGCTTTTAGCCGAGTTTTCAGCGCTTTGCATCCCGGCAATTGCTTTGATGCTGTCGTTCTCCCAGAACGGCTGCACACTTCTGAGCGACATGCATTTGTTTTGATGCATGTGGTTGCCCCAGAACCGCTACACACTTCTGGGCGACATGCATCAAGCCTTGGCGAGCCGCTTCTTCCAATAGCGGATCTGCTTTCGCACTTCGGACGGCGCGGTGCCGCCGAAGCTTGTGCGGCTCTTCACCGAATTCTGCACGGCAAGCACCGAAAAGATGTCTTCCGTGATGCCGGGATGGATCGAGCGCAGGTCGTCCAGCGAGAGCTTCTCCAGGCCGACCTTCTTTTCCTCAGCGAGCGCCACGGCGCGGCCGGTGACATGGTGCGCCTCGCGGAAGGGGAGGCCGAGATTGCGCACCAGCCAGTCGGCAAGGTCGGTCGCCGTGGCGTGACCGGCGCCGGCGGCCTTCTTCATGGCGGCGGCGTTGACGGTCATGTCGCGCATCATGCCGGTCGTCGCCGCCAGCATCAGGTCGAGCGTCTCGGCTGCGTCGAAGACCGCTTCCTTGTCCTCCTGCATATCCTTGCCATAAGTCAGCGGCATGCCCTTCATCACGGTCAGCAGGCCGACGAGATGGCCATTGACGCGGCCGGTCTTGCCGCGCACCAGCTCGGCGGCGTCCGGATTCTTCTTCTGCGGCATGATCGAGGAACCGGTGGAGAAGCTGTCCGACAAGCGGATGAAGCCGAATTGCGGCGTCGACCAGATGATGATCTCCTCGGCGAGCCTGGAGAGGTGCGTCGCGCAGATCGCGGCGATCGAGAGGAATTCGAGCGCAAAATCGCGGTCCGAGACGCTGTCCAGCGAATTGCGCGTCGGCTCGCGGAAACCGAGCGCCCGGGCCGTCATGTGGCGGTCGATGGAAAAACTGGTGCCGGCAAGGGCCGCCGCGCCCAGCGGGCTTTCATCCATGCGCTCGATGGCGTCGCGGACGCGCGAGAGGTCGCGGCCGAACATCTCGACATAGGCCATGCAGTGATGGCCGAAGGTCACCGGCTGGGCCGCCTGCATATGGGTGAAGCCGGGCATGACGGTCGCCGCATGCTCCTCGGCGCGTTCGAGGAACGCAGCGATCAGGTCCTTCAAGGCCAGGGCGACGCGCTGGCATTCCTGCTTGACCCAGAGCCTCAGATCGACCGCCACCTGGTCGTTGCGCGAGCGGGCTGTGTGCAGGCGTCCCGCCGCCGGGCCGATCAGATCGGCAAGGCGGGCCTCGACATTCATGTGGATGTCTTCGAGCTTGGTCGAGAATTCGAACGTGCCGGCCTCGATCTCTTTCAGGATCGTGTTCAGCCCGTGAGCGATTTTTTCTTGATCGGCCGCCGAAATAATGCCCGTTTCAGCCAACATCTCGCTATGGGCGATCGATCCGCTTATGTCCTGCGCGTAGAGCTTGCGGTCGAAGCCGATCGACGCGTTGATCGCTTCCATGATCGCGGCCGGACCCGAGGCAAAACGTCCGCCCCACATCTGGTTGCTGGCCTTCTTGTCGCTCATCGCTATAACCCGTGCTCCGGAGCAGTTTTGAAAATGGCAGACGGCAATAGGTTCTTTTTTCCGGCTACGCGGCTCATCCTCGCCGCCTTGATGGCGGGCGTGCTGGCCGGCGCGGTCGCGGTATATGTCAGCGAGAGCGGTTCTGGCAACAACGCGCCGGAGAAGGTCGCCGCTGCCGCCGGCAAGGACGATGCCGCCTGCGCGGCCAAGGCCGACCGGGCCAAGAGTGTCGCATCGAAGGCCGTCGGCCAGGTCGCGGCGCTGCAGCCGGCCGATCCGCCGCAATCGCTGAAGAGCCTTGCCTTCGACGGTCCCGACGGCAAGCCGATGACGATTGCCGACCATGCCGGCAAGACGGTGCTGCTCAATCTGTGGGCGACATGGTGCGCGCCATGCCGCGCCGAGATGCCGGCGCTCGATGCGCTGCAGAAGGAAAAGGGCAGCAATGCCTTCGAGGTCATCGCCGTCAATGTCGATACCGGCGACGACACGAAGCCGAAGAAGTTCCTCAAGGAGATCGGCGTTCAAACGCTCGGCTTCTACCGAGACCCCACGATCGCGCTGTTCAACGAAGCGAAGACGCGCGGGCTGGCGCTCGGACTTCCCGTGACCATGCTGATCGACGCCGATGGCTGCCTGATCGCGCATATGAACGGCCCGGCCGAATGGTCGAGCCCGGACGCCAAGCGGCTGGTGGAAGCGGCGCTCGAACCCTGATCGCGACCGCTATCTCACCCGCACCGTCACCACCAGCGCCTCGTGGTCGGCGCTCGGGCTGCCGTCCGGCAGCACCGCCGGCAGCGTCGCGGGCGCGCTTGCCGCAAGCCCGCGCGTGAAGAACCAGTCGATATGGCCGGCAGGTGTAGCATCGCTGGCCGCGCGCCGCTGCGTCGGCTTGTCTAACGCGTTGGCGCCGCGCCAGTCGTATCCACGTTCGGCCATGATGGCGAAGAGCGGCTCGTGGCGGTCGGGGCACATCAGCCGGTCCGGTTCGGCGGCAATGCGGGCCTGCCATGCGGCCGGATCGGCGTGACGCTCTTCATAGGTGGCGGTCAGGGTGTTGAAATCGCCGCCGATCAGGACCGGCGCGTCCGCGTCATATCTGTCGATGGCGTCAAGGAGATGGCGCGTCTGGTCGGCGCGGCCAGCGGGATTGGTGCGGTTCTCGAGATGCACCGAAACGACGGTGACCCGGCGCTCGCCCACCATAACCTGGCCGCCGAGCGCCATGCGGCCGCCGATCCGCGGCTGGCCGTGCTCGGGCAGGAACCAGGCGCCGGCGGCGTCCAGCCGAACGAGGAAGGGCCGCAGCAGCGGGACGGCGCTGGTTACGGCGTTGCCGTGGAAGCCCTCGATGTTCTCGGCGCCGCCATTTGCCGCCTGCTCCGCCTCATTGCCGGTGCCGAGTTCCAGGAACTCGACGCCATAGGCGTAGGAATGGCCTAGACGATCGGCAAGCCGGCTCAAAAGATGGCTGTTGCCGGAGCGCGCCATGCCCTTGTCGACCTCGGACAGCAGCACGACGTGCGGCGCCTGGCCGGCGATCGTGGCGGCAATGGCATCGACATGACGCAGCCGCTCGACGTTCCAGGCCATCACCGTCAGGCTCTCGCCGACGCTTCCGCCCGACGCCCGGCCGCCGATCTCGATCTCCCCGAGGGCGGGAACGGCGGCGGCGTGGCGCAAATGCGTGGCGCTGTCGCGCGGTCCGTCCCGCATGGCGTTGCGGACGGCGACGGGCACGTGCGTAAGCTGCGGGACCAGCATGTCTCTTCTCATTCAATTAGCCGGTTAATCACGGAGGTCTTTTCGCCGCTTGGCGGCGCCCTAGCTCTCTAGAGCGCCGATGTGACGTTTTCATGCCGGCGCGACCGCTGCCAGGGGAGGAGAGACCGGCCGTCCACAGGGCCGCTTACCGGTCCAGGGGCCACAACAGAACTGTCACATACCTTCTCTATGAGAGCGGGCAAGGACTTGCGCAAAACCCTTGTCACACTGCCACTCAAGAGGGAAAACCATGACGATCATCAAGCGGGGCTTCGCTGCCCTTGCCGCCGGCGCGCTCAGCACCGCGCTCGCGGTTCCTGCTTTTGCCGAGCCGGTCAAATTCGATTTCTGGTTCGGTCTTTCGGGCGACCTCGCCCGCGTGGTCGACACGCTGTGCAAGAACTTCAACGATTCCCAGAAGGACTATGAGGTCGTCTGCACCAGCCAGGGCAATTACGACGCCACGCTGCAGAACACGATCGCGGCGTTCCGCGCCGGCAAGCAGCCCACCGTCGTCCAGGTCTATGACGTCGGCACCGCCACGATGATGCTGTCGGGCGCCTACAAGCCCGCCGACAAGCTGATGGAAGAGAACGGCTACAAGATCGACTACAGCGACTATTTCCCCGGCATCGCCCGCTATTACGCGACCTCGAAGGGCGAGATGCTGTCCTTCCCCTTCAACTCCTCGACGGCGCTGATGTACTGGAACAAGGACGCCTTCGCCAAGATCGGCAAGACCGAGGCGCCGAAGACCTGGGAAGACGTCGGCGCCGACCTCAAGGCGCTGAAGGACGCCGGCTATGATTGCCCGATGGCGATCAACATCTCGGCCAATGAGAGCTGGCAGCTGATGGAGCAGTTCTCGGCCCTGCACAACCAGCCGATCGCCACCAAGAACAACGGCTATGACGGTCTCGACGCCCGCCTCGAAGTCAACAAGACCAAGTTCGTCCAGTACGTCACCGACTTGAAGAAGTGGTATGACGCCGGCCTGGTGAAGATCAAGTCGAAGGACCTCGGCCAGGATATGGTGCAGGCCTTCGCCACCGGCACTTGCCAGGTCATCCTGACCTCGGTCGGCGACCACGGCACGGTCGGCCGTACCCAGAAGGAAGGCATGAACTGGGATGTCGCCGAGCTGCCGGTCTATGCCGGCACCGAACGCAAGAACTCGCTGGTGGGCGGCGCTTCGCTGTGGGTTCTGTCCGGCAAGTCGGACGCCGAATACAAAGGCGCTGCCGCCTTCCTCAACTTCATCCACGATCCCAAGACCGCGTTGTTCTGGTCGACCAACACCGGCTACATTCCGGTGACGAAGTCGGGCTTCGATTTCATGAAGTCCAACGGCTTCTACAACAAGGCGCCCTACAAGGGCCGTGAGGTCGCGATCGAGAGCCTGACCGCTTCGGAGCCGACCGAGATCACCCGCGGCATCCGCCTCGGCAACTTCACCCAGATCCGCGCCGAGTTCGGTACGCAGATGCAGGCGATCTTCGCCAACAAGGTCAGCGTGCAGGAAGGCCTCGACACGCTGGTCAAGAATGGCGACGCGATCCTCGAGCGCTTCCAGCAGACCTATCCGGGTAAGACCCTGCCCTGATCCCGGACGTTGGAGCGGCCGCCCGCCGGGAATCGACGGGCGGCCATTTCACATCTAGGTTTGCCCTGAAGGCGGGCCAGTGGTTCCACTCATCGGCGGATCGATGGAGAAACGCGTCACTTTCGGCAGATGGACGATCGGCATCCTGTTCGCGGTGCCGCAGCTCATCCTGATCTTCACCTTCTTCTACTGGCCGGCTGGCCAAGCGGTTTACTGGTCGCTGACGCTGCAGCAGCCCTGGGGCGGCGGCAACATCTGGGTCGGGCTCGATAATTTCCGCTCGATCCTCGCCAATGCCGATTACTGGAATTCCATCACCGCCAGCATGATCTTTGCCGGCATCAGCACGGGCCTTGCGATGGTCATCGCGCTGGTGCTCGCCGCCTTGACCGACCGGCAACTCGCCGGCTCATGGCTCTATCGTGTCGTGCTGATCTGGCCCTACGGCATCGCCGCGCCCGCTCTGGCGCTGGCGTTTCGTTTCATCCTGGCGCCGGAGGCCGGCTTCATGGCCGTCGTCAACAAGGTCTGGCCGGGCTTCTGGGACCCCGGCCTCGACGGCGCCGACGCGATGGCCTCGATCATCATCGCCTTTTCCTGGAAATATGTCGGCTATAATTTCATCTTCTTCCTCGCCGCCTTCCAGGCGATCCCGCGTTCGCTGATCGAGGCAGCGGCGATGGACGGCTCCGGCGTCATCCGGCGCTTCTGGGACATCCAGTTTCCGCTGATCACGCCGACGATCTTCTTCCTGCTAGTCATCAACATCACCGAGAGTTTCCAGGACTCCTTCGGCATCGTCGACATCATGACGGCGGGCGGACCGGCCAACGCCACCAATCTGATGGTCTACAAGATCTATTCCGACGGCTTCAAAGGCCTCGATTATTCGGGTGCCGCCGCGCAGAGCATCATCCTGATGCTCTTGATCATCGCGCTGACGATCGTCCAGTTCCGCTTCATCGAGCGGCGCGTGCATTATCGTTGAGGCGGCGATGGTCGAGCGCACCCCGATCCTCAACGTCTTCACGCATCTGATCCTGTTCGCCGGCTTCGTATTCTGCGTGGCGCCGTTCGTCATCGTGGCGATCGCCGCCTCGCACAATCTGAAGGACGTGAACGACGTGCCGATGTCGCTGCTGCCGGGCAGCGATTTCTGGGTCAACATCAAGACGGCCTGGACGACGGCCGATCTCGGCCCGAAGCTCTTCAACTCCTTCATCATGGCGTTCGGCGTCGCCGCCGGCAAAGTGATCGTCTCGGCGCTGACGGCCTTCTCGATCGTCTATTTCCGCTATCCCGGCCGCATGCTGATCTTCTGGCTGATCTTCGTCACGCTGATGCTGCCGCTGGAAGTGCGCATCGTTCCGACCTACGCGGTGGTCGCCAACGTTCTCGATCCTTATCAGGCGATCATGGACCTGACGGGACTTTCCTGGCTGATCCAGAAGATATCGGGGGTCCAGGTCCAGCTCAGCCTGGGACTGCTCAATTCCTATAGCGGCCTGATCCTGCCGCTGGTCGCCACCGCCACCGGCACGTTCCTTTACCGCCAGTTCTTCCTGACCGTGCCGGACGAATTGACCGAGGCCGCGCGCATGGACGGCGCCGGGGCGCTGCGCTTCTTCGTCGATATCCTTCTGCCGCTGTCGCGCAACAATATGGCGGCGCTCGGCACCATCATGTTCCTGTGGGCCTGGAACCAGTATCTGTGGCCGTTGCTTATCACCACCGACCAGTCGCACGCGATGGCGGTGACAGAACTGAAGCAGCTCATCCCCAATGTCGGCGGCGCGCCGGAATGGCATATCGCCATGGCCGGCACGCTGATCGTCATGGTGCCGCCGATGATCGTCGTTGTGCTGATGCAGCGCTGGTTCGTGCGCGGCCTGATCGCCACCGAAAAATAGGGAGACAGGAAATGGCCTCCATCACCATTCGCGGCGTCAAGAAGAACTACGCCAAGACGCAGGTCGTGCACGGTGTCGATCTCGACTTCGCTTCGGGCGAATTCGTCGTCATCCTCGGCCCGTCGGGCTGCGGCAAGTCCACGCTGCTCAGGATGATCGCCGGGCTGGAAGAGATTTCCGACGGCACGATCGCGATCGACGGCACGGTGGTCAACAAGCTTGAGCCGCGCGAGCGCGGCTGCGCCATGGTGTTCCAGAATTATGCCCTCTACCCGCATATGAGCGTGGCGCAGAACATCGGCTATTCCCTGAAAGTGGCCGGCGTTCCCGCCGCCGAACGCACCCAACGCGTCCAGGCAGTGGCGCGCGTCCTGGAGCTGGAGCATCTGCTCGACCGTAAGCCGATGGCGCTGTCCGGCGGCCAGCGCCAGCGCGTCGCCATGGGCCGCGCCATGATCCGCGAGCCGAAAGTGTTCCTCTTCGACGAGCCGCTCTCCAACCTCGACGCCAAGCTGCGCGTGCAGATGCGCTCCGAGATCCGCAAGCTGCACCGGCGCCTCAGCGCCACCTCGGTCTTCGTCACGCATGATCAGGTGGAGGCGATGACGCTCGCCGACCGGCTGGTGGTGATGAATGGCGGCCGCGTCGAGCAGGTCGGCACGCCGGCGGAAGTCTACAGCCGGCCGGCAACCCGCTTCGTCGCGACCTTCGTCGGCGCGCCGGCGATGAACATGCTCGAAGGCACCGTCACGCTGGACGGGCTGTCGCTGCTCGGCGACAGTCGCAAGCTCAACGTGTCGCGCACGGGCCTTGCCGTGGGCGCGAAAGTCGCGGTCGGCATCCGGCCGGAGGCGGTGCGCATGGTGGCGCCGGGGACGCCCGGAGCGCTCGAGGCGAGCGTCGACCTGATCGAGGAATTGGGCGCCGGCCGCGTCATCTATGTCGATCTCGACGGCGCGCCGTTCTCCATCGTGACCTCGGAGACCGTCCACCCCGAACCGGGCAGCACGGTCGGCCTGCAGTTCGCCGAAGCGGACCTGCACTTCTTCTCCTCGGAGACAGGCGGCAGGCTCGACGTGTTCAAGGCTACGGTGCCGGAGCCGGCGCTGTAGGCGATCCTTCCCGCGATTTCGAAAGCACTGATTGAGGGTTCACGCATGAAGATAATCCAGGTCACCGACGTCCATCTCGGCCGTCGGCGCGAGATGCGCTATGGCGCAAACCTGAATGAGCGTCTCGATCGATGCATCGATCATATCAATCAACGTCACAGCGATGCGACGCTCTGCGTCCTCACGGGCGACCTGACCGATGACGGAGAGGCCGAGAGCTATGCCGACCTGAAGGCGGCGCTGAGCCGGCTCACCGTGCCTTACCGTCTATTGCCCGGAAATCACGACCGGCGCGCCAATCTTATCGCCGCCTTCCCGGAAAACGGAACTGACGGCAACGGCTTCGTGCAGTCGGTTTTCGACACACTGGAAGGGCGGCTTATTTTCCTCGACAGTCTGGCGGAAGGCCGCGTGACGGGCGAGTTGTGCGACAGCCGGCTTGGCTGGCTCGACGCACGGCTTGGCGAGGCGGCGGGCAAGGCGGCCTATATTTTTCTGCATCATCCGCCGGTCGAGCTCGGGCTCACGCTGCTCGACCCGCTCGGCCTCGAACAGCCGCAGCGGCTCATCGATGCGCTGACCCGCCATGGCAATGTCCGCTACATCTTCTTCGGCCATGTCCACCGCGATATAGCCGGCACCGTCGCCGGCATTCCCTTCTCGGTGCAGCGCGGCCTGCATGCCCGCTTCATGCTCGATCTCGTCGGCGACGAAGTTGTCGAGCAGGCGCCGCCCGCCTATTCGATCATCCTGATCGACGGCGCCCGCGTCGTCATCCACAGCCACGATTTCCTGGAGCAATGGCCGCTCTGGTCGCCGGCGACCGGGCAGCGCGTGCGGTAGATCACTCGAGCAGCAACGTGGGCGTTCCCGACCCTTCGACGAGCTTTGCCGCTTTCCTGTCGAAGGAAACGAAGGTTTCGCCACCGAGCCACTGACCGTCGAACGCGATCACGCCATCCGCGAAATCGCCACCGGCGTCGAGCACAGCAAGGCCCGCTTCGATCGTCGGTCGGTTGGCTATGACATTGCGCATGTCGAGGATGCGGCGGATCGAGGCGGATATGTCGGGACGCGCGACCCGGTAAGTTCTATCCAGCACCCAAACGAACTCGCAGAGGGCCTGAACGCTGATCGCGACCAGTTCGGCCCTTTCCAGGGTCTCGGCGGCTGTCCGTTGCTGCGCTTCGTCGTCTCCGACGACAAGGCGCAACAGCACGTTGGTGTCGAGGCCGATCTTCACTTGCGCCCGATACCGCGCATCCCGCCCGAAGCGCCGGCTTCTGCGATCGCATCGTTGATCTCGTCGATCGACAACCGTGCGCCGTTCGTCTTGTCCTTGAGCATCCCGCTCAGCTCTTGCCAGGAGCCCTTGCCCTGTTCGGCTTTCAGCTCCGCCCGCCCGCCGGGCAGAAGGTCGAGCCTGATCTTGTCGCCGGGCCGGATGCCGAGGTGCTTGAGCACGTCCTTCCGGAACGTGACCTGGCCCCGCGCCGTGACCGTCAATGTCGTCATGATGCGCCTCCGGGCACCAGAATAATGCAAAACTGCATTATTTTCAAGGCAACTAGGCGAACACATGCGCCTTGCCGGCGACGGTGAGGCGGACGATCTCGCCGATCGCCGGCGCGTCCATGCCTGTCCGGCGCAGGATGAGCGGCGTGTTGCCGATCGCGGCCGCATCGGGCGGATCCGGGCTGTTGAGCAGCCGCACCGCGACGGTGCAGATCGAGCCCGCGAATTCGCAATCCGTCACTTCGCCGAACAGCATGTCCGGCGTGCCCGACATACCTTCGCGCGAGGTGAGCTTGAGCAGGATTTGCTCGGGCCGCAGCATAATGCGCGCGACATCGCGCCGTTCCTTCGTGTCGACCGGGATGCGGCCGAGCCGCGACACGGCAAAGCCATCGGCGATCCTGGCGGGCAGGATGATGGCGTCACCGAGGAACTCGGCAACCATCCTGTCCCTGGGCTGGAAATAGAGCTCGCGCGGCGTGCCGACCTGTGAGAACAGGCCGTCCCGCATCACCGCCACCTGGCTGGCGAAGGACAGCGCCTCGGCCTGGTCGTGCGTGACCAGGATGGTGGTTATGCCCGCCTCTTCCAGGAGCTCGGCCACGGCCTTGCGCATCGAGGCGCGAAGCCCGGTGTCGAGGGCCGAGAACGGCTCGTCGAGCAGCATAAGCCTCGGCTTCATCGCCATGGCGCGGGCAAGCGCGACGCGCTGCTGCTGGCCGCCGGACAATTCGTGCGGCCGGCGCTTCAGGATCGCTTTGTCCAATCCGACGATGTAGGCGAGCTCGACAATGCGCTCGTTGCGCCTGTCTTCGCCACGCGCCATGCCGAAACCGATATTGTCGGCAATGCTGAGATGCGGAAACAGGGCGCCATCCTGGGCCACCACGCCGATGCCGCGGCGATGAGCCGGCACGGCGGCGCCGCCATTGGCCAGCACCTTGCCGTCGAGCGCGATACGGCCGCGGTCCGGCGCCTCGAAACCGGCAATCAGCCTGAGCAAGGTAGTCTTGCCGCAGCCGGACGGTCCGACGATCGCGGTGCGGCTGCCGCTTTCGGCAGTCAAGTCGACGCCGGCGAGGGCCGTCACCGGGCCGTAGCTCTTCGCGACGCCGCTGAGTTCGAGAAAGCTCATCGTCCGGCCATCCGCTTCGACTGGATGTAGAGCCACCAGGTCATCGGCAGCGACATCGCCACCATGATCAGCGCGTAAGGGGCGGCGGAGGCGTAGTCGATCTCGCCGCTATAGGACCAGAAGGCCATCGCCAACGTGCGGGTGCCGTTGGGCGCCAGCATCTGGGTGGCGGTGAGTTCGTTGGTGATGCCGAGCGCCACCATGGCCATGCCGGCCGCCGCGCCCGGCGCCGACAGACGGATGGTTGTTGACCACAGCGCCTTGACCGGCGACCGGCCGAGGCTGGAGGCGGCGCGTTCCAGCTCCACCGGCGCCTGCGCGATCGAGGCGCGCAGGCTGACCAGCGCGCGCGGCAGGAACATCAGCGCGTAGCCGAACAGGATGGTGAATAGCGTCTGGTAGAGCGGCAGCGCGACGCGAACGGTGATCGTCACCAGCGCCAGCGCGGTGACCACGCCCGGCAACGCGCCGACGATATAATTGCAGCTCTCGAGCAGGCGCTGCAGCGGCCCCGGGGAACGGATCGAGATCCAGGCCATCGGCATGGCGGCAATCGTCGCAAGCACCGCGCCGGCAATGGCGAGGAACAGCGTCTGGCCGAGCGCCAGGCCGATCTCGTCCCAGCGCCAGACGTCCGTGCCCCCGGCGAGCAGCCAGCGGCTGACGGTGACGAAGGGCACGCCGAGCGACAGCAGCGCGACGCCCGCCGGGAAAAGCAGGCAGGGCAGGGTGGCGCGGCCGAGGCGGGCCCTCTGTTGTTTGCGCGCGGCGCCGGAACCGACGCGGGCATAGCGCTCTTCGCCGCGGATCATCACCTCGAGAGCGAGCAGGAAAAGGCAGCACACCACCAGCACGGCGGCCAGCATGTTGGCGGCCGGACCGTTGAAGGTCGACTGGAACTGGTCGACGATCGCGGTGGTGAACGTGTCGAAGCGGATGAAGACATAGAGGCCGTATTCGGCCAAGAGATGCAGGCCGACCAGCAGCGAGCCGCCGCAGATGGCGAGCCTGAGCTGCGGCAGCACGACGCGCGCGAAAACCCGCCACGGGCCAAGGCCAAGCGCTGCGGCCGCATCTTCCAGCGCCGGGTCGAGCCGGCGCAGCGCGGCCGCGATCGGCAGATAGAGAAACGGGAAATAAGCGATGACGGAGACCAGCACGCCGGCCCAGAGCCCGTGCAGGCCCGGAATGAAGCTGATCCAGGCATAGGAGTGCACGAAAGCCGGGATGGCGAGCGGCGCGACCGAAAGCCAGGACCACCAACGGTTGCCCGGCAGGTCGCTGCGCTCCGTCAGCCAGGCCAGCGCCACCGAGAGCACGATGGCGATCGGCACGGCGACAGCGACGAGGAGCGCGGTGTTGACCAGCAAATCACCGACGCGCGGGCGGAAGATCAGCGCCACCACCGTGTCCCAGCCGGTCTGGATCGCGACCCAGACGATGAAGGCGAGCGGCAGCAGCGCGATGAGCGAGATGAGAGCGGCGGCGAGCGTGATCCACGACGTGGACCGCCGCTTCTTCATCCCGGACGCCGGCAGTCTTGCCGGGGTCATGTCGATCGCCGACTGCATCAGGCGCGCCACCATGTCGCCGACGCCGCATGGCGGAAGCGATCTGACAGGCCGCGTAAGCGGCTCGAAGCGCAGCCGATCGTCATTCGACGAAGCGATCTCCAAATAAAAACGCTCCCGCGGAAGGCGAATTGCCGCGGGAGCACGGTCGTTCGCCCTTTTAGGACGAACGCGAACTAAAGCAAGCCGGCTTGCGTCATCAGGTCGATGACCTTCTTGGAATTCAGCTTTGCCGGATCGACTTTCGGCGCCTGCAGATCGACCAGCGGCACCAGCTTCGGGTTGGACTGGGCATCCTTGCCGACCGCATATTCGTAGGACGTACCGTTCTTCAGCACGTCCTGGCCGCCCTTGCCGGTCACCCACTTCAAGAACGCCTGGGCTTCCTTCGGATGCTTGCTCGAAGCCAGCACGCCGCCGCCGGAGATCGAGACGAAGGCGCCCGGGTCCTGGTTCTTGAAATAGTGCAGGCCGACATTCTTGCTGTTCTCGCCGGTCTTGGCCTGATCGCCGATGTAGTAATAGTGGTAGATCACGCCGCCATCGATCTCGCCGGCATTGACCGCCTTCATCACCGTCGAGTTGCCCTTGTAGGCGGTGAAGTTCTCCTTCATCGCCTTCAGCCAGTCGGCGGTGGCGGCTTCGCCCTTGAGCTCGAGCAGCGCGCTGACAATGGCCTGGAAGTCGGCGCCGGACGGCGAGGCGGCCCAGCGGCCTTTCCAGCTCGGATCGGCGAGATCGAGCAGCGACTTCGGCAGCTGGTCTTCCTTGAGCTTGTCCTTGTTGTAGGCGAAGACCGTGCTGCGGGCGGCGACCCCGACCCATTTTCCGCTCGAAGGCTGGTATTCCTGCGGAACCTGAGCCAGCGTATCGGCGTCGACCGGCGCAAACAGGCCGGCAGCCTCGACCAGGGCCATGGCCGGCGAATTCTCGGTCAGGAAGACGTCGGCCGGCGAAGCCGCGCCCTCGGCGACGATCTGGTTGGAGAAGTCGCTATCGCCGCCATTGCGCAGCGTGACCTTGATGCCGGTTTCCTTGGTGAAGCCTTTCGCCCATTCCTTGGCGAGGCTCTCATGCTGCGCGTTGTAGACGACGATGCCTTGATCCTCGGCCATGGCCGGGCCGGCGATCAGGCCGAGCGCCAGCACGGCGCCGGCAAGCGTGGAAAGGGCAATTTTCATGGGCATCGTCCTCAAAATTGGTGACAAGGGTTCGGGCACGGCTGCACCTACCAATACCTGATTGTTGTAGTCAACATTGTGACCCTGCTTCAAACGGTCGCCGCGCCGCAAACTTTCGTGATTTTGCGGCAGTTTGGCTTGGACATTATTTCGCCGGCCACGTAACAAACCAGGGCCGAAGCACGAAATCGGGGGAGTGGACTCTGTGACCGGCAAGGACGAGGCCGAGCTCTCAGGGCTGTTCAGGGCTGCGATCGCGGGCGATGAAAGGGCCTATGCCGACTTTCTGCACCGGATTGCCGCTCTCATTCGCGGCTTTGTCCGGCGCAAGATCGTACAGGGCGGGGTCGACCCCGAGGATGTCGTGCAGGAAACCTTGCTGGCCATTCACGTCAAACGCCACACCTGGCGCGAGGATGCGCCGGTGCTGCCCTGGGTCTATGCGATTGCCCGCTTCAAGCTGATCGACGCGTTCCGCCGGCGCGGACGGCGCATCGAGGTCGAGATCGACGAGATCGCCGAAACCTTCGCCGAGCCGGAGGCGGAAACGGCGAGCCAACGCGACATCAACCGGGCGCTCGACGGCCTGCCGCCGGCGCAGCGCTCGGTGGTGTCCTCGATCTCGGTCGACGGTCATTCGATCGGCGAGACGGCGGTGAAGCTCGGCATCAGCGAGACGGCGGTGCGCGTGTCGCTGCATCGCGGCCTCGCCGCGATCGCCAAACGATTTGGACGACAGTGATATGAGGACAGAGGATCTCATCAAAGCGCTCGACGCCGACGCCCGGGACAAGGCGATGCCGCTCGGCAAGGCCTGGTGGCTGGCGGTGGGCGTGGCCGTGGTGATCGCTGGGGCAGTCTTCTTTGCGACCATCGGGCCGCGCCCCGACATCATGCCCGCCATGCACACGATGCGCTTCATGTCGAAATTCGTGTTCACGCTGGTTCTCGCGGCCAGCGCCTTCGCGCTGATCCGCGCGCTGTCGGTGCCGGGCGCTTCGACGAGGCGGAGGATGGCCTGGATGCTCGCCGCGCCGCTTCTGGTCGCGCTGGCGGTGGTTCTGGAGCTCTTCGTCGTGCCTGAGGCCGATTGGGGCAAGCGGCTTATCGGTTCGAACATGATGATCTGTATGAGCTTCATCCCGCTTATCGGCATCGGTCCGCTGGCGGTCTTCCTCGGCATGCTGCGCTACGGCGCGCCGACGCGGCCGGTGTTGGCGGGCGCGGTGGCCGGCCTGCTCGCGGGTGGGCTCGCGGCAACCTTCTATGCCGCGCATTGCTTCGACGATTCGCCGCTTTTCGTCGCCACCTGGTATACGATCGCCATCGCCTTCCTGACGCTGCTCGGCGCCATCGGCGGGCGGCTGTTCGTGCGCTGGTAGGCACCGCAGCGATCCTTCGGTACAGTTTTGGAAACAGTACCTTAATCATGCCGGCAATTGTTTGCCGGTTAGCGGAGCGGTCGCCGCCGCTCGCTGCGGCGAGGTCGACGAGATCATCGCCCGGGCCGACGCCGCCTGCTATGCCGTCAAGACGGCCGGTCGCGGCTGCGTTCCGCCGCGCCCGACGAAGCTTCGCCTGACGATGTTTCGAAAGACGGCGTGCGCCTTTGCCGCTCGCAGCGGCATCCTGAGCCGCTGCGAGGACGTTCAAGCGGAAAAATCAGCGCGTCGGCACCGGATGGTCGCCGCGATAGTCGTAGAAGCCGCGGCTGGTCTTACGGCCGAGCCAGCCGGCTTCGACATATTTCACCAGCAGCGGGCAGGGGCGGTATTTCGAATCCGACAGGCCCTCATGCAGAACCTGCATGATCGACAGGCAGGTGTCGAGGCCGATGAAATCGGCGAGCTGCAGCGGCCCCATCGGGTGGTTGGCCCCCAACCGCATGGCGGTATCGATGGCATCGACGGTGCCGACGCCTTCGTAGAGCGTGTAGATCGCCTCGTTGATCATCGGCAAAAGGATGCGGTTGACGATGAAGGCCGGGAAATCCTCCGAGACGGTGATCGTCTTGTCGAGGTGCTTCACATAGGTCTTGGCCGCCTCGAAGGTCTGATCCTCCGTCGCAATGCCGCGCACCAGCTCGACCAGCTTCATCACCGGCACCGGGTTCATGAAGTGAATGCCAATGAAGCGCTCGGGGCGGTCGGTCTGGGCGGCAAGCCGGGTGATCGAAATCGACGAGGTGTTGGTGGCGAGAATCGCTTCCGGATTGAGCTGCGGACAGAGCTGCGCGTAGATTTTGCGCTTGACCGTCTCGTCCTCGGTCGCCGCTTCGATCACGAGGTCGGCGGCGGCAAGATCAGCCATGTCCGGGGCGGCCGAGATGCGCGCCATCGCTTCATTGCGCGCCTTTTCATCGAGCTTGCCGGAGCCGACCTGGCGGGCCATGTTGCCACTGATGGTGGCGATGCCTTTCTCGATCCGGTCGGCCGATATGTCGTGGATCAGGACCTTGTAGCCGCCCAACGCCGAAACATGGGCGATACCGCCACCCATCTGGCCCGCGCCGACAATGCCGATCGTCTCGATCTTGCTCATGACCCCAATCCCGTCCGGAGCAATTCCGCTTGAACGCTCCTGCTTGTTTGTTCCTAGCAATTCCGATGCAAACCGCCGGAATGGCTCAGACCTTGGCGGCCTGCTTTTTGTGCAGTGCAAACTAAAAGGGCGGGGCGACTTCGTCTACCCCACCCTTCGGATTTTAATATGCCAGAACTGACCGCGTCAAAGCGCCTTTTGCAGCTCCGGCAGGATGACGAAGAGATCGCCGACCAGACCGTAGTCGGCAACCTGGAAGATCGGCGCTTCCTCGTCCTTGTTGATGGCGACGATGACCTTCGAATCCTTCATGCCGGCGAGGTGCTGGATGGCGCCGGAGATGCCGACGGCGATGTAGAGGTCGGGCGCAACCACCTTGCCGGTCTGGCCGACCTGCCAGTCGTTCGGCGCATAGCCGGCGTCGACCGCGGCGCGCGAGGCGCCGACCGCGGCGCCGAGCTTGTCGGCGACCGGCAGGATGACTTCCTGGAACTTCTCCGAGGAGCCCAGCGCGCGGCCGCCGGAGATGATGATCTTGGCCGAAGTCAGCTCCGGACGGTCGTTCTCGGAAAGCTTGTTCTCGACGAAAGAGGACAGGCCGGGATTGGCCGCGGCGCCGACCGTCTCGACCGAGGCGGAACCGCCTTCCGGCGCCGCCGAGAAGGACGCCGTGCGCACGGTTATGACCTTCTTGGCGTCGGTCGACTGCACGGTCTGGATGGCGTTGCCGGCATAGATCGGCCGCTTGAAGGTATCCGGCGAGACCACCTCGATGATTTCCGACACCTGGGCGACGTCGAGCAGCGCCGCCACGCGCGGGGCGATATTCTTGCCGGCGGAGGTCGCCGGCGCGATAATCGTGTCGTAACCACCCGCAAGCGACACCACGAGAGCCGCGGTCGGCTCGGCTAGGCGCTCGGCGAGCTCGTCGGCTTCGGCGAGCAGCACTTTGCGAACACCTTTCAGCTTGGCGGCGGCATCGGCCGCGCCCTTGGCGCCCTTGCCGGCGACCAGCACGTCGACATCCGAGCCGATCTGGAGCGCGGCCGACAGCGCCTTGGCGGTCTGGTCGGAAAGGCTTGCATTGTCGTGTTCGGCGATAAGCAGAATTGCCATTGTTTTATCCCTGACTTTCGTCTTCAAGGCTCCCTGAAATCCGGTCAGGCCGAGCCGAAAACGGTTGGTTTCGAGAACCGGAGCGGAGCGTACATCTATACGTGAGCACCGGAAGCGCAGAAGCCAGCCGTATGCAGGCTGGCCTCATCGGATTTCCTCAGAGCACGCCGGCTTCGTTCTTCAGCTTCTCGACGAGCTCGGCCACCGACTTCACCTTGACGCCCGCCTTACGGCCGCCCGGCTCCTCGGTCTTGATCACCTTGAGGCGCGGCTTGACGTCGGCGCCGTAGTCGGCCGGGCTTTTCTCGTCGAGCGGCTTCTTCTTGGCCTTCATGATGTTGGGCAACGAGGCATAACGCGGCTGGTTGAGGCGAAGGTCGGCGGTCACGATCGCCGGCATCTTCAGCTCGACGGTCTGCAGGCCGCCATCGACTTCGCGCGTCACCTTGGCCTTGTCACCGGCCAGCTCCACCTTGGAGGCGAAGGTGCCCTGCGACCAGCCGAGGAGTGCGGCCAGCATCTGGCCGGTCTGGTTGGAATCGTCATCGATCGCCTGCTTGCCAAGGATGACGAGGCCGGGCTTCTCGGCCTCGACCACGCCCTTCAGCACCTTGGCGACGCCGAGCGGCTCGGTCTGCTCGTCGGTCTTGACCAGGATGGCACGGTCGGCGCCCATGGCGAGCGCGGTGCGCAGCGTCTCCTGCGCCTGCTGCGGACCGATCGAGACGACGACGATCTCTTCGGCCTTGCCGGCTTCCTTGATGCGGATCGCTTCCTCGACGGCAATCTCGTCGAACGGGTTCATCGCCATCTTGACGTTGGCAAGCTCCACGCCCAGTCCGTCGGCTTTCACCCGGACCTTGACGTTGGCGTCCACAACCCGCTTCACGGGCACAAGGATCTTCATTTTCCTGTCACCTCTCCTGAGATAGTCGGGGCGCTATAGCAGCGTGCGCCCTGTCAGAGTTGTCGAAAGCCGACATTATGGGCGGAATATCCGCCCAGCGGTGCCGTTTCCGTAGTGGCGGTAAACCGGCGCGTCAATATCCCACGAAGCACCCAAATCGGTTCAGTCCCGGGGCGTCGCTGCTCCACGGCCCCATTGCGAGGCCGGCTGCGCCGGATCGCCCGCAGCCGGCTCGACGGGGACAGGCGGCTGCTGGATCTTCGGCGTGGGGTCCGGCTCTCCGTCGGCGCCGGCCAGCAGCGGCACGCCGCGGCTGCGCAGTACCAGAACCAGGATCGATCCGGCGATGATGCCGCCGATATGGCAAGCCCAGGAGACCTGGTCCTCGTCGCCGCCCACAGCGGCTCGCGCAAACATCACGACCTGGAACAGGATCCACAGGATCAGCGGAATGAAGGCCGGGATGCGCAACGGAATGCGGGCAAAGGCCAGCACCCAGACTTTCACCCGGGGATAGAGGATCAGATAGGCGGCGACGACGCCGGCGATGGCCCCCGAGGCACCGATCAGCGGCACTTGCGAGTCCCAGGCCACCAACCCCTGGAAGAAGGCGCCGGCGACGGCGCAGGCCAGGTAGAAGATCAGATAGCGGAGGTGGCCGAGCGCATCCTCGACATTGTCGCCGAACACCCAGAGAAACAGCATGTTGCCGCCGAGATGGAAGATGTCGGCATGCAGGAACGAATAAGTGAGGTAGCTGAGGCTCTCGGGGATGACGACGAATTCGGGCGACAGCTCGACCTTGTCGTGAACCACCGATGGGATGAAGCCGAGACCGAGAACGGCGGCATTGGTGAAGTTCTCACCGCCAAGCGTGGTCGCCAGATAGACCAGCGCATTCGCCACGATCAGGCCGATGGTGACATATTGCAGGCGGATATGGCGCAGCCTGTTGGTGTCGTAAAGCGGGATGAACATCGGGCCTCCCCCGCCTCCGGATTCAGCGGTTCTTGCCGGGAACCCATAGCACGTCGGCCATTCCATTGTCATTGACCGCACGGGCGGCGACGAACAGGAAATCCGAGACGCGGTTCATGTATTTGAGCGCCTCGCGGTTGACATGCTCGGCCGGATCCTGCGCCAGCGCCACCATCAGGCGCTCGGCGCGGCGCGCCACGGTGCGGGCAAGGTGGAGCGCGGCCGCGGCCGGCGTGCCGCCGTTCAGCACGAAGGATTTCAGCGGCTGCAGTTCCTTGTTGAGCGCGTCGATGTCCTGTTCGACGCGATCGGTCTGGACGGCGACGATGCGCAGCGGCTCGAAGTCCAGGGGCTTGCCGTCGTCCGGCACGGCAAGATCGGCTCCCAGATCGAACAGATCGTTCTGGATACGCGACAGCATGGCGTCGATCGCGGGATGTTCGGTGGCGGTGTGGATGCGGGCCATGCCGATGCAGGCATTGGCCTCGTCGACGGTGCCGTAGGCGTCGACGCGCAGGTCGGATTTCAGCCGCCGCTCGCCGGTGCCGAGCCCTGTCGTGCCGTCGTCGCCGGAGCGGGTGTAGATCTTGTTGAGCTTGACCACGCCATCCTCCTTAAGCGACTTTCCTGATACGATTGCGGCCGGAAAACCGTCTGCACCTTCTCCTGGAGTCGCTGAGCCCGCGCTATTTGCGCGTGAAATAGACCACCAGCAACAGCAACGCCAAGGCCACGGCCTGCAGCATGATGCGCGCCTGCATCAGCTTGTTCGAGGTGATGCCCGAGCCGCCGCGCATCATGTTGATTAGGCCGCGGACCAGCACGATCACCACGGCGGCCATCGCTACGATGGCAAGGATCTTGAAGACGATGAGCATCTGGCTGGCTCCGGTTCGGGTTCGGTCAGGCGCGCCTGGCGAGCACGCGATAGAGCAAGGACGCCGGCAGGATGCGCTTCAGCGCCACGCCGATCCTGGCCGGCAGCGTTACCACATAATGCGGGCGCGGGCGCTGTGAAAGAAGCGCGTGGCGCAGTGCTGCGTGCACGATCTCCGGCCCAGGCTTCAGCTTCGACACGCTGCCGCCGGCCTGAAGCCTGGCGAGTTGCGCCTGATAGTCGGCGCGGTGGACGGAATTCTCGACATCGATGTTTTTCAAGAACCAGGCGAGGCCATTGCTGGCGATCTTCGACGTCACCGGTCCCGGCTCGATGAGCGAGAGGTGGATGCCGCTGCCTTCGAGCTCCTGGCGCATGCACAGCATCAGCCCCTCGATCGCGTGCTTGGAGGCCGAATAGGCGCCTCTGAAGCGGACCGGCGCCAGCCCGAGGATCGAGGAGCAGTGGACGAGGCGGCCGTGCCCCTGGCGGCGCATGACCGGCACGATGCGCCGGGTCAGGTCGTGCCAGCCGAAGAAATTGGCCTCGAACTGCTCGCGAAGCGCCGCGACCGGCAGGTCCTCGACGGCGCCGGGCTGGGCGTAGGCGCCGTTGTTGAACAGCGCGTCGAGCCGGCCGCCGGTGCGCTCCAGCACTCCCTCGACCAATGCCGCGATGGATTGGGGCTCACGATAGTCGAGATAGAAGGCCTCGATGCCGTCGGCCTCGAGCGCGGCGATATCGCCCGGCTTGCGCGCCGTGGCGAAGACCCGCCAGCCTTCCGCCTTCAGCGCCCGCGCGCAATAGGCGCCGATGCCGGAGGAGGCCCCGCTGACGATGACGGTGCGCAACTCTTCGGCGGCGGGGCGCGTTGTGGGACCTGGGGTTGCCATTTGCCGCAATCACTTCCCATATTCGCGGCGTTGACACAATCGAGCGGAGCGCGGGCCCTTGCTGCGGAATATCGTCGCCCTCAAGCGCGTGCTCTACGATGCGATCGGCCATTTCACCACCGATGACGGCTGGGCGATGGCCAGCCATCTGGCGATCACCTCGCTGATGGCGCTGTTTCCGTTCCTGATCTTCGCCACCACGCTTGCCAGCTTCCTGGGCGCGCGCGCCTTCGCCGACACGGCCGTGCACCTGGTCTTCGACACATGGCCGGAGCAGATCGCCAAGCCGATCGCGCATGAGGTGCAGAATGTGCTCACTGTCCGGCGCACCGACCTTCTGACCTATGGCGTGCTGCTTGCGGCCTATTTCGCATCCAACGGCATCGAGGCGCTGCGCACCTCGCTCAACCGGGCCTACCGGGTCACCGAGACGCGCGGTATAATCCACCGCCGCGTGCAAAGCATCATCTTCGTCCTGATCGCCACCGCCTGCTTTCTCGCCATCAGCGTGCTTCTGGTGTTCGCGCCGCTGCTTGCGCGGCTTGCGGAAGCGCATCTGGAATGGATCAAGCCCTATATGGGCACGATCACCATCTGGCGTTACGTGATCGCCTCGACAGTGATCGTCATAGGGCTGTTCTCGGTGCATATCTGGCTGCCGGCCGGCAAGCGCCGGTTCGTTTCGATCATTCCCGGCATCGTCTTCACGCTGATTGCATGGCTGGTCGGGTCAACGATCTTCGCCACCTATCTCGACCATTTCTCGTCCTATGTGACGACCTATGCCGGCCTCGCATCGATCATGATCGCGGTCGTCTTCCTCTACATCGTATCGGCGATCTTCATCCTCGGCGGCGAGCTCAACGCCGCGATCAGCCGGTATCTGGAGGCGCGGGCGAGGGTCGGGTGAGTCCATATCGGCCGGATTGGGGAATAGAGGAAATGAAGAATTGAAGAATTGAAGAATTGAAGAAATGAAGAATTGAATAACTGAAGAAATGAAGAATTGAAGAAAAAACACAGCGCAAGTTATCGTCGCCTTCCTCAGTTCCTCAGTTCTTCAATTCCTCAATTCCTCAATTCCTCAATTCCTCTTCCCTTCCCCTGCCCCGCCGTCGCCAGCGCGACGCCAAGCGTCGCGATCGCCATGCCGGCGATCTGCACCAGGTTGAGCTGCTCATTGAAAAGCACCCAGGCGATGACAGCGGTTACGGCCGGCACCAGGTAGAACAGCGAGGCCACCTTCGACATCTCGCCGTCCCTGATCATCACCATCAACAGGAATATGGCGCCGACCGACAGCACCAGGACCAGCCAGGCCAGGGCGAAGATCAGTTCGCCATTGACGGTGACGGCGCGCGTCTCGAAGAGGAGCGAGCCGACGATCATCACGGCGGAGCCGCCGACATACTGCCACATCGTCGCCGACACGAGATCGCCGCCGGAGGCATAGCGCTTCTGCCAGATGGTGCCGGCGCTCATGCCTAGCACCGAGACGAGCGAGGCGGTCAGCGTCGCGGGCGTGACGCCGCCGCCTAGCATGCCGAGCTTCGGCCAGAGCACGATGATGACGCCGAGCAGGCCCACGGCAAGGCCTGCCCAATGGCGCGGCAGGATCGCTTCGCCCAGGAATTTTCCGGCGAGCACGGCGGTGATCAGCGGCTGCAGGCCGACGATCAGCGCCGAAAGGCCGGCCGGCATGCCCCGGTGAATCGCCCAGAAGACGGCGCCGAGATAGATGCCGTGCATGAGGATGCCGGCCACCGTCGCGTGCAGCGCCTCATCGCGCGTCGCCTTGCGTGAGCCGAGCAGAACGGTGAGGCCGGCAAACAGGATCGCCGCGATCACGAAGCGGATGGCAAGGAAGGTGAAGGGTTCCGCCCAGGGCATGGCGTAGCGCGCGCCGATGAAGCCTGTCGCCCACAGAACGACGAAGGAGGCGGGAATGAACCGCTTGATGCTCTGCATTGAGGGGAGGCTGCCGGGGGTGAACGGTTGATGACGGCAATTGCTCTAATGCCGATCAATCCCGCAAGCAAAACGAAACGGTTGATCCATAAGCTAAGTCGAATTCAACAAACCGTGCCAACTGGGGCATGGCGCATCGCCGCGCCATGGTGAGGCATGTTTTTGCATCTGGACACGACCTGGCTGTTGTTCGGCTTCGCGATCATAGCCGGCTTCGGCTTCTTCTTCGGCACGGCGCTCGACGCGATCATGAAGGAGAGCGGCTTCGGCCCGACCGGCAATACGCTGCTGTTCATCTTCGGCTTTTTTGCCGCGGTGGTGATAGCCAACAAGCATGGCATCAGCCTGAGCGATCTCAAGCTGGCGGTTGCCTGGGGGCTGGGCGGCGCCTTTTCCTTCATCAGCGTGCTGGCGCTGATCAAGGCCGGGGTAGCGCGCCTCTAGCCAACGCGCCGATATTCAGGTGAGGCCGGCCTGCGAATAGTGGCCTCCTGCGCTTCCGGTGCTCACGTACCTCAACTACGCTCCGCTCCGGTCCTCGGGAAGTCACCGCTCTCGGCCCGGCCTGACCTGAATCTCAGCGCGTTGGGGCCAGCTCAGAACCAAGCAAGCGCCTGACGTCCTGCGGCGACATGCCCGCGTCTCGAAGCGCGGCAAGCCCGGTGTCCTTGAAGCTCTTGGATAGTTTCCGGCCATCCGGCCCAGGAATCAGGCGGTGGTGGAAATAGCGCGGCGGCGAGAGGCCGAGCAGTTCCTGCAGCAGACGCTGCACCCCGGTCGCCGCATAGAGATCCTGGCCGCGCACGACATGGCTGACGCCCTGCAGCGCGTCGTCGACGACGACGGCGAGATGGTAGCTGGTCGGGATGTCGCGGCGGGCGATGATGACGTCGCCCCAGGCCTGCGGTTGCGCCTCGATCGCCCGCGTCGCGGACATCGTCTCGTCGTTGAACTCCGTCCATGACAGGCCGGCCGTGACGCGCGCCATTGCCGCCTCGACGTCGAGCCGCCAGGCGAAGGGCATGTTCTCGGCGATCCGCCGCTTGCGCTCCCCGGCCGGCAGAGCCTTGTCGAGCGGCGGGTAAAGCGGCACGCCGTCCGGATCGCGCGGCCAGTCGCGGCCGCCGGTCTCGGCGATGAAGGCACGGATCTCGCCCCGGCTCATGAAGGCCGGATAGACCAATTCCTCGGCGATCAGCCGGTCGAGCACCGCCCGGTATTCGGCAAAATGTTCCGACTGGCGGCGCACAGGTTCTTCCCAGCGCAATCCCAGCCATTCGAGGTCGCGGAAAATGCCGGCTTCGAATCGCGGCGTGCAGCGGGTGATGTCGATATCCTCGATGCGCAGCAGCAAGCGTCCGCCCGCTTGCGCTGCCATCTGTTGGTTCAGCAGGGCCGAGTAGGCATGGCCGAGATGCAATTCGCCGTTGGGGCTCGGCGCGAAGCGGAATGTCAGGAGCGTCATCTTTCAGGCGGCATTCGGGTTGAAAGGCGCTTTTGCCAATTGGTACTAAGCCATCAATTGCCACTTCGCAGGCGCCCTGGGAACAAGAACGTGCAACGCATCGCCTCGCTCGACGATATTGCGGCAGGGCTCGACGCCCTCTGCCGGATCGATCCGCGGCTGGAGACGGTGCGCGGCAAGGCGGGCGAGGTGCCGCTCCGGCTGTCGGAACCGGGGTTCAGAAGCCTTGCTTCCATCATCGTGTCGCAGCAAGTTTCCCGCGCCAGCGCTGACGCCATTTTCGGCCGACTGGTCAAGCTGGTCGATCCGCTGACGCCGCAGGCAATCCTCGCCGCCGGCGAGGACGTGTTTCGCGAGGCCGGGCTGTCGCGGCCGAAGCAGCGCGGCCTGCTCGCCGTCGCCGAAGCGGTGGCCGGGGGGCTCGATCTCGATCACCTGTGCACCCTGGACGCCGGCGAGGCGATCGCCGCGATGACGGCCGTGCCCGGCATCGGCCCATGGACGGCCGAATGCTATCTGCTGTTCGCCGCCGGCCATCCGGATGTGTTCCCCGCGCGCGACGTCGCGCTGCAGACGGCGGTCGGTCACGCGCTCGGCATCGACCCGCGTCCGCCGGAAAAAATGCTTATCCGGCTGGCCGAATCATGGAGCCCCTGGCGGGGTGTCGCGTCGCGGCTTTTTTGGGCCTACTACCGTGAGCTGAAGGGCAGGGACGCGGCGCCTCCCGTCGAAATGGCCGAAAAAGCATGAAAATCATGCGTTTTTGAGAGTCTCGGCGAGAGACAATCCGCTTCACATCCCTGTCATGTCGGGCTTACAGTATCCGCGCCGTTCGGTTTAGAACGAAGGAGGCGAAGGACGTGACGGTTGCCGTATCTCCGGATGGGCTTCCCGCGCTGGTGCTGAATGCGGACTACCGCCCGCTCAGCTATTACCCCCTGTCGCTCTGGTCGTGGCAGGATGCCATCAAGGCTGTGTTCCTCGACCGGGTCAACATCGTCGCCGAATACGAGCACGCCGTCTCCTCGCCGACCTTCTCGATGAAGCTGCCGAGCGTGGTCAGCCTGAAAGCCTATGTGAAGCCGTCGCGCCATCCGGCCTTCACCCGCTTCAACGTGTTCCTGCGCGACCGCTTCCAGTGCCAATATTGCGGCACGCCGGAGGATCTGACGTTCGACCATGTCATCCCGCGCCATCGCGGCGGGGCGACGACCTGGGAGAATGTCGTGGCCGCCTGCTCGCCCTGCAATCTTCGCAAGGGCGGCATGATGCCGGCACAGGCCAAGATGTGGCCGCTGCAGAAACCCTATCAGCCGACGGTGCACGACCTGCATAACAACGGCCGCCTGTTCCCGCCCAACCATCTGCATGAAAGCTGGATGGATTATCTGTACTGGGATGTCGAACTGGAGCCTTGAGATCGTTCGAGAATTCGGGAGGCAGGCCGCCTGAAGCAAGTGTCTCCGCTTCCGGTGCTCACGTGCTTTAAGCACGCTCCGCTCCGGTTCTCGACGCTCGCTTCATCCGACTCAGCCTGCCGAATTCTTTGAACGATCTCGCGCTGGCGCTTTGGTCCTGGCTCAATCCCGCGCGAGCGCGCTGCGGAAGGCGACGGCGGCGAGGACCAGGCTGGCGATGGCATTCCAGCCGGCGAGCGACAGGCCCAGGATGCGAAGCGCCGCCTTGTCGCAGGAGGGCGGCACGAATTTGTCGAGCGCGTCGAGCACGCCCTTGCCGCCGGTATCGACCGGGCCGGCGCCGGCGGTGCAGTCGGCCGGCCCCGGCCACCACGCCCATTCGACGCCGGAATGGTAGACGCCGAGATAGAGGCCGTAGAGCATCAGCAAGCCGCCGATCCCGAGCAGCCCGCGCGTCACCCAGGCCGGCGCGCTGAGCATCGAGGCGATCGCCGCCATCGCCATCAGCGGCACGCCGATATAGTAGGGCGTGCGCTGCTCGAGGCAGAGATGGCAGGGGATGTAGCCGCCGATATATTGGAATGCGAGCGCCGAGCCGACGGTCGCGGCCATGGCGACGGCGAGAAAGAGCGCCGCGCGCGTGCGCTGGCGTCCGGTGTCGGCATTCATGGTCGCGGTCATCGATCGGATCCGTTGTTGCGTCGCTATCCGTGGGCGTATCTGACGAGAATATAGAGCAAAATCAGGGCAGCGGCGCCGGCGCCGACAATCAATCCCAAGCGCTTTTCGATGAACTCTCTGATCTCTTCGCCATAGCGGCGCAGCAGCCAGGCAAGCAGCAGGAAACGCGCGCCGCGCGCCAGGATGGCCGAGACGATGAAGACCAAAAGATTGACGTGAAGCGCCCCGGCCAGAATGGTGACCACCTTGATCGGCGGCAGGTGCGCGGCGCCGGATGTGACGAGCAGCACCAGCATCAACCCGGCGCCTGACGACTGCCACCTCTCGAACGTGGCAAGGCCGCCGAAATGCTCCAGGATCGGGCGGGCTATCGTATCGTAGGCATAGTAGCCGATCAGCCAGCCGGCAATACCGCCCAGCACGGACGCAGCCGTGGCGGTCAGCGCGTAGCGATAGGCGCGTTTGGGGGCCGCCAACGCCATGGGCAGGAACAGCACGTCGGCCGGTATGAAGAACACCGAGCTTTCGACGAAGGCGATGAAGGCCAGCCACCATTCGGCGGATTTGCGCGCCGCCAGCGACAGGGTCCAGTCGTAAAGTCGGCGAAGCATCGGCTCTCCTAATGCAGTTGGCGCAATTCCTGACGGAAAACCGCAGCGCACTTTGCTCTAATCAATGGCACCCGAGACGCCTGGCGGTTTTGGGCAACGGCAGGCAGGAAGACAAGGACCCAAAGCGCCGCATCCAGCTTCCGGATGCGAGGCGCTCGAGGCTTCGCCTGTCTAGAAAGATTTTCCGCAACGCACAATGTCTGCGTCGCCACGAGGCCGAAGGGCGGGGTAATGCCGTCGGCTGCGCGTGCAAATCCGCAACAGCCCAGTTGACGAACACCCATCCGCCCGTATAGTCCGCGCCCATCCAGGCCGCCCGGCCTGAGCCCCTATGGCGGAATTGGTAGACGCGCTCGACTCAAAATCGAGTTCCGCAAGGAGTGCTGGTTCGATCCCGGCTAGGGGCACCATTCTTCGCTCTGCGAGCTTCGGGTGGCAGGCCGCCCTTCGCGAGCTTCGGGTGGCACGCAGAAGCGCCCTACCGCATATTCCCCGTATGCCCCTGCGAGTAGCGCCCGGGCTGCGGCCACACGGTGAGGCCATGCGGCTCGGCGCCGACGCGGATCTTGGTCACCGCGCCGCTCACCGTGTCGATCATATAGACCTCGCTGTCGAAGCGGCCGGAGAGCCATAGCTGCCTGCCGTCGGCGCTGACATTGCCCATGTCGGGGCTGCCGCCGCCGGGGATAGGCCACTGCGCGACCACTGAGCGGGTGGCGAAGTCGATCACGGTCACGCTGCCCGGGCCCTTGGCCTTGCCCTGTTCCATCTTGTGCGAGCCACGGTTCGAGACGTAGAGGCGCTTGCCGTCGCGGCTGACGACGAAGCCATGCGTCCCGATGCCGGTCGGGATGAAGCCAATTTCCCGAAAACTGTCGCCGTCGACCAGGAACACGCCGTCATTCATCATGTCGGCCACGTAGAAGACCTTGCCGTCGGGCGAGAGCCGGATGTCCTGCGGCATGCCCATCCTGGAGAGGTCGAGATGGCCGAGCACCTTCTGGTTCTTCAGGTCGATCTTGGCCAGGCCGCCGTCGCCATACTCGCAGGTGAAGATCGCATAGGAGCCGTCGACAGAGAAATCGGCATGGTTGATGCCGGGGCAGGTCGGCGTCGGCAGGCTCGATTTCAACGCCATGGTGTGCGGGTCGCGGAAATCGAGCTGCTTCATCGCCTCGTCGACGACGATTGCGGCGCTGCCGTCCGGCATGAAATACAGATTGTAGGGGTCGTCGACCGGAATCTGCTGGCCGGGCTTGGCGGTCATCGGGTCGATCGGCGTCAGACTGCCGTTCCTGCCGGTGCCGTTGTTGGCGACCCACAGCGTCTTCAAGTCCCAGGACGGCACGACGTGCTGCGGCTTGCTGCCGACCGGGAAGCGGCTGACCTCCTTCAAGGTGACGGTGTCGATCACCGAGACGGAGTTGGACGATCGGTTCGGCACATAGACACGCGGCAGCGCGCCGGCCGTGGCGGGGTTCAGATGGCCGGCAGTGGTCTGGCTGTAGAGGTTGACCGGGGCGGGCGGCGGGTCTGAGCAATCCTCCGGGCAGGTGTTGGCCAGGGCTCGAGCCGGAAGCATGGCGAGCAGGACAAGCGGCGCACAAAAGCGGGCGAGGCGCAGGACGATATCGATCATCTGGAAGTGCTTTGTGGTGAGGGCCGGCCGGGTCCGGGCGCCGCTAGCCATAGCCGGTGTTTTGCCGCCCATCTAGCGTCTTTTCAGCAGGCTCCGCATGCGGTTGCGCAGGATGCGCGCCATGTTGCGGGTCTCGCGGTAGAGGTGCAGTTGCGAGGCGGCCTGACGGACCGGCCGGTCGGCGTCCGGCGTCAGCCCGATCACCAGCGTGCCCATCGGCTTGCGCTCCGCCCACAGGCGGCTCATCACCGGATGGTCCGGAACCGCGCAGGAATCGGTCATGACGATGTTGGGGTCATCGAGATGCTGCTTGGTCACCTCGATCATCAAAAGCGTGCCCGGCGAATAGGCGGAGAGCGTTTCGTCATAGGCCGTCTTCCACGTATAGGCGACACCGGCCTCGACGAAGACGATCAGGCAGGCGATGGTGCGGCCGTCGAGCGTCAAGAGGTGGATGCGGCACATGTCCTGCTCGGCCAGCCTGTGCACAGCCTCGCGGGCGAAGGCGGCGCGGTAGCGGTCGATCGCCATTGCGGTGCGTTCGCGGCCTTTCCAGCCGGCCGCTTCCAGTGTCAGGAAGCTTTCGATGGCATGGCGGATCTCGTCCGGCCCGCGCGCCACGATGTGCTCGAGCCTGCCTTGATCGGCAAGGCGCCGCTTCAGGCGGCGGAATTCGCGATAGTGATGCGCGCGCAGCGACGCCTTGAGGTAGTCCTCGCCGTCGGCGTCGCTCTCGAGCACCGGGCGTTCGACCTTGCCGGTGGTCACCAGGGTCAGGCCGCGGCTGTCGGCAAAGGAGGTGAGCAGGCTCGCCACCGGACCGTCCAGGCGCATATCGGGCAGCACGAAAACCCTGGGCAGCTTGAGATGCGGCCTCGACAGCATCGAGAAGAAATCCTCGATGACGCCGATCGGATCGTCGCGGTCGACCAGCGGCGTGCCGAGCGGGCCGAACGGGCTCGCCCAGGTGCGCATCACCGGAATGCCGAGCGGGATCGCCGGCCGCTCGACCGAGAACGGCACCAGAAGGCGCAGCCGGTTGCGGTACTCGTCGCCGTCGCGGATGACGGCCAGCCGCACCTCGCGGTCTTCCAGCCGCGGCATCGCCGGCGCCAGGAAGCGCGGGTTGAAGAAGACATTGGGCTCGATCGTGCGGGCGCTGAGATAGTCCAGCTCCTCGACGAGGTCGAAGCCGGCCGAGGCCGGATAGATGGCGAGCTTGCGTTCCGGCCTGTTGCTGGCGAAGAGCTCGATATGGGCCGGGTCGGCCTCTCGCGCCAGGCCGGCAAGGTTGGAGACCATGGCGCCGGCAGGGCCGCCGCTGGTCTCTTCGAGCAATGGGACGGCGGCCATCAGGCAATTTCCTTCTTTGCAGGCACGAAGATCGCCATCACGATGCCGAGCTTGCGCCAGACGGTGAAGGAGAGCGCGCTGGCCTCGAACACCATGGCGAGGCTGGTGGCGATCGCCGCGCCCCAGAGGCCGAAGAGCGGGATGAGGATCACGTTGAGGCCGATGTTGAGCGCAAGCGTCATGGCGTAGACGGCGGCGCAGATGTTCTGGTTGCCGCTCATGGTGAGCAGGCTCTCGCAGGGGCCGACGGCGGCGCGCGCGACGACCCCCAGCACCAGCAGGAAGAGCAGCGGATAGCCGGCGGTGAATTCAGGACCGAACAGCACCAGCATCGGCTCGCCCAGCGCCAGCACCAGCAGCGCCATCAGCAGCGAAGGCCAGAACGTCCAGGAGACGGTCTCGCGGGCGAAGGCGGCGAGCCGGTGCGGCTCGCCATGGGTGAACTGGGCGTAGCGCTGGGCAACGCCGGCCTTGACAGCGAAGTAGACGAAATGCACCAGCGCCAGTGTCTTCACCGTGGCGAAGTAGACGGCGACGTCATTGGGATTGAGATAGGCGCCCACCATCAGCACGTCGGCGTTGGTGAGCAGGAAGAAGAAGCCCTCGACCAGGAAGATCGGCAGCGAGACGAGGATCCAGTGGCCGAAATGCACGGTCCTCGGTCCGGTCGGCACTTTCTTGTCCATGCGCGAGGTGACGGCCATCAGCTGGCCGAGCGTGGTGACATAGGTTGCGGCGATCGAAGCGAAGATCGCGGTCTTGGCGTCAGGCACGTAGTGCAGGCCAAGCAACAGCGCCATGAACAGCAGGATCAGCACCGGGCGCACCAGATAAGTGGGCGACAGCGCCAGCAGCGCCCAGGAATTGGCGCGCGCCAGCCCTTGGAGCAGATCGCCGAGCGCGATCATCGGCAGGCAGATGACGCCGAGGATGAAGGGGATGATGTAGTAGTTCTCGATCCAATTCGAGGCGAGCCACACGCCAAGCGCGCCGAGGCCCGCAACCAGGGTCGAGGCGGCGAGCACGAAAAGGCGGCTCGCCTGCACGATGCCGCGCAGCTCGGCCAGCATGCCACGCTCGCGATATTCGGGAATGAAGCGGATGACCGAGGTGTGGAAGCCGAGGCAGGCGAGATTGCCGACGATGACCATCGTCACCCAGACCAGCACCGAGATGCCGTATTCGAACGATCCCATCCAGCGCGCCATCAGCACCTGGCTGACAAAGGCGATCAAGGCACTGATGATGCGGATGGAAAAGGCGATCAGCGACATGCGCCCGGCTTCACCGCGCTCGTCGGCGGTGAACAGCACGGCGTCGATGCGGCCAAGCAACGGCCGCATGCGCAGCGCCCAGCGCTGCGGCAGGAACCGCCCGGCAGTCGTCGCCGCGGAAAAGCGCACCCAAAACTCTCCGTTTTCCGCCTCTTTCCAGGGTTTCGATCTATCGGAAACACCTTAAGAAACGGTTGGGTGGAGAGCTTCCCTTCTCCCCGTCGCTATACGGGGAGAAGGTGCCGGCAGGCGGATGAGGGGCGGAGCCGGCTTTCGAAGTTAGCGTGGGAGCACTCCTTTGCGGAAGGATTCCTTCTCGACAGAAAAGCACCCCTCCTCGCGCGCGAGCGGCGGCCAGTCGCAATCGCAGGCGCCGCCCTCATCCGGCCCTTCGGGCCACCTTCTCCCCGTGAAACGGGGAGAAGGAAGGGCGCTTCTCATCAGCGGTGATGCCACCAATAGTCCCAGTATTCGCTCGGGCGCTCTTCCAGGCCGATATCGCGTCTCAGGTAATCGTCCTGAGGCGGCAGAAGGCGGCGCCGGTTCCGCAGGGGCGAAAGCAGCGCCGACAGGGCCCGTCGCATGTAGCCGCGCCGTGGCGGGACGATATCCGCCGCGGCGGATACAGCCTCGTCCTCTGGCACGGCGTCAGGTCCGCCGGCGACGGGACTGATCTGCCCGACATGGTCTGTCCGGTCAGCGATAAAAGTAGGGGTCGAGGACCCGCACCTCCGTGATCTTGTCGACGGGCAGCGAATTCTTCTGCGCCGTGCTGCGGATCGCCTCCGGCGAGGGCGCGTCGTAGATGCAGAAGCTCTTCGACTTGTCTGGCGAGACGAAGGATTGCACCCAGGTGACGCCTTTTTCCGCATTGCGGGCGATGACGCCGCCCATCGCTGTGGCGCCGGCATCGTTCATGGGTACGTTCAGGCCTTCCGGAAATATGCGTTCAACCAGATAACGTGGCACGATCGTCGTTCCTTTCGTGATTGGATTCCAAGTCTCCACGCAATTCCGGACGGGCGGCTATAGCGAAGTCGCCGAGCCCAACCGCTGCGCATTTTCCCGGAATTGCCCTGTGCTCGTTTCGAGCAAGGCCGATCCCACCATGTCCGCAAACACCGCGCATCGGAGCCATTCCCTATATTGGGCGGGACGATTCCCTATCTTTGGAACGTTTTATGTGGAAGATGGCACCCTAATGTGTGGAAAGTCACATTTCTGTGCCGTTTCCCAAGCTATCGCGGCGGCGGCCCGCCACGATGGAATTCCGATTTCGCGAGAGAGCGATGATGCTTCTGGAACGGCAGCCGCAGCTGCAGCAGATGGACGCCTTGCTGGCGGAAGCAACAGCGGGCCGCGGCCGCGTCGTGGTCGTTTCGGGTGAGGCCGGCGCCGGCAAGACGGCGCTGGTCGAAGCGTTCGCGAGCCGGCTGGACGATGGCCTGACCGTGCTTCGCAGCGCCTGCGAGGACCTGTCCATTCCGGACCCGCTGGGGCCGCTTTACGATCTGGCGCGCAACGGGCAGTGGGAATTGCCGCGGGACGACCGCCAGGTACAACGGCTGCCGCTGTTTTCGGAGGCGCTCGACGTCTTCGAGGCCAAAGCCCCATGCCTGCTCGTCATCGAAGACCTGCATTGGGCCGATGACGCGACGCTCGACTTCGTCCGCTTTCTCGGACGGCGTATCGCGAACAGCCACATATTGCTTCTCATCACGGCCAGAACCGATCGCAGCGAAGGACAAATGCGCGTGCGCCGGGCGCTCGGCGAGATCCCGGCCGGCAATGTCGTGCGCATCGACGTTCCGCTGCTCAGCGAAAGCGCGGTGCTCTCGCTGGCCGAAGCGGCCGAGCGCGACGGCAACGCAATCTACCGGGCGAGCGCCGGCAACGCCTTCTTCGTAACCGAGCTGCTCGCTGCCGAAGGCGATGGCGCGTTGCCGGCAAGCGTGCGCGACGCCGTGCTGGCGCGCGCCGAGAAACTGTCGCCGGGCGCCCGCTCGATGCTCGACGCGGTGTCGGTGTTTCCGCGCCGCGCCGACGCCTGGGCGCTCAGCGGCCTATGCGGAATTGCCGCGGCGGGCCAACTGGCCGAATGTGTCTCCCATGGACTGCTCGAGGATTTCGGCGACGGCTATGCCTTCAGGCACGAGATCGCCCGCACGGCCATCGAGATGGCGCTGACGCCAAGCAAACGGCGCGAATACAATGAGCGCGCCCTGGCAGCCTTGCGGGACAATCCGCAAGTCGCCACCGCGAGGCTGGTGCATCATGCTGTGGAAGCGCAAAACCTGGACGTGGTGCGCGAACTCGCGCCGGTCGCCGCGCGCGAGGCTTCCCGCGTCGGCGCGCATCGCGATGCGGCGGGCTATTACGAGGTCGCCCTGCGCCATGCGGATGTTTTGCCGATGGACAAGCGGGCGGAGCTTTACGAAGGCCATGCCTTCGAATGCCACCTGATCGGCCGTGTCGACGCGGCGATGGAAGCGCAAGACCGGGCGCGCGTGCTGCGCCAGGCGCTGGGCGACCGGCTCAAGGAAGGCGATAGCCTCAGGTGCCTGTCGCGCTTCGCCTATCTGCTCGGCGATCGCGAATCGGCCGACCGTTTCGGCGAGCAGGCCGTGGAGCTTCTGGAGACTGCCCCCGGCAGCGCCGAACTGGCGATGGCCTATTCGAACCTCTCGCAGCTGGCGATGCTCGCCGAGCGGCTCGACGACACGCTTTTCCTCGGCGGCAAGGCGGTCGAGTTGGCGGAGCGGCTCAACCGGCCGGATATCCTCTGTCACGCGCTGAACAATGTCGGCGCCGCGGGACAATGGCTGGATTTTGCCAAAGGGCGGCGCGATCTCGCCCGCAGTCTGGGAATCGCATTGTCGGGCAATTTCCAGGAGCATGCGGCGCGCGCCTTCACGAACTGCGCCTGCGTCGAGATGAACAGGCTCAACTTCAAGGAGGCGGCATCGTTCCTGGATCGCGGCATCGGCTATTGCGTCGAGAACGATCTCGCGACATGGCGCGATTACATGCGCGGCGTGCAGGCGCAGCTTTTGCTCCGCCGCGGCCTTTGGAACGATGCCGCGACAGTGGCACATGAGGTGGTCGACGACGATGCAACG
The DNA here is from genome assembly GCF_029625735.1 of Mesorhizobium sp. WSM4935. Taxonomy (NCBI): domain Bacteria; kingdom Pseudomonadati; phylum Pseudomonadota; class Alphaproteobacteria; order Hyphomicrobiales; family Phyllobacteriaceae; genus Mesorhizobium; species Mesorhizobium sp. WSM4935. The sequence continues at coordinate 32,662 of NZ_JARTVR010000020.1, read as the reverse complement.
ACGCCGCTCGTGCGCTATCCGTCGCTGGTGGCCCTGGCAAGATTGCGCATCCGCCGCGGCGACCCGTCGGCCGAGCCGATCGTCGAAGAGATGAGGCGGTTTCTGGACAAGGGCATGGAGCTGCAGCGCCTGGCGGCCTTTGCCGGGGTGCTGGCCGAATTGGCCTGGCTCGGGCAAGCCGACAGGCAGGAAGCCCTGCGCCTGGTCGCGGTTGCCGAAAGCCTCGCGCCGACGCCGGCCGTGTTCGGCGAACTCGCAGTCTGGCGGGAGCTGTTGTCGCCTGGTTCGGATCCCGCCGACACGGACGGCATGGCGGAGCCGCATCGCCTGCAATTGACCGGCAACTGGCGCGCGGCCGCCGCGCTGTGGGCTGAAATGGGCGCGCCTTTCGAACAGGCGATGGCCTTGCTGCGCGGCGACGAAGCGGCGCAGCGCCAGGCGCTCGCCATTTTCGAGGATCTCGGCGCGAGGGCGGTCGCGCAGCATGCGCGCAGCCTTATGCGCGAAAGCGGCGTCAGTCACATAGCGAGAGGACCGCGACAGGCGACGCGTGCCAACCAGGCCGGCCTCACGCAGCGCCAGATGGAAGTCCTGGAGCTTCTCGAGCGGGGTTTTTCCAACAAGAAGATCGCCGCGCATCTGACCATTTCGCCCAAGACGGTCGATCACCACGTCTCGGCAGTGCTGGAGAAGCTGGAAGTCATCTCGCGGGGCGAGGCGGCGGCCGCGGCGCGCGCGTCGAGGCTGGTGTGACGGTTAGTCTAGAATGACGATCGCGATGAGGGTTTCGGCCAATCCCGCAGGCATGCCGCCTGCCAACGCAAACAGAGCCGACCGGTCAAAATCCCTGTGCTGACTGGTTGCTAGGAAAGCCTAACCCGACGTTCTGCCGTGATCGCGGGAACGCCGGCGCTGCCCCTCATCCGCCCTTCTCCCCGTAGAACGGGGAGAAGGAAAAGGCCTCAGGCGAAGGCGCCGTGGCAGTGCTTGTACTTCTTGCCGGAGCCGCAGGGGCAGAGCTCGTTTCGGCCAACCTTGCCCCAGCTTGCTGGGTTCTTCGGGTCGCGATTTTCCGGCGCGACGACAGCGCTGGTGTCCTGGCGCATCAGAAGCGCAGTCTCGCCGCCCTGGAAATCGTCCTCGCCGGTGGAGCCATCGATATGGCTGCCGAACATCTCCGGCGCTTCGGGCGGCGGCGCGTCGGCCGCCTGGCGCACCAGCTCGACGCGCATCAGCTGCGCGGTGACGGCCTGGCGCAGATTGCCGAGCATGGCTTGGAACAGCTCGAAAGCTTCGCCCTTGTATTCCTGCAGCGGGTCGCGCTGGGCGTAGCCGCGGAAGCCGACGACGGAGCGCAGGTGGTCGAGGTTGACGATGTGCTCGCGCCACAAATGGTCGAGCGTCTGCAGCACCACCGAACGTTCGACATAGTTCATCACATCCGGGCCGAAGCGGTCGGCGCGCTCCTTGGCGGCGGCGTCGGCCGCGGCCGTGATGCGCTCGCGGATGTCGTCCTCGGCGATGCCCTCTTCCTTGACCCATTCCTCGATCGGCAGGTCGAGATTGAGATACTGCGCCACCTCCTCCTTGAGGCCCGCGACGTTCCACTGCTCGGCATAGGCGTTTTCGGGAATGTTCTTGGCGACGATCTCCTCGATGACGCCTTCGCGCATCTCGGCGATCGTCTCGGACAGGCCTTCGCCGTCCATCAGCTCGAGACGCTGCTCGAATACCACCTTGCGCTGGTCGTTCGAGACGTCGTCATATTTCAGGAGGTTCTTGCGGATGTCGAAGTTGCGCGCCTCGACCTTCTTCTGCGCTTTCTCGAGAGCCTTGTTGATCCAGGGGTGGATGATCGCTTCGTCTTCCTTGAGGCCGAGCTTCTGCAGCATGCCGTCCATGCGCTCGGAGCCGAAGATGCGCATCAAATCGTCCTGCAGCGACAGGAAGAATTTCGAGCGGCCCGGATCGCCCTGTCGGCCGGAGCGGCCGCGCAGCTGGTTGTCGATGCGGCGCGATTCGTGGCGTTCCGTGGCCAGAACGTAAAGGCCGCCGGCGGCCAGCGCCTTTTCCTTCAGGCGCTCGACATCGTCATTGATCTCTTTTTCCCGAGCCTCGCGCTCGGGTCCGGGCGGCATGTCGCCAAGCTCCTCGGCGATGCGCATTTCGGCATTGCCGCCGAGCTTGATGTCGGTGCCGCGGCCGGCCATGTTGGTGGCGATGGTGATGGCGCCGGGCTTGCCGGCCTGGGCGACGATGGACGCCTCCCGCTCGTGGTGACGGGCGTTCAGCACCTCGAAGTCCTTGATGCCTTCCTTGCGCAGGCGCTCGGCCAGCAGCTCGGATTTCTCGATCGATGTGGTGCCGACCAGGATCGGCTGGCCACGATCGCGGGCGTCGCGGATCTCCTTGACGATCGCCTTGTATTTCTCGTCGACCGTCCGGTAGACCTCGTCATCCTCGTCCTTGCGAGCGACCGGAAGGTTGGTCGGGATCTCGGTGACTTCGAGATTGTAGATGTTGGCGAATTCCTCGGCCTCGGTCAGCGCCGTGCCGGTCATGCCGGCAAGCTTCTTGTAGAGGCGGAAATAGTTCTGGAAGGTGACGGAGGCCAGCGTCTGGTTCTCCGGCTGGATCTGCACATGCTCCTTGGCCTCGAGCGCCTGGTGCAGGCCTTCCGAATAGCGGCGTCCGGGCATCATGCGGCCGGTGAACTCGTCGATGATGACGATCTCGCCGTTGCGCACGATGTAGTCCCTGTCCTTCTGGAACAACAGATGCGCCTTCAGCGCGTTGTTGACGTGATGGACGATGGCGACGTTCTCGACGTCGTAGAGCGACTCGCCCTTCAACAGGCCTGCGTCGCGCAGCATATTTTCCAGCTTCTCGGTGCCGTCCTCGGTGAAGATCGTCGTCTTCTGCTTCTCGTCGACCTCGTAATCGGCCGGGCCGAGCTTCAGCATGAAGGCGTCGATGGTGTTGTACATTTCCGAACGGTCCTCGAGCGGACCGGAAATGATCAGCGGCGTGCGCGCTTCGTCGACCAGGATGGAATCGACCTCGTCGACGATGGCGTAGGAATGTCCGCGCTGCACCATCTGCGAGCGCTCGTACTTCATGTTGTCGCGCAGATAGTCGAAGCCGAGCTCGTTGTTGGTGGCATAGGTAACGTCGGAGGCGTAGGCCTCGCGGCGCTCATCGTCGGAAAGGCCATGGACAATGATGCCGACGGTCAGGCCGAGGAATTTGTAGACGCGGCCCATCCATTCGGCGTCGCGCTTGGCAAGATAGTCATTGACGGTGACGACATGCACGCCCTTGCCGGCGAGCGCATTGAGGTAGACGGGCAAGGTGGCGACCAGGGTCTTGCCCTCGCCGGTGCGCATCTCGGCGATGCCGCCATTGTGAAGCACCATGCCGCCGATCAGCTGGACGTCGAAAGGCCGCATGCCGAGCACGCGGCGGGCCGCTTCGCGTACCGTGGCGAAGGCCGGAACCAGGAGATCGTCGAGCGAAGCGCCGTTGGCGAGATCCTGGCGGAACTTTTCAGTGCGCCCAGCAAGCTCGGCGTCGGAAAGCGCCCGCATCTCGTTTTCCATGGCGTTGATGGCTTCGACCCTGGGCCGGGTCGCCTTGACGCGACGATCGTTGGAAGAACCGAAAACCTTACGGGCGAGACCGCCTAGACTGACCATCCAATGGTCCTTTCGATAGCAATTTTAGCCGTTTGCGACAGGCACCGGGCGGGCCCATCAAATCCGCGTGAATGCGGACAAACGCAAAAAGCGCCCGGAAAACGGTTCTGGACGCCAAGTCGTTGGACAGATAAGAGGGGGCTCAATCGATGTCAACGCCGCGTTAGCCCTATGGGTAGCGCCAAATTCCGCCACAATCCGACTGATCAGGAACCCTTTCGCTCACGCGATCCTTATTGGCAATCCCCATTGGAGTTTATCTCGATGTCCCTGTCGTTCCGCCGCGTCTCGCTCGCCAGCCTCGGTCTGGCCTTCGGGCTCTCGGCTCTTTGCCTGTCGCCGCTGATGGCACAGGAGACCAAGCCCGCGGATGCCGCCGCGCCTGCCGCCGCTCCCGCGAAGCCGGTCGACCCCAATGCCGTGGTCGCCACCATCAATGGCGAGAAGCTGACCGAGGCCGATCTTCAGCTCGCCGAAGGCGAACTGTCGCAACAATTCGCGCAACTGCCGCCCGACCAGCGCCGCGCGGCGGCCCTTTCGGCGGCCATCGAAATCCGCGTCATGGCCAAGAAGGCGGTCGACAGCGGCCTCGACAAGGATGCTGACTTCCAGCGCCGCATGGCTTTCCTGCAGGCGCGTGCCCTGCATGGCGAGGTCGTCGAGAAGGAAGTGGTCGACAAGGTGACGGACGCCGAGGTGCGCGCCCGCTACGACCAGGAGATCGCCAACACGCCGCCGGTCAACGAAGTGCATGCGCGTCACATCCTTGTGAAGACGAAGGAAGAGGCCGAGGCGATCATCAAGCAGCTCGACGGCGGCGCCGACTTCCAGAAGCTCGCCAACGAACACACCAACGACCCTTCAGGCAAAACCAATGGCGGCGATCTCGGCTGGTTCGGCCCCGGCCAGATGGTGCCGGAATTCGACAAGGCGGCCTTCGCGCTCGACGTCGGCAAATACACCAAGGAGCCGGTGCAGACGCAGTTCGGCTGGCACGTCATCAAGCTCGAAGACAAGCGCGCCAAGCAGCCGCCGGCCTTCGACGACGTCAAGGACCAGGCCAAGCAGGCGGTGATCCGCGACAAGTATTTCGCCATGGTCAAGGACCTGCGCGCGGCCGCCAAGGTCGAGATCCCGGACCAAAAGCTCAAGAAGGACGTCGATACGCTGGAAGGTGGCAAGTAACCGCATCCGCCGGATGGTTCTGCAAAGGGCGCCTTGAAGGCGCCCTTTCGCTTTCCGGGGGTCAGGCGGTCGTTATCCCCCGCGTGAGGTAGCGCACGGCGGCGCGGATCGCCGCCTCGTTTTCGTCGAGGCGGTCGGTCAGCAGATGCCGCCAGGCGTAGGACGCTATCAGGTCGGCGACGATCCCGGCATCGACATCGGCCGCCACCTCGCCCCGCATCTTGGCGCGCTCGATCATCCGGCCGGTATGGCTGCGGCGTCCCTTCGAATATTCGGCAAGCGCTGCGGCGGCTGTCTCGTCCGACTGCGCCTCGGCGATCAGCGAGCGGAATATGTTGCCCGACGGGGTGTCGCGCCAATGCGCGAAGAGATTTTCCAAGAAGCCCACCAGATCGTCCTCGATGTTTCCGGTGTCGGGCGTCTCGACGCGCTTCTGGCGCTGGTAGACCTCGATCAGCAGCGCCGCCTTGCTCGGCCACCAGCGATAGATGGTCGGCTTTCCCGCCCGCGCCCGCCGGGCCACGGCCTCGATCGAGAAGCCGGCATAGCCGGCCTCCCGCAACACCGCCTCGGCGGCCCTGACGATGGCATCGGCACTCTCGGGATTGCGTTTCGCGCCGATCGACTTGCGCCCGCGAGCGGCGGCTTCGCCCATCGAGGTCTCCTTAGCCGGTGAATCTGCCGCCGATCATATCGGCTTCGGCGACGAAACGAAACGACGCGTGTCCGATTGCAGAGCCGCCGCCAAGCCGGGACGGCGCGGCCAGAACGCCCCTTGCGCCGGGGCGCGCTATCGGGCAAACCGGCCTTCCTTTTGTGTTCTTGCCGCACCGGGGTCCCGATGTCCGCTACGATTTCGCCGCTCGCGCCGAAGAAATATCCGAAGATGCCGGTCATCGAGGGTGTGCGGATCGCGACCGCCGAAGCCGGCATCAAATACAAGAATAGGACCGACCTGCTCGCCATGGTCTTCGATCCGGGCACGGCGGTCGCTGGCGTGTTCACCAGGTCGAAATGTCCGTCTGCGCCGGTCGACTTCTGCCGCCAGAACCTGCCTGCCGGCAAGGCGCGCGTGCTGGTGGTCAATTCCGGCAATGCCAATGCCTTCACCGGCAAGAAGGGCAAGGCTTCGACGGCGTTGAGCGGCGAAGCGGCAGCAAAGGCCGCGGGATGTTCCGGGAGCGAAGTGTTCCTGGCCTCGACCGGCGTCATCGGCGAGCCGCTCGACACCACGAAATTCAGCCATCTGCTGGCCGGCCTGGTCAAGGACGGCAAGCCGGATCTGTGGACCGAGGCGGCCAAGGCGATCATGACCACGGATACCTATCCGAAGGTGGCGACCCAGACGGTCAAGCTCGGTGACGCGGACGTGACCATCAACGGCATCGCCAAGGGCGCCGGCATGATCGCGCCCGACATGGCGACGATGCTCTCCTTCATCGCCACCGACGCGCCGATCGCTGCCCCTGTGCTGCAGGACCTGCTGTCGCGCGGCACGGCCAAGACCTTCAATGCGGTGACCGTCGACAGCGACACCTCGACCAGTGACACGCTGCTTTTCTTCGCCACCGGCAAGGCGGCCGCGCGCGGGGCGCCGGCGATCAGCGATCCGAAGGACGCGCGACTCGGCGCGTTCCGGCGGGCGCTCGGCAAGGTGCTGAAGTCGCTGGCGCTGCAAGTGGTGCGTGACGGCGAGGGCGCGCGCAAGCAGGTTGAGGTCACCGTCACCGGCGCCAAATCGGCGCGTTCGGCCAAGCGCATTGCGCTTTCGATCGCCAATTCGCCGCTGGTCAAGACGGCGGTCGCTGGCGAAGACGCTAATTGGGGCCGCGTCGTCATGGCCGTCGGCAAGGCCGGCGAGCCGGCGGATCGCGACCGGCTGTCGATCTGGTTCGGCGACCACCGCCTGGCGCATGAGGGCGAGCGCGATCCGGCCTATTCGGAGGAAGCGACCTCGGCCTATATGAAGCGCGACGACATCCGCATCCGCGCCGATCTCGGCATCGGCCGCGGCAAGGCGACGGTGTGGACCTGCGACCTCACCAAGGAATATGTCGCCATCAACGGCGATTACCGGAGCTGATGGCGCCGGTGTCCAGGCATCCGGCTAGCGTGCTGGCAATCGTGCGCCGCTACGAGGCGGCGGGTTTTCGCGCCTGGCCGGCGGCCGCCGTCCATTATGACGGGACCTGGGTGGTGCGGCTCACGGCCGGGCACCCCGCCAAGCGCCTCAACTCGGTCAATCCGCTCGATCCGGGCGATACGCACGCCATCGAGGAGCGCATCGGCCGCGCCGCAAGGCGCTTCGACGCCTATGGCAGGCCACTGACCTTCCGCATGTCGCCGCTGTCGGGACAGGTCTTGTCCACGCATCTCGACAAGGCCGGCTGGAACAGGTTCGACGAATCCCTGGTCATGCGGCTGCCGCTGAAGGACCTCGAGCTTGGCGCGGCCATGGACCAGATACCGCTCAAGGACATCAGCCGCTTCATCGGCGCGTCGCTCAGGACGAGCGGCTCGGACGTCTCGCTGCGGCCCGGCCTGTCCGAGGTTATCGGCGCCATCCAGCCGGAGGCGGGGCTGTTCGCGCTGGAGGACGGCAACGAGGCGCTGGCGACGCTGATCTGCGTCCATGACGGCGACCTCGCCGGCCTGTTCGAGGTCGCCACCGAAAAGTCCGCGCGCAAACAGGGCCACGGCCGCAACCTCATTCTCTCCGCGCTCAAATGGGCGCGGCTGCGCGGCGCGCGCGAGGCCTGGCTGCAGGTCGAGGCCAGCAATCTACCGGCGCTCTCGCTCTACCGGTCGCTCGGCTTCGAAGAAGTCTATCGCTATCACTATCGACGGCCGCCAGGCGCATGAGCGAGATCAAACCAACCGGAAAGCGCCTGCTCCTGGTCGCCGCCTGCGCGCTGGTCGACGCCGACCGGCGCGTGCTCCTGGCTCAGCGCCCCGAGGGCAAGCAACTCGCAGGGCTGTGGGAGTTTCCAGGCGGCAAGGTCGAGCCCGGCGAGACGCCGGAGGAGTGCCTGGTCCGCGAGTTGCACGAGGAGCTCGGCATCGAGACGGAGATTCCGTGCCTGGCGCCGCTTACCTTCGCCAGCCACTCCTATGACGATTTCCATCTGCTGATGCCGCTCTATATCTGCCGCCGCTTCCGCGGGATCGCGCAGCCCAGGGAAGGGCAGGGGCTCAAATGGGTCAGGCCGCGGCAGATGCGCGACTATCCGATGCCGCCGGCCGACGCGCCGCTGATCCAGTTCCTCATCGATCTTTTGTGATTTCGCGGCCTGCCTTTGCGGCAGCCAACCGTTTCCGGAAGATCGCGAATGTTTCCTCATGTTTTCCCGGAGCCGCTTTAGCCAGCGTTAATGGAAGATTTATCTCGAGGTGAAAAATTGCACGAAGCCGTTCGCGCGGCGAGATCTCGATGATTGGGAAATACGGCATGAGCCTTGAAAGAGACTGGGACTCGATCCGGCCCAATCGAGGCTTCCGCGCGGCGGACGCCGGCATGGGCATCCTGCGGATCACGCTTCTCTTCGGTTCGGCCGCGGTGGCGCTGGCGCTGATCGCGACGCCTTTCCTGGACAACCAGACCCGGCCGCAAAGCGCCCGCGACGGCTTCCCCGGCGGGCTCGACATGACGGCGACCGGATCGATCGGTCATCGCCTCAACACATATACCGTGCGCCGCAGCGTGCTGCAGCCAATGCCCGGTTCAATCTGCGTCATCCGCAACGACGGCAGCCGCAGCGGCGAGTGCTGACGTGGTTAATAAATTCAGCGAGAAGCGGCTGTTTCACCCGCTGTTAAGCTTTTGCTGTTAACCTTTCTTAACGGGTAGGGACTATGGTTGCCGGCAAGAGGGATCGATGACCATGAAAAACCTGCTGCAGCAATTCATAGAAGATGAATCGGGTGCCACGGCTGTTGAATATGGTCTGATCCTCACCGTGCTGTCGCTTGTCATCATTGGCGGCATCGGCAAGGCCGCGGATGCGCTCCAGTGGCTATTTTCAGACAACAACAGCAGACTGGTCAACGCCTTCGCTCATTAGACGTCGGAATCAGCCCTTGGACGGGCTCTCCAAGATCGTCTTCAGCGAGACCTTGGCGGATCCCGGCTTGAGCGGCTTCTGCTGCGAAGCGTCGGGAGCCCAGCCGGACATCCAGACGATCGGAAAGCTTGCTCGGATACGGCCGTCCGGATCCGAGAACCGCTCGGCATAGATTTCGGCGGCGCGGGCAAACAGGCGTCTGCCGGCCGGCCGGCGGCTGCGAGCGAGAAGAGCGTTGGTTTCGCCCATGGCGCGCAAATCGGCGGCGAGATCGAACAGCGTATCGTAACGCACCGCGACCGTTTCTACATCGGCAACGGGCAATGCAAGGCCGGCGCGCTGCAGCAGCGCGCCCGCGTCGCGCACGTCGGTGAAGGGAAGGATGCGCGGGCTTGCGCCGCCATAAAGCTCCGTCTCCGCCGCAAGCATGCTCTCGCGCAATTCCGCCAATGTGCCAGCGCCGGCGAGAGCGCCGAGGAACAGGCCGTCCGGCCGCAGCGCCCGGCGGATTTGCGCCAGCACACCGGGAATGTCGTTCATCGCGTGCAGCGAGAGCAGGCAGACCACGAGATCGAGGCTGTTCTCCTCGAACGGCACGGTTTCCGGCGGCGCCACCAGGCCGGGATTGCCGGCGAGAAGCGCTTCGTCCATCTCGACGCGCAGGATTTCGCCGACCTTGCCGCTGTCGGCAAGCACCTGTGCCGCCGCCGATGTCTGACAGAACAGTGCGGCCGCCTTGCCGAAGCGGCGTTCGACGGCACCCAGCCGGTCAGCAAGATCCTCCGCGGCGCGGCGCATCAGGAAATCGGCGCCTTCGACGGGGCGGGCGAGAGCTCGGCGCTTGCGCGTGAGCCAGAGCGCGGTGTCGATCAAGGGCTGCAATGAAAGCTTCCTGTTGTCCGCGCGTGCCGGAGTGGTGTTAAGGTGACGCGGGGTTTCTTTTCACGTGGCCGATCCGGTGCACAAGATCAAGAGCATAGCGATCCAGGATATGACGCGGCAGGCGCTTGCCTGGCCGGCGCGGCTGTTGTTTCCGCCGGTTTGCGCCGGCTGCCGTCGCCATGTGTCGCAGCCCGGCGTCTTGTGCGGCGCCTGCTGGCCGAAGCTGAGGCTTTTGGAAAAACCCTGGTGCCCGGTGATGGGCACACCCTTCACCCACGACATGGGCGAGGGGTTTCTTTCGGCCGAGGCGATCGCCGATCCGCCGCCCTTCCAACGGGCTCGGGCAGCCGTCATCTATTCGGGCGTCGCGCGGCAGATGGTGCAGGGGTTGAAATATCAGGATCGAACCGACCTCGCGCCCTGGATGGCGAAGTGGATGATGCGTGCCGGCGCGGAGCTGATCGCGGAGGCCGACCTGGTGGTGCCGGTGCCGTTGCATTGGCGGCGCTTCTTCCGGCGTCAGTTCAACCAGTCGGCGGAGCTCGGACGGGCCGTTGCAAAGCTCGGCGGGCTGCCCTTCTCGCCGTCCGCAGTCAGGCGCGTCAAGCTGACGCGCCAGCAGGTCGGGCTCGAACGGCACGAGCGCGAGGAGAATGTGCGCGCCGCTTTCCGTGTACCACCGGACGCCGAAATCGAGATAGCGGGGCGCCGGGTGCTGGTCGTCGACGATGTCTACACCACCGGCGCCACGGTGCGGGCGGTTGCCAAGGCGTTGAAGAGAGGCGGCGCCGGGGCGGTCGACGTCCTCACTTTCGCCCGCGTGCTGCCGGGGGACTTTCGGCCCGATGAGTCTGCAACTATATAGTGCTTAAGTTGTTGTTTTGGTGCATGTCGTTCTCGCATGACTGTTGGGCGATATGCGCAGGCAGGATTGCTGATCGATGGTCGATGTGACGATCTATACGCGGATGATGTGCGGTTATTGCACGGCCGCAAAGCGGTTGCTCGAGCGCAAGGGTGTGGCCTATACCGAGCATGACGCTTCATTCTCGCCGGAATTGCGCCAGGAAATGATTTCGCGGGCGCATGGGCGCACCACTTTTCCGCAGATATTCATCGGCGACACACATGTCGGCGGCTGCGACGATCTCCATGAATTGGAGTCACAGGGCCGGCTTGACGTGCTGCTTGCCAACGGAGCGAGGGCTTGATCATGGGGGTTTTCAAGGCGGCGGCGGTGCAGATGCGTTCGGGGACCAGCCCGGAGCGCAACGCAAAGGATATGGAGGTTCTGGTTCGGCAGGCCGCCGGCCAGGGCGCCACCTACGTCCAGACACCCGAAATGACCGGCGCGCTGATCCGCGACAAGCAGGCGGGAGCAGCCGCCTTCACCACCGAGGACAAGGACGTGGTCGTCGCCACCGCGCGCAGGCTGGCGAAGGAGCTCGGCGTCTATCTGCATATCGGCTCGACGGCGATCCTGCGCGCCGACGGCAAGCTCGCCAACCGCGCGTTCCTGTTTTCGCCCGACGGCACCCTGATCGCCGGCTACGACAAGATCCATATGTTCGATGTCGATCTCGACAATGGCGAGAGCTGGCGTGAATCCGCGTCCTACGAACCGGGAACGGAAGCGGCCGTGACCGACATCAACGGAACGAGGCTGGGCTTTGCCGTCTGCTACGACCTGCGCTTTCCGCAGCTGTTCCGCGCCGAGGCGGTTGCAGGAGCCGAGGTGTTGACTGTGCCCGCCGCCTTCACCCGCCAGACCGGCGAGGCGCATTGGCATGTGCTGCTGCGCGCCCGCGCCATCGAGAACGGCGCCTATGTGATTGCGGCCGCGCAAGGCGGCCTGCATGAGGACGGGCGCGAGACCTATGGTCATTCGCTGATCGTCGACCCGTGGGGGCGCATCGTCGCCGAGGCCGCGCATGACGAGCCCGGCGTGATCGTCGCCGAAATCGATCCGGCCCAGTCGCTTGCCGCGCGCCGCAAGATCCCCAATCTCAGGAATGCGCGAGATTTCACCGTCAATGCCGGGACAAGCGAGGCGCCGCGTCTGAGGGGTGCTGCCTCTTGATCCGCTTTTCCCTGATCTGCGAACGCGAGCACGAATTCGAAGCCTGGTTCCGCAGCAATGACGACTTCGACACCCAGAAGAAGCGCGGCTTCGTCGATTGCCCGACCTGCGGCTCGCACAAGGTCGAGAAGGCGCTGATGGCGCCGGCCGTTTCGACCTCGCGCAAGCAGGAGAAGGTGGCTTTGGCCATGGGCGAGGCTCAAAAACAGGCGCTCGCGCAGCTCAAGGCGCTGGCCGAGAAGATACGCGAGAATGCCGACTATGTCGGCGACAAGTTCGCCGAGGAAGCGCGCAAGATCCATTTCGGGGAGACCGATCCGCGCGGCATCTATGGCGAGGCAACACCGGAAGAGGCACAAAGCCTCATAGAAGACGGCGTCGAGTTCATGCCGATCCCGAGCTTTCCCGACGACCGGAACTAAGACGGCGAGCTTAAGCTTCCGATCAGTTTTTCCAGCAATTTCGCCAGCATGTCCCGCTCCTCGCGCGTCAGGCCGGCGAGGATTTCATGCTCGTTGGCCACATGGGCGGTGAGCGCGTCGTCGGTGAGCTCGTGGCCTTTCGCGGTAAGCTGCACGACAACGCCGCGCCTGTCGCTGGGGTGTGGGGCGCGCTGGATCAGTTCGGCCTTTTCCAGACGGTCGAGCCGGGCGGTCATCGCGCCCGACGTCACCATCGTCGCCTCGTAGAGCTCCGTCGGCGTCAGCGCGTAGGGCGCGCCGGAACGGCGCAACGTCGCTAGCACGTCGAATTCGCCCATCTGCAGTCCGAAGCGGGCGAAGACCGGGGAGAGCCGGTCGCGCGCGATCAGCGCCGACGCCTCGTTCAGGCGCCCGATGACGCCCATGGGCGACACGTCGAGATCCGGCCGCTCCCGCCGCCACTGTTCCATGGCCCTGCCCGCTCGATCCATATGGCTCACCGCAAAGTATCTTGACATAAAGAATCTTTGCGCTATCTTACCGCAGAATAAACCGGCCGCCAAGCGGTCGCGCAGCGACAGGACAGTCCGATGAGATTTCTCTGGGATTCGGCGATCGGCCTTCTGGTGGTGACGGGCGGCCTGCTCGGCATGACGCTGCCGTTCGGCAAGCTTGCGACCGCGGCTGGAGTGCCGGCGACGGTGTGGGCCTTCGTCATTTCGCTGGGCGCCGGCGGCGTGCTGCTCTTGGCGCTTCTGCTGCGCGGCGAGCGCATCCGGCTGACGCCGCACAAGCTGCGCTACTTCTTCGTCACTGCGGCGATTTCCTATGCCATTCCCAATCTTTTAATGTTCTCGGCGATCCCGCATCTCGGCGCCGGCTACACCGGCATCATGTTCACGCTATCGCCGGTCGTTACGCTGGTGTTCTCGATCCTGCTCGGCGTCAGACGCCCCAATCTGCTCGGCGTCATCGGTATCGCCGTCGGCTTCGTCGGCGCGGTGATGGTCGCGCTGACGCGTGGCGAGGCCGGCCAGCCGGCCGATTATTTCTGGGTGGCGATCGGCCTGCTCATCCCGGTCAGCCTTGCCGCCGGCAACATCTACCGCACCGTCGACTGGCCGGAGAGCACCGGGCCCATCGAGCTTGCCGTCGGCAGCCATCTGGCCTCGGCCACGCTCCTGGTCATCGGCATTCTGGCGCTTCTGGGCGGACAGGCCTTCGTCCCGCTCGGCGGCGTGCCGCTGGTGGTGGTCGGCCAAGTGGCGTCGGCCTCGGCGATGTTCGCCTTCTTCTTCCGGCTGCAGGCGGTCGGCGGCCCGGTCTATCTCAGCCAAATCGGCTATGTGGCGGCGGCTGTCGGCCTTTTCGCCGGCACGATCTTCCTCGGCGAGCATTACCGCCTGCTGACCTGGCTGGGCGCCGCCATCATCACCACCGGCGTCTTCATCACGACCAAGGCACAGGGGTCGACAAGCACTCGGATGCAAGGCCAGGCGGCGTAAGAGCGAACGCTTCGGCTGCGCAACTCAGACCGAGGCTTTCTCCGCCAGCATCATGTAATTGACGTCCATGTCCCTGGACTTCTGCCAGCGGTCGGCCAGCGGATGATAGATAACGCCGGTGCGGTCGATCACCGTGAGGCCTGCGGCGCCCAGCGCTTTTGCCAGTTCCTCCGGCCGGACCAGCTTGCCGAACTGATGGGTGCCGCGCGGCAGCCAGCGCAGGACATATTCGGCGCCGATGATGGCAAGGCCGAGCGCTTTCAGCGTGCGGTTAATGGTGGCGACGAACATGATGCCGCCGGGGCGGACCATCTGACCGCATTTGGCGACGAAGAGGTCGACATCGGCGACATGCTCGACCACTTCCATGTTGAGGATGACGTCGAAGGTCTCGCCGGCTTCGGCCAACGCCTCGGCGGTCGTGACGCGGTAATCGACGTTGACGCCGGCCTCCGCCGCGTGCAGCTTGGCCACTTCGATGTTGGTGGCGGAAGCGTCGGCGCCGACTACTTCGGCGCCAAGCCTGGCCATCGGCTCGCACAGCAAGCCGCCGCCGCAACCGATATCGAGGAAGCGCAGGCCTTCGAACGGCCTAGCCGCGCGCGGATCGCGGCCGAAACGCGTCGCCACCTGGTCGCGGATATAGGCAAGCCGCACCGGATTGAACTTGTGCAGCGGACGGAACTTGCCGTTCGGGTTCCACCATTCGGCGGCAAGGGCGGAGAAGCGCTCGACTTCTCCTGCATCGATGGTCGATCGGCGGGGTTCTGGCATAGTAGGCCTCCTCGGACGTTAGGAAGTCGGGTGCGGGGGAGGGAATGTCAAGGCAGGTTTTTTCAGCTGTTGCCAAGCTCTCCCACTGTCAGCACGTGGCAGCTTGGTCGGACTGATGGTGAAACGGGACTGCGACTTCGCACGAATGGGACGGCATAGACTGTCGAAAAGGAACCCGATCATGCAGCCCTCGATCCTCTGGCGCCGGCTTGACCTTGAAGGCCATGATGGCTGCATGCTTTGCGCGACCGAGAGCGGTTGGCGTCTCCAGGGGCATGCGCTTTTCCTCCATGACGGCCAGCCCTGCAGCCTTGCCTATGCGGTGGATTGCGATGCCGGCTGGAGTACGCGCTTCGCGCGCGTCAAGGGCTTTGCCGGCGTGAAGGAGTTGCATTACGAGGTCGAGCGGCGAGCCGATGGTCAATGGATGCTGAACGGCGTGGGCCAGGCCGAAGCCGCGGGTCTCGTCGATGTCGACCTTGGCTTCACGCCGGCCACGAACCTCTTGGTGGTCCGTCGCTTCAACCTTGTTGTCGGCATGGCGACGCCGGCTCCTGCCGCCTACCTGGCTTTTCCCGAGCTCAGGCTCACGCGTCTCGACCAGACCTATAAGCGACTGGACGAAAACCGCTACGCCTATGCCGCGCCGGCCTTCGGCTATGAGGCCGTCCTGACGGTCTCGTCGGCCGGTTTCGTTCTCGATTATCCGGGCCTGTGGCAAAGCGCTGCCTGAGCCGTTTGCCCGGCGGAAGATGTGGGCTTGTGCCGGACCTAGCGCGACAGCGCAACCTCGGCATGGCTCATGGTGACGCTGGCCGGCTCTATTGCCTGCACGGCCTCGCTGTCGCCGATTTCGGCCATGATGCGGTCAGCTGCCGCCTGGGCCTGATCCAGGTTCTGCCAGCGCACGACGTCCACCCAGCTTCCATCCTCGCGCCTGCCGAGATGCCGGCTGAGAAAGCCCGGCTGCCGGGCGAGCCAGTCGGTCATGATCCCGTTATTGGCGACAAAGCCGGCTTCGGTGCCGGGCTTGAGCCGGAAGGTGACGATTTCAAGTGTCTCGGTCATGAGAATCTCCATCGGGCCGTTTCGGCGATTTTATGGCATGATCGGCGACAGGATTCTGTCAGGATAGACGGTGCCGGGCTGCTTATGGCCGCGCTCGCTTGCGAAGCCTTGCTGTTTTGGCTAAGGAGGCCGCGCATTCCCGCGCCGGGCGTACCCAGGCGTTTCCACCCGTTCCGGCCTTGAGCCGGCTTCAGTCAAAGGCATTTCGCTTCCATGGCGCGTATCGTGATGAAATTCGGCGGAACCTCGGTCGCCGACATCGCCCGCATCCGCAATGTGGCGCGCCATGTCAAACGCGAGGTCGATGCCGGCCACGATATTGCCGTAGTGGTCTCGGCCATGGCCGGCAAGACCAACGAGCTGGTCGCCTGGACGCGCGAAGCATCGCCCATGCATGATGCGCGCGAATATGACGCCGTTGTCGCATCGGGCGAGCAGGTTACCGCCGGTCTTCTGGCGATCACGCTGCAGAACATGGGCGTCCATGCACGGTCCTGGCAGGGCTGGCAGATCCCGATCAAGACCGACAACGCGCATGGCGCGGCGCGTATCCTCGACATCGATGGCGCCTTCCTGATCAAGCGGTTCGGCGAGGGCCAGGTGGCGGTGATCGCCGGTTTCCAGGGCATCGGACCGGACAACCGCATCTCGACGCTTGGCCGCGGCGGCTCCGACACCAGCGCCGTGGCGATCGCCGCGGCGGTCAAGGCCGACCGCTGCGACATCTACACCGATGTCGACGGCGTCTACACGACCGATCCGCGCATTGAGCCGAAAGCCCGGCGTCTCGCCAAGATTTCGTTCGAGGAAATGCTCGAAATGGCCTCGCTCGGCGCCAAAGTGCTGCAGGTGCGCTCGGTCGAGCTTGCCATGGTACATAGGGTGCGTACCTTCGTGCGGTCGTCCTTCGACGATCCCGACGCGCCCGGAATGGGGGATTTGCTCAATCCGCCCGGAACGCTCATTTGCGACGAGGAAGAGATCGTGGAACAGCAGGTCGTCACCGGAATTGCCTACGCCAAGGACGAAGCGCAGATTTCGCTGCGCCGCGTCGGCGACCGCCCAGGCGTTGCCGCCGGCATCTTCGGCCCGCTGGCTGAGGCCAACATCAATGTCGACATGATCGTCCAGAATATCTCCGAGGACGGCAAGTTCACCGACATGACCTTCACCGTGCCGTCCGGCGACGTCGACAAGGCGCTTGCCGTGCTGGAGAAGCTGAAGCCGGAAGTCGGCTACGATGTCGTGCAGTCGGAGGCCGGCATGTCGAAGGTCTCGGTCATCGGCATCGGCATGAGGAGCCACGCCGGCGTCGCGGCCACCGCCTTCAAGGCGCTGGCCGACAAGGCGATCAATATCCGCGCCATCACCACGTCCGAGATCAAAATCTCGATATTGATCGACGGTCCCTATACGGAACTGGCGGTTCGCACTTTGCATTCCGTCTACGGTCTGGATAAGCAATAGCAAGAACTGAGTCAGTTGTTGCGTGAACGCCGGCCGCGGGAGAAACTGCGGCGGGCGAAATGCCCATTGGAGAACAAGCCGCGATGCGTGATACGGCCAGTGGCCCGCGCGTTCTGCTCAAACGGCTTCGCGAGCTCATGCAGGAGCCGCTGGAGCCGCAGGAGCGGCTCGACCGCATCGTGCGCGACATCGCCTCCAACATGGTCGCCGAAGTCTGCTCGCTTTACGTGCTGCGCGCGGACTCGGTGCTCGAACTCTACGCCACCGAGGGTCTGAACCCCAACGCCGTCCACCTGGCGCAGCTCAGGCTGGGGCAGGGCCTGGTCGGCACGATCGCCGCCAGCGCGCGGCCGCTCAACCTTTCCAACGCGCAGGAGCATCCCGCCTTCGCCTATCTGCCGGAGACGGGCGAAGAGATCTACAATTCCTTCCTCGGCGTGCCGGTGCTGAGGGCAGGGCGCACGCTGGGCGTGCTGGTGGTGCAGAACAAGACCATGCGCCATTACCGCGACGACGAGGTCGAGGCGCTGGAAACCACGGCGATGGTGATCGCCGAGATGATCGCCACCGGCGATCTTGCGCGCCTCACCCGGCCCGGGCTGGAGCTCGACCTGCGCCGGCCAGTGAGCTTCACCGGTCTTTCCTTCAACGAAGGCGTCGGGCTCGGCCATGTCGTGCTGCACGAGCCGCGCATCGTCGTCACCAACCTCTTCAACGAGGACAGCGAGGAGGAGATCCGCCGGCTGCAATCCTCGCTCGGCTCGCTCCGGCTCTCCATCGACGACATGCTGGAGCGGCGCGAGGTCGCCTTCGAGGGCGAGCACCGCGAGGTGCTCGAGGCCTATCGCATGTTCGCCAATGACAGCGGTTGGGTGCGCCGGCTGGAAGAGGCGATCCGCAACGGCCTGACGGCGGAAGCGGCGGTGGAGAAGGTGCAGAGCGACATGCGCGCCCGCATGCTGCATATGACCGACCCTTATCTGCGCGAGCGGATGAGCGATTTCGACGACCTCGCCAATCGGCTCCTGCGCCAGCTGATGGGGCGCGGCCCGGAAGACGTCGCGGCCTCGCTGCCCAAGGACGCCATCATCGTCGCCCGCTCGATGGGCGCGGCCGAACTGCTCGACTATCCGCGCGACAAGCTGCGCGGCCTGGTGCTGGAGGACGGCGCTGCGACCAGCCACGTCGTCATCGTCGCGCGCGCCATGGGCATTCCGGTGGCCGGCCAGATGAAGGGCGCCGTTTCCATGGCGGAAAACGGCGACGCCATCATCGTCGACGGCGAGGAAGGCACCATCCATCTTCGGCCACAATCCGACCTGGAAGCCGCTTACGCCGAAAAAGTCCGATTCCGGGCGCGGCGCCAGGAGGTGTACAGGGAACTGCGCAAGAAGCCGTCGCTGACCAAGGACGGCGTACCGGTCGATCTCCTGATCAATGCGGGTCTTGCCGTCGACCTGCCGCAGCTGAGCGAGTCGGGCGCCGCCGGCATCGGGCTCTTCCGCACCGAATTGCAGTTCATGGTCGCCTCGACCTTCCCGCGCGCGGAGGCGCAGGAGCGGCTTTACCGCGACGTGCTCGAGGCCGCGCGCGGCAAGCCGGTCACCTTCCGCACCATCGACATCGGCGGCGACAAGGTGCTGCCCTATTTCAAAGGGGCGGTGCAGGAAGAGAACCCGGCGCTCGGCTGGCGGGCAATCCGGCTGACGCTCGATCGCCCAGGCCTGCTCAGGACGCAGATCCGGGCGCTGCTGAAGGCCTGCGGCGGCCGTGAGCTGAAGCTGATGCTGCCGATGGTGACCGAGCTGTCGGAGATCGCGCAGGCGCGCGAGATCATCGATCGCGAGGTCCGGCATCTGTCGCGCTTTGCCCATCATCTGCCCACCAGCCTCAAGCTCGGCGCGATGCTTGAAGTGCCCTCGCTCTTGTTCCAGCTCGACGAATTGATGAAGGCGGTGGACTTCGTCTCGGTCGGCTCCAACGACCTCTTCCAGTTCGTCATGGCCGTCGATCGCGGCAACACCCAGCTCGCCGACCGCTTCGACACGCTTTCGGCGCCGTTCCTGCGGGTGCTGAAGACGATTGCCGATGCCGGCGTGCGCAACAACACGCCAGTGACGCTCTGCGGCGAACTTGCCGGCAAGCCGATCTCGGCCATGGCGCTGATCGGCCTGGGCTTCCGCTCGATCTCGATGTCGCCGGCCTCGATCGGCCCGGTCAAGGCGATGCTGACGGAGCTGCCGCTGCAGGAGCTGAAAGACTTCTTCAAGGACAACCTGATGGCGCCCAGCCAGGGGACGCCGATGCGGGCCTTGCTTCAGGCCTTCGCCGACGACCGTTCGATTCCGCTATAGCCCTCCATCATGATCAACCTGCCCCGCGACCGTATGGATCAAGTCGTCAAGCGTTTCGACATGCTCGAAGCGCAGATGTCGGCCGGACCCGCCGCCGATCAATATGTCAAGATGGCGTCCGAATATGCCGACATCCAGGAGATGGTGGGCAAGATCCGGGCGTTGCGCGCCGCCGAGCAGGAGCAGGCGGATCTCGAGGCGATGCTGGCCGACAGGACGACCGACGCCGACATGCGGGCGCTAGCCGAGGCGGACCTGCCGGAGGTCGAGAGCCGCATCGAGGCGCTGCAGAAGGACATCCAGATCCTGCTTCTGCCCAAGGATGCGGCCGACGAGAGGAACGCCATCCTTGAAATCCGCGCCGGAACCGGCGGCGACGAGGCGGCGCTGTTCGCCGGCGATCTGTTCCGCATGTATGAGCGCTACGCCGCCTCGCGCGGCTGGCGTTTCGAGGTAGTGTCGGCGAGCGAAGGCGAGGTCGGCGGCTACAAGGAAATCATCGCCTCGGTATCGGGCAAGGGCGTGTTCGCGCATCTGAAGTTCGAATCCGGCGTGCACCGTGTCCAGCGCGTGCCGGAGACCGAAGCCGGCGGGCGCATCCACACCTCGGCGGCGACGGTCGCCGTCCTGCCCGAGGCAGAGGAGGTCGATATCGAGATCCGGCCCGAGGACATCCGCATCGACACGATGCGCGCCTCAGGCTCCGGCGGCCAGCACGTCAACACCACCGACTCGGCGGTGCGCATCACCCATCTGCCGACCGGCATCATGGTGGTGCAGGCGGAGAAGTCGCAGCACCAGAACCGGGCGCGCGCCATGCAGATCCTGCGCGCGCGCCTCTATGACCTGGAGCGCAGCCGGGCCGACGAAGAACGCTCGGAGTCGCGCAAATCGCAGGTCGGCTCGGGCGACCGTTCAGAGCGCATCCGCACCTATAACTTCCCGCAGGGGCGCGTCACCGACCACCGCATCAACCTCACGCTCTACAAGCTCGACCGGGTGATGATGGGCGAGCTTGAGGAGGTGATCGACGCGCTGATTGCCGATCATCAGTCGAAGCTGCTTGCCGATATGAGCCTCGATGGCTGATCGACTGCCCGCCGCGCTCGGGCCGCTGCTCAGGGCGGCGCGCGAGCGTCTCGCCGCCGCCGGCATCGACGATGCGGCACTCGATTCCCGGCTGATCGTCGAGCATTTCTGCGGCACGACCCGCACCCAGGCGATCGCCGAGCCGGGGTACGAGGTGGGTTCGGCGGCGCTTTCGGCCGTTGAAGCGGCGCTGAGCCGTCGCGTCGCAGGCGAACCGGTGCACCGCATCTTCGGCTACCGCGAATTCTACGGTTTGCGCCTGTCGCTTTCACCGGAGACGCTGGAGCCCCGGCCTGACACCGAGACGCTGGTCGACGCCGTCCTGCCCTTCGCCCGGGCAACGGCCGAAAGGCTTGGCGAATGCCGTATTCTCGATCTCGGCACCGGCACCGGCGCCATCGCGCTGGCCCTGCTAGGCGCTGTCCCGGCGGCGACCGCGACGGGCGTCGACATTTCGCCCGACGCATTGGCGACTGCCGCCCGAAACGCCCGGAATCTGGGGCTTGGCGAGCGCTTCAAAGCCTTGCATTCCAACTGGTTCGAAAAAGTTTCGGGCCGCTACCATGTAATTGCCTCGAACCCTCCCTATATACCCAGTCGAGACATCGGAAATCTGCAGGACGAGGTCCGCGATTTCGACCCGCACCGGGCCCTGGACGGCGGCGCGGATGGTTTGGATCCCTATAGGGTCATCGCCGCCGAGGCGGCGGGATTTCTGGAAACGCAAGGCAAGGTAGCGGTCGAGATCGGCCACACGCAGAAAAACGAGGTCACCGGGATTTTCGCGGCAGCCGGCTACCGGCTTGCCGGAGCCTACCCGGACCTCGGCGGCAACGACAGAGTTCTGGTGTTCGAGCGTTGGAAGCCCTGATGCAGTGCGAAAAAACCGCTTGGCAATACCGGGGAATGCAGTTAGGGTCCGGCTCAACCGGATGAGACGAAGCAGGCAGTGCTCCCAGCGATTCGGTTTTCCTTGGAAATAGCTGCCTTCTTGCGCAAACGACGCCCAAGCTTCGTGCGGGAATCATCCGGCAAGTGACGTAACCGGAACAGGATGGCACGTGGCGCCAACGCAATTGATGCGGGCGAACGCCGGTGAAGAAACGAAACGGCTGGCTGCATGAGCGCCTCCGTTCGTAAAGAGCTTTTCGAAAATTCACTATGAAGAGAGTCTAATGAGGCCACAACAGCAGAACAGGCGCATGCGCGGTCGCAACAATAATGGCGGCGGTGGCAACAACAACAACCGCAAGGGGCCGAATCCCCTGACCCGCACTTACGAGAGCAACGGCCCGGACGTGAAGATCCGCGGATCGGCTCAACAGATCGCCGAAAAATACGCCGCACTCGCCCGTGACGCGCAAAGCTCCGGCGACAGGGTGATGGCCGAGAACTATCTCCAGCACGCCGAACACTACAATCGCATCATTGCCGCCGCACAGGCGCAGATGCCGATCCAGAACGTTTCGCAGAACCGCGAAGAGTTCGATGACGATCTCGATGAGGACCGCGACGAGTTCGACAACGCCGGCAACGGCGCCGGGGCGCCGGCGAACGGCTCCGGGCCGCAGCCGGTGATCGAAGGCACGCCGGCGGAACTCGCCTACAACCAGGAAAACGCACGCGATAACAGCAATCGCCGCGACAACAATGGTCGCGACCGGCATCGCGACCGCCGCAACGGCGGCTATGGCCAGAACGGCCAGCGCGGTGAAAATAGCCAGCGTGGCGAGCAGGGCGGCCAGCAGTTCGATCAGAACCGCCGCAATGAGGCGCTGCCCGAGACAGCCGGCGAGGCCGGCTCCCAGGGTGAGCAGGCGCCGCAGTTCGACGGTTTCTCGCCGGCCGCGCTTGCGGCCCAGGCCGAGCTCAACGAGGCCGCCATGGACAATGGCGGTGGCGGCCGTCGGCCCCGGCGCCCGCGGCGCCCGCGCGGCAATTATGCCGATCAGGCCGGCAATGGCCAGCAGGGCGACCAGCAGGAGGGCTTGAGCCCCGAAGCTGCCGGCTCCGAAAGTTCAGGCGAAACGCGCAGCGCGGTGGGCAATGGCGATCACGCCAGCGCCAAGCCGGCCGAGGAAGCGGACCGGGCGATCGAGCCGGTCGCCAACGAGCCGGCGCCCGTTGCCAGCGAAGCCCCCGGCGAGCCTGTCGCCGCCGACGCGAACAACTGATCCGGACGCCATTCCAGGCATTGCAGACGGCGGAGAGCAATCTCCGCCGTTTTCGTTCGTGCGCAGCTGGAATATTCTGCTTTGATCGACGTCAAGGCTTCTTGAGGGACCGCACCCCATACACCATATCTCGGCTGAACAGGGCTCGGCTCTTATGGGCGGGTCCGTCACCGCAATCTGATCCGGTGCCGCAAAGCGGGCCGGTGACGGAAGGAGACAGATATGAATCTTGAGAAATACTCGGAGCGCGTGCGCGGTTTCATCCAGTCCGCGCAGACCATGGCGCTCTCGCGCAACCACCAGCAATTTACCCCCGAACATATTCTGAAGGTGCTCGTCGACGATGACGAGGGCCTTGCCGCGTCCCTGATCGAACGCGCCGGCGGCAGCGCCCGTGACGTCAAGCTCGGCGTCGAGGCCGCGCTCGAAGCCATGCCCAAGGTCGAGGGCGGCAATGGCCAGCTTTATCTGGCCCAACCTCTCGCCAAGGTGTTTTCGACCGCCGAGGACCTGGCCAAGAAGGCCGGCGACAGCTTCGTCACCGTCGAGCGGCTGCTGCAGGCGCTTGTCATGGAGAAGTCGGCCAAGACCGCCGACATCCTGTCCAAGGCGGGCGTCACCGCGCAGGTGCTCAACCAGGCCATCAACGATATCCGCAAGGGCCGCACCGCCGACTCGGCCAGCGCCGAGCAAGGCTATGACGCGCTGAAGAAATACGCGCGCGACCTGACCGCCGACGCCCGCTCCGGCAAGCTCGACCCGGTCATCGGCCGCGACGACGAGATCCGCCGCACCATCCAGGTGCTGTCGCGGCGCACCAAGAACAACCCTGTGCTGATCGGCGAGCCGGGCGTCGGCAAGACGGCGATCGCCGAAGGCCTGGCGCTGCGCATCGTCAATGGCGACGTGCCGGAATCGCTGAAGGACAAGCAGTTGATGGCGCTCGACATGGGCGCGCTGATTGCCGGCGCCAAATATCGCGGCGAGTTCGAGGAGCGGCTGAAGGCCGTGCTCAACGAGGTCACCTCGGCCAACGGCAACATAATCCTGTTCATTGATGAGATGCACACGCTGGTCGGCGCCGGCAAGGCCGACGGCGCGATGGATGCGTCGAACCTTTTGAAGCCCGCGCTGGCGCGCGGCGAACTGCACTGCGTCGGCGCGACCACGCTCGACGAATACCGCAAGCATGTCGAGAAGGACCCGGCCCTTGCCCGCCGTTTCCAGCCCGTCTTCGTCGACGAGCCGACTGTGGAGGACACGGTCTCGATCCTGCGTGGCCTGAAGGAGAAATACGAGCAGCATCACAAGGTGCGCATCTCCGATTCCGCGCTGGTGTCGGCGGCGACGCTTTCCAACCGCTACATCGCCGACCGCTTCCTGCCGGACAAGGCGATCGATCTGGTCGATGAGGCGGCCTCTAGGCTGCGCATGCAGGTCGATTCCAAGCCCGAGGCGCTGGACGAGATCGATCGCCGCATCATGCAGCTCAAGATCGAGCGTGAGGCGCTGAAGGTCGAGAAGGACGAGGCCTCGAAGGACCGGCTTGCCCGGCTTGAGAAGGAGCTTGCCGACCTCGAGGAAGAATCGAGCGAGCTGACCACGAAGTGGCAGGCTGAAAAGCAGAAGCTTGGCCTTGCCGCCGACCTGAAGAAGCAGCTCGACGAGTCGCGCAACGAACTGGCGATCGCGCAGCGCAAGGGCGAGTTCCAGCGTGCCGGCGAGCTTGCCTATGGCAAGATTCCGGAGCTCGAGAAGAAGCTCAAGGAAGCCGAGGCGCAGGACGGCAAGACCGGCATGGTGGAAGAGGTGGTCACGCCCGACCATGTCGCGCATGTCGTGTCGCGCTGGACCGGCATTCCGGTCGACAAGATGCTGGAAGGCCAGCGCGAGAAGCTCTTGCGCATGGAAGACGAGATCGGCAAGCGGGTCGTCGGCCAGGGCGAAGCCGTGCAGGCGGTGTCCAAGGCCGTGCGCCGCGCCCGCGCCGGACTGCAGGATCCGAACCGGCCGATCGGCTCGTTCATGTTCCTCGGACCGACCGGCGTCGGCAAGACCGAGCTCACCAAGGCGTTGGCCAGCTTCCTGTTCGACGACGAGACCGCGCTGGTGCGCATCGACATGTCGGAGTTCATGGAGAAGCACTCCGTCGCCCGGCTGATCGGCGCGCCTCCCGGCTATGTCGGCTATGAGGAAGGCGGCGCGCTGACAGAAGCGGTGCGGCGCCGGCCCTATCAGGTCGTGCTGTTCGACGAGATCGAGAAGGCGCATCCGGACGTGTTCAACGTGCTCCTGCAGGTGCTCGACGACGGCCGGCTGACCGATGGTCAGGGCCGCACGGTCGACTTCCGCAACACGCTGATCATCATGACATCGAATCTTGGGGCCGAATATCTGGTCAATCTCGGCGACGACCAGGATGTCGATGCCGTGCGCGACGAGGTGATGGCCGTGGTGAAGGCCTCGTTCCGGCCGGAGTTCCTCAACCGCGTCGACGAGGTGATCCTGTTCCACCGGCTGCGTCGTCAAGACATGGACCGCATCGTCGAGATCCAGCTCAGGCGGCTGGAGAACCTGCTCACCGACCGCAAGATCACGCTGTCGCTGGATCATGACGCGATCGAGTGGCTGGCATCGAAGGGCTACGACCCGGCCTATGGCGCCAGGCCGCTGAAGCGGGTGATGCAGAAGGAGCTGCAGGATCCGCTGGCGGAGAAGATCCTGCTCGGCGAGATCCTCGACGGTTCGACCGTCAAGGTTACGGCGGGCTCCGACCGGTTGAACTTCCGCTCGAAGCCGACCGTGGTGGCGACCGAAGCTGCCGCCTGATCTTGATCGAACTTGAATGAACGCGAAGCGCGCCGCACCGGACCGGTACGGTGGCTGCGCATAATCGGCTGCCGATTCGAATGGCTGGAAGGACTCGATGACGCTCGACGATTACAACGGCTTCTGCGCTTCGCTGCCCGCCACGACGCATGTGGTTCAGTGGGGCGGCGCCCATGTCTGGAAGGTCGGCGGCAAGGTGTTTGCGATCGGCGGCTGGAACGAGGGCGGGCAGCTTTTCGTCACCTTCAAATGTTCCGAGATGGCTTATGATGTGCTGAAGGACCAGCCGGGCTGCCGGCCGGCGCCCTATCTTGCCTCGCGCGGCATGAAATGGATCCAGCGTCAGACAAGCCAAAGCATGGATGATGCGGCGCTCAAGGACTATCTGCGCGAGAGCCATCGCCTGGTCGGCCTCAAACTGACCAAACAGGCACGCAAGGAATTGGGCCTTGCCGCGTCCTGAAGCGTGCCGCGAATCTTTCAGATTCCATGCGTTTCGGGTTTTTGATTTGCGCGTGTCTTTGCCTCGAAACCGGTTCGCTTTCGGGAGACATGCTTTAAGGATTCTATGCATGTTGTCCTCGCAAAGCCGCGGCACGGTTTTTGCGCGACATGCGTTCACCGATATTCCTCCAGGCAACGGAGAACCGCCATCTTCATGCCCGGTTCATATTGGAACCTTAATTTGGATAACTGGTTTGCTGGCGAAGATTCGCCCGCCAGGAGCCCAGTCGACCGGAGAGCTAGAACCCCATGCTGCGCTTGATCTTTTCCCTTTCGGCACTCGCGGCCGGGCTGGTGGCCTCCAGTGCGTTCGCCACACCGAGCGTGGATGGTGCGTCGCAGGCGACACGGCCCGCCCAGCGCGGCGCGTTGATGCTGGCCCAGGAAGGCAATATCGACATCTATTACGACGCAAGGGGCAACCGCGTGCTGGTCGATGCCGACACCGGCAAGGTGATCGCCATCCAGCCGCCGGGAAGCAGGCTCGACCGCCGCGCGCTGCGCCGGCAGATGCGGATGCAGGAGCTCGGTCGCGCGCCGGCCGAGGACGACCGCTATTATCTCGACGACCCCGAGGACATGGCCCGTTTCCGCCGGCGGCAATTGGAGGAGAACGGCCGCGTCATCCCGCCGCCGGTCGACGAATATGACGACAATTCCGTCGATGCCTATCCGCCGGCGCTCGACAATGACGAAGGCTACGCCACCACCTATCCGGAGCCGCCGAGGTCCAACACCATCAAGCGCCAGCCGCTGAACGAGGCGTCGATCGATCCGGAGCAGCAGGGCCAGGGCGAAGTGATCCAGACCAATCCGGACGTCCAGCCGCCGCCGAACACCGGCGGCAAGGCCACAGTCGATCCGTCGCTGTCGCTCGGGGTGCGCCAGGACGTCGCCGCGCTGCAGGTCCTGCTCGATCGCGGCGGTGCTTCGCCCGGCGTGATCGACGGGCGCTTCGGCTCGAATGTCGACAAGGCGCTGGCCGCCTACAACGAAATAAACGGCACCAATCTGAAATCGACCGATGCGGTCGCCATCCAGGCGGCGCTCGCCCAGTCGGGCGGCGACCCGTTTGCCAACTATACGATCACGCCGGAAGATGTGGCCGGCCCTTATGTGGCTTCGATTCCTGAGGATTACAGCCAGAAGGCCAAGCTCAACTGCATGTGCTACACCTCGGTCACCGAGGCGCTGGCCGAACGCTTCCACATGGACGAGACCTATCTGAAGTCGATCAACAAGGGCGTGGATTTCAATCGCTCCGGCACGATGATCAAGGTCGCCAATTTCGGCAAGCTGGTCTCGACGCCGGTAACGCGCATCGTCGCCGACAAGACCAAGAAGGAAGTCTACGCTTATGACGGCAGCGGCAAGCTGGTCGCGGCCTATCCGGCGACCATCGGCTCGGCCGACACGCCGTCGCCGACCGGCATCCATGCCGTCTCGCGCATCGCGCTCGACCCGAACTACACCTATAACCCGAACATCAATTTCAAGCAGGGCCAGAATGACAAGATCCTGACCATCCCGCCGGGGCCGAACGGTCCGGTCGGTTCGGTCTGGATCGCGCTCGACAAGCCGACCTACGGCATCCACGGCACGCCCGACCCCTCCAAGATCGGCAAGACCGAGAGCCATGGCTGCGTCCGACTGACCAACTGGGATGCACGCGAGCTCGCCAAGCTTGTGTCGCCGGGCGTCACGGTGGAGTTCGTCGGCGGAGCAACAATCGCGGAGGTCGGCGGGACCTCAACCGATGAGCTTACGCAGCAGTGAGCTGCGCGGCGCGGCGGCGTAAATAAGCTGCACCAGCAGGATGAAGACGATGCTGAGCAGCGGCGCGATCAGGCAAAGCGCCCCGCCCACCGCCCACAGAATTTGCGCCTTGACGATGCGATAGACGGTGCGCCGTGTCTCGGCGTCCACATCCTCGGCGACCATGCCGTTCCTGTCGGCATACCACCAGCTCGCGAACAGCGTGGCGCCAAGCATCAGCAGGTTCAGCCAGTAGACCAGCACCGCCATCCTGAATTCCAGGAAATCGGCCAGCAGGTCGGTCGAGAACGGCAGCAGCGCGATAAAAGCAAGGAAGCACAGGTTGAGCGTCGCCAGCCTGCGGTCCGCCTTGCGATCAGCCCATGCTGCGCCTGCTGGCCGAACCAGAAGATGGTGAGCGTCAGGAAACTCAGCGCATAGGTCAGGAATCGTGGCGCCAGCGCCAGGATCGCGGCAAGCAGCTCGCCCTCCGAATGCACCGCCTCATGGGACGGCACCCTGATCTCCAGCACGATGAAGGTCAGCGCGATGGCGAAGACACCGTCGGTTATGCCGACAATGCGTCCGCGTCCTTCCGCTGACGGTTCGAGCGGCCGCTTCATGGCTTCCCCCTCTCACGCATGATGATGGAACCTAGCACGCTGCCGGCGGTTTGCATCAGGATTGGCGCTCGTCTCCCGATGCGGCTCCGATCAAAGCGCAAAAAACCAATTCACAGTTTTCGGCATGACGCTCCAGCGTCATCTGGTTTCAAGAACAGCGATGCTCTGGCTTGTTGTTGCGCAACTGCCGGAGGGCTAAGCAGAGGTTCATGTCATCCGCGAACGAAATCACTGCCGATTTGCATTCGCCCACGCGGGCGAACGGCACGTTCTGTCCTCAGACGCAGCGAAAATTCGTGCTGGTGGCGGCGATCCTCGCCTCGGCGCTCGGCTTTATCGACGGCTCGATCCTGGCGATCGCGATGCCCGCATTGCGCGTTGACCTCGGCGCCAGCCTGGCCGAGGCGCAGTGGATTTCCAACGCCTATGCGCTGACGCTGTCGGCGCTGATCCTGGCGGGGGGCGCTGCCGGTGATCGGTTTGGCCTGCGGCGCGCCTTCGTGACCGGGATCGCGCTGTTCATCACCGCCTCGCTTGCCTGCGCGATGGCGCCCAACCCGGCCATATTGATCGTTTTCCGCGCCATCCAGGGCATCGGTGCCGCGATCATGGTGCCGGGCAGCCTCGCCATCATCGCCAAAGCCTATCCGAAGAAGGAACGCGGCCGGGCGATAGGCATCTGGGCCGCCGCATCGGCGTTGACCACGGCGCTCGGCCCCGTTCTGGGCGGCTTCGTTTTGACGACTTTCGGCAATGGGGTCTGGCGCGCGATCTTCGCCATCAACCTGCCGCTTGGACTGATCTCGATCTATCTGCTTCTGGCCAAGGTGCCGGCCGACCAGCCCACTGAAAAACGCAGCCTCGATCTTACGGGGGCGGCACTGGCGACGCTGGCGTTCGGATCATTGGCTTATGGATTGACGGCGATGAACGCCGAGGGCGGCGGGATGATGGCCGGGCCTGCGATCGTCGCCGGCGTCGTCCTGCTTTTCGTCTTCATTCTCTACGAGCGCTGGCAGCGCGAGCCGATGATCGATCTCGGCCTGTTTCGCATCGGCGCCTTCGCCGGCGCCAATCTGGCGACCTTCTTCCTCTATTTCGCGCTGTCGGCGAATCTCTTCTACCTGCCGATGGTTCTGATCGCTGGTTGGGGATTGAGCTCGGCCGAGGTCGGATTCATCTTCCTGCCGTTGTCGGCCTCGATCGCGTTGCTGTCGGGGCCGGTCGGCCAGTGGTCCGACAAGATCGGCCCGCGTCTGCCGATTGCCGCCGGCAGCTTCATCGTCGCCATCGCCTTTGCCGGGCTCGCCCTGCTCTCTCATGCCGGCATCCACAATTTCTGGACCGGCGCCTTTCCGCTGATGGCCTTGATGGGGCTTGGCATGGCGCTCGTTGTGTCGCCACTGTCGACGGCGGTCATGACCTCGGTCGACGACAAGGACACGGGGGCTGCATCAGGCATCAACAATGCCGTCTCGCGCGTCGGCGGGTTGATCGCGGTGGCTGCAATGGGCTCGCTGGCGGCTTTCGTCTATGCGCGACTGACCGGCAACCCTGCCGGTATGCCCGGTTTCGGCGAGCCGCCCGCGGCCGGGCTGGCGGCCAATCTCGACGCGGTGCGGATTACGGCAAGCGATTCGGCTTTCGCCGCGGTCGCCGCTGTCACGACATTGCTTTGCCTGTTGTCGTCGATCATTGCCTGGCTCACCGTGCCCGGGCAGGCGTCGCCCTGGCCGCGGCGAGGCGAGGGTTCGGGCAAATAATTCGCGCGACTAATTGGGAAGCTGCGAATCAGTCTTGGCGCTGGCGACCTTCAGCGCGTTGCCGTCTTCCTGCTTCAGAAGATCGTCGATGCGCTCGCGCTCGCGCTTGAAGGCGACGAGATCGTCGCCCTTCAGCACCTTGCCGACCGGCAGGCGCACGCGCATCGGGTCGACCTTGGTGCCGTTGACGATCAGCTCGTAGTGAAGATGCGGACCGGTGGCGAGGCCGGTCTGGCCGAGATAGCCGATCACCTGGCCCTGGCGCACGCGCATCCCCGGCTCGATGCCCTGGGCGAAAGCGCTCTGGTGATTGTAGGAGGTCTCATAGCCATTGGCGTGGCGGATGATGATCTGCTTGCCGTAGCCGCCGGCCCAGCCGACCTTCTCGACGACGCCGTTGCCGGCGGCGATGATCGGCGTGCCGATGGGCGCCGCCCAGTCCACACCGGTATGCATACGCACATAGCCCAGAATCGGGTGCCGCCGCGCGCCGAAGCCGGAGCGGAATTTGCCGGCGGGCAGCGGATTGCGCAGCAGGAATTGCTGGGCGCTCGAACCGTTTTCGTCGAAATAGTCGGTGCTGCCGTCCTGCATCTGGAAGCGGTAGAAATTCTTCGTCTGGCCGCCGAAGGTCGCCGATACATAAAGGAGCTCGGAATTGTCGGAGGTCTGGTCGTCGCCGTCGGGCTGCGAGAACAGGACCTCGAGGCGATCGGCCGGCGAGATCCGCGACTGGAAATCGACGTCGGAGGCGAGAAGCTTGATCAGCTTCTGCGTCATCGCCTTCGACATGCCGTAGGAATAGGCGGCGCGGTAGATGCCGTCATAGATATTGGGAAGATTGCCGCGCACCACGACGGGCTGCGAATCGTCGAACGCCGTCAAAAGCTCGGGATTGGGCTCCGGCTCTTGCGCCGGCACATACTGGCCGCGGTCGTTAAGCGCGATGGTGACGATATGCGTGGTCTTGTCATAGACGCTGGTGCGCACGACCTTGGCGATATCGCCGCGCACTTCCAGACCGACGCGCAGCACCGTTCCGGCCTTGAGCGCCGTGGCGTTCAACAGCTTGCCGATCGCTTCCGCCATGCCGGTGGCGTCGTCGCCGGTGTAGCCCGAATCGGCATAGGCCTCGGCGATATCGGTATCGTTGGTGAAGGGAATGATTTCCTCGGCGAAGGCCGGCGTCTGGTCGTCGGGGGTGGCACGCGGCGCCACCGAAACATTTTCCTGCGTGATCTTCACGTCGTAGGAGCCGGCCATCGATTCGGCGAAGGCGTCGCCAAATCGCTGCGGATCGACATAATGCAGCGCGGCGACCTGGACGGCGCCGTCGCTCAAACCGTTGCTGGCATCCCGCACCACCTTTTCCACCTCGTCGGCTGAAAGGTCGCTCTTTTCGTCGAAGGAAGCCGTCTCGACCGGAAAATCGACCGTCTTCAGGCTCATTTCGCTTTCGACTTTGGCGCCGTAGATCTGTCCGGCGGCCGCGGTCGCCGTTGCAGGCTGCGCATTGTCGTCGCTGTCGTCGCCGAACACCTGCATCGGGTCGAATGGCGGGTACGGGCGGTTGGTGGTGTGGCCGGCGGCCAAGGCCATCTTGATCTGCACGAAAGGCATGGTGTGGATGACGTCGCGGTCGCCGACCTTGGTGACCATCGACACTTCCATGCGGCGCCGGTCTTTTGCCCGGGCGATCTGGCGGGGCGCTACCAGCCTTGTGGTCTTTGCTTGCTCGCCGGAATCATCGCTGCCGCCGGCGAGGCTGATGAGCTCGGCGATTTCCGGCGGGGTCGCCAATTGCTGGCGGCCATCAAGGGCGGCGAACAAGGCCACGCCCATCAAAACACTCGATGTAACGCCGGTAAGGAATGTGCCCGACAGCCACCGTGCCGAAACCTCGCGGCGGTCAGGCGGACCGCTGCGGCCGTCCGCGATCAGCGGCGGCTCGTTGCCGAGTTCGGCTATGACCTCTTCGGTGTCTGGCATCCAGAAAGGCTGCTTCTTCCCCAGGCGAAACGGCTTGTCGTTGTCGTTGCGGCCATGACAATTGCCTGTCGCGGCGGTTGAAGTCAACGAAGCGGCAAGCCGGGGCCGATATCCCCAATCATACGCCCCTTGCGCGGGGCGCCCTGTCGTCTGTTGCGGTCGTCCGTTTTTGAGGGCGCCTCACATATGCGTGCGCGCCTTCCTTATGGGTCGGTTTCACGCCTCAATGCGGCGGCAATAGGGCCTCGCTGTGGATGACCCAAGAGCTGCCGCAAGGGCAGTCGGCTATCGAAAAAGCGGTTCGAAAAAATCGTCGCAAAAAATTCAAAAAAGTTCGAAATCGGTGTTGACGCGTCGAGCGAGCTCCGACTATATACGGCCCACGAACGAGGGCGGTGCGCCGCTGGCGGCAGAGAAGTTCGCTTCTATGTGTGCCCTGTTTG
>NZ_JARTVR010000002.1:768653-784122 GCF_029625735.1 Mesorhizobium sp. WSM4935 | reverse complement strand
GTCGGCTCCATCCGGGCCACCGGCTACGGCTTCGGCGGCACGCTGACCTGGTATGGCGACAACGGCTTCTATGCCGACGCCCAGGCCGAGGCGACCTGGTATGACAGTGATCTCAAGTCCGCCACGCTCGGCACTGACCTTGCCAAGGGCAACAAC
Organism: Mesorhizobium sp. WSM4935; assembly: GCF_029625735.1. Lineage (NCBI taxonomy): Bacteria > Pseudomonadati > Pseudomonadota > Alphaproteobacteria > Hyphomicrobiales > Phyllobacteriaceae > Mesorhizobium > Mesorhizobium sp. WSM4935. Next base: position 783,966 of record NZ_JARTVR010000002.1, on the reverse strand, counting down.
GGCTTCGGCTATGCGCTGAGCATCGAGGCCGGCCAGAAGCTTGCGCTGCAGGGCAAGTGGACGCTGACGCCGCAGGCCCAGCTTGCCTATTCCTCCGTGCGCTTCAGCAGCTTCACCGATCCGTTCGACGCTGCGGTGTTGCTGAGCAACAGCGATACCCTCGTCGGCCGCGCCGGGCTGTCGCTGGACTATGAGGATGCCTGGACGGGCGCCCAGGGCAAGGTCAGCCGCTCGCATCTCTACGGCATCGCCAACCTCTATTACGACTTCCTCGACGGCAATGACGTCGATGTGTCGGGGGTCGGCTTCCACGAGCACGACCAGCCGCTGTGGGGCGGGCTCGGCATCGGCGGCTCGCTCTCCTGGGCCGACGACCGCTACACGGTCTTCGGCGAGGCGTTTGCCAAATCGAGCCTCAAAGAGTTCGGCGACAGCCGATCGATCGGCGCCAAGCTCGGCTTCAATGTCAAATGGTAACCAACCGCCGCCAGGCGCCAGAAGAAGGAATGATTGAATTGCGATTTTCGAAGCTCCCACGAACAGCCGCGGCAGCCGTGGCATTGGTGATGTTTGCCGCACCGGTGTTCGCTCAGCAGAAAGGGCCGGCGCTGCCGGGCGGAGCGTCCTCGCTGCAGGAGACCTATCAGGACTGGAGCCTGACATGCCAAAGCAACGCATCCAACGTGGCGTGCGCGATCTCACAGCAGCAGACGCAGCAGAACGGTCAGCGCGTCCTGGCTGTGGAACTGAGGCACAACGCCGATGAGAGCCTCGCCGGCACGCTCATCCTGCCCTTCGGGCTGCTGCTCGAGGCCGGCGCCACCTTGCAGGTCGACGACGGCCAGCCGCTCGAGCCGCTGCGTTTCTCGACCTGCCTGCCGGCCGGCTGCGTCGTGCCGCTCAGCTTCGACGAACAGACCGCGTCGGCCTTGCGCGCCGGCTCCGTGCTGAAGGTCAAGCTCAGAAGCACCGACCAGAAGGATCTGACGCTGTCGGTCTCGCTGAAGGGCCTCGCTCCGGCCCTGGACAGGCTCAAGACCTTGGCGGGCGTTTAGCAACTCGAAACGGGGCCCCAGGCGGTGCGAATGCTGCGATCAGACGGAGGGCGCAAAATGGACATTGGTCGCAGCTTCGCCGGCAGCTGGCTTTCAGCTACCCTCGACAGCCGGTCGCCCCGCGCCTCCTAATGGCTGTGTTGCGCCTGCCAACTAAATGGCAGGACAGATGAGCCAGCAAGACCAGTTTATCCCGGCACCCCGCCGCAGCCCGACCGTCGAGGCGGACGTCCAGCGCCTTGTCGAACCCAAGCGGAGATGGCCGCACTTCCTTGGGCGTCCTGCTTTTGGCCTTGGCGATGGTGGGCGTGGGCCACGCCGCGGCGAACTACGCCGCGATCGCAAGTCTGATTGGTGCCGGGATCCCGGCGCGGGCAGAAGCTGCCGCGGACCCGGCGCTCCCCGACTCGCCTTTTCTCCAGCAACGTCAAGCAGGCGGGTGTACAAGCCTGCTCGAAAGTCTTCCCGGTTCTCGGGCAGGTTCTGACCAGTGGTACGAAGTTCGGCGTGAAGTCGTCCTGGAACGACCAGGCCGCCGACAAGCATCCCATGCAGGCGCTCGTCGGCATGGACTATGCGACAACCCAGTATAACGGGCCCGCCACCGGCGTTATCTTCGCGGCCCCGACCGGGTCGGCCTGCGAGGGGACCATGGTCAGGGTCGTGCCTTTTGCCAAGCCTTGCGCGAGCGTGCCGGCCATGTTGCCGCCCAACAGCAAGATCTCGGACAATCTGGGCCAGCTCGCCGTCTACGTCTCGGCTGCGAGCCCAAGGGGCGACCGCCGAGTGGGTAGAAGATACTTGCGTATTTTCTAAAATAATGAAATACGACGTGCGCTTCCGTTGGGGAATGTGCAGGAGATGTATTTTCCGCAGTTTTTGGTGGGGATGATCGCGATCCTCATCGCCGTGGCGGCGTGGGTTTTCGCTGCCACTGGATCAGTGTGGCTTGCAGGCGGTTGGACCGTGGCAGCAGCACTGCTTTTGCAGGTGGGGTACTTCGGGCTGGTTCTCGGCCTGACATATCACAAGCCGCGCGTTGACCAGCCGGCGGCACAGGCCCCTAAAAGACAGCCAGCGGGCAACCGAGATAACGCTTCTAAAGACCTGCATGGCGCTCGCCGCCATTGATCGTAGCCGCAACGTTGGAACTGGACCTATCGCGCGTCCAGCCGGTCTCGATCATGCAATTGCGTATCGCCCTGGAAGCCGGGTCCATCGCTAACAGCCATCCTTGCGATTGGCACAGCTCCGGGATCCTGTGCTCCCGATCATGCGTAGCATCGCCTTTTCTGCGGTGTTCGACCGAGGCCTATGGCCAAGCCTTCTAACGGACTGCCTTAGGCGATCGCTCGTCGGCTGGCGGCTATATGTCGTATCGGGGAACCAATTTCGGCGATCGCAACTCCTGGGCTATTTTTGCCGCCTGGGCGATCGTCATGAGAACGTAGGTCGTGTCACCATCCGTGGAGTTTATGGCCAACACCACACGGCCAATCTCGTCGCTCATGGCGCAAGACCAATCTCGCACCGCAATCGCCCGGTTTCCCGCCATCTGCTCTGCCTCCCCGACAGAGCAAGCTATTTGGCCTGATGAAAACCAGCAATTTGGACTGAGTGCCCGGTCCCATTGGGCCCAACGTCCTTCTCGTCATTTTGTCCAGCACCGCGAGCAATCCAATCCTCCTCGGTGCGGCGAGCGAATTCGGAACAACAGCGATGAAGAACTTTGCCGGAACAGCACTGTCGCTGGATTGCTCAGTACAGACGAGCGCTGCCTTAGCGTTGGCCAATCAGTGCGAGCCAGATCAGCGCCGCTTGCATTGGGATCTCAAATTCGGCCGCTAGCGACTGGCGCCGCGCCGACGAGATTACCGAACGCAAGTCGCCAGCCCCGGCTTTGACGCTTGAGAGGAGTAGCGGAAGCCATGTTTGGCACGGGCGGCCCGGCCGGTAGCGGGGTAGACCACGAGCCGGGCCTGACCGGCGCAGGCTTGTTGGGCATCACGCCGGCTCAGCAATTTTATCAGCAATCACTAATGTTTCTGCCATGTGAACGGATGACGTGTATCACCCTCGAACATCAAGCTCGGCACAAATTTTGCTTCGCCGCCATCGGCGGAGGCGAAACAATGACACTTTCACGCGAACTGTTCGAGGTTGATCTAACTTTCCATTGCCCCAGGTGTGAAACAGCAGTGGTCCGAAAGGGATCGTGGATCAAGAGCGCCAAGGTCTTCATCTGCGACGCCTGCAGCACGCAAACTCGCCTCACATATGGGCTCAAGCTCGCCATCTTTGACGCGCATCTGCATCCTGAGGCGCCGCCTAACTTGCCCGCGACCAGAGGGCAGAGCCGGCAGTAAGCAAGACTGACGTCATCCCACATGTCCTACCGAACCGAGCTGGGCAAACATCACGGTTGGGACAAATCAGAGATTCCGTTTGCTGCGCTTGCAGCAGTCGCCGTGCCGAGCCACATCAGAACCGCTACCAGGGCTTGGTTCTCAGTATCCCGGCATGCTCCTCACTTGGTGCCAGGCAGTACTCCCAAAAGTTCTCCCAGGCGGAGCGGCAAGTGAGGTGACGCATCCAACTCGGCACAGCTGTCTTTCCATCGCTGGAGATACTCGGCGACTGGGATGCCGCTCCGACCAGGCCAGCGATTGAGTGCGGCAATTGCCTCGATGGATTGTGGAACCTGCTCGTATTCTTCTAGAAAGGTCAAGGACACCGCTTGCGCGAATGGATTAAGACCCGGAATTTCGATCTCGCTGCGGTGGTCGGCAAACCATGCTGCAGGGTCGCGGGTGAGGCCCTGCGTATCGGCGAGCGCCTCATAGCCTTTGATGATGTTCTGGCGGTATTCGGCAATGGCATCGCCGAAGGCGTTGTCGCCGGCGAAGGGCGGGTTTTGTTTCCAGCCCTTCGCCAAGCGTCCTAAGCCACGCAGCGAGAACGCCTCCACGATCGCTTCCTCCAACCATTGGCATGGAGGCGCGGGCTTCGCGTCGGCTTGCCAACTGTTGGCAAAGACATGGCCGAGCTCATGCCCGAACTGATAGGCTAGCTTCGACCAGTCGCGTTCACCGATATCGACGATGATCCACGCCATGTTGCTGCCATCCGGGTGAAGCCAGATGGCAGGCTGTCCTGAAGTGTGCTCGTCGACGCGAAGCCGCGCCGGCTGGCGGTCGGAAAGAAGACGGACTCCGTCAAGGCAGGCGTAACGCGTGCGCTCAATGACCTGTTGCGCGGCGCGCGGAAGCATACGCCCCCAATCGCCGGCGAGCTCGATTGGGGCGGTGAGGAGGGAGGTGGAGAGGGCGGCTTTAGGATATGACGGGGGCGTGGCTACGACACTCCTCTGCGAGCTACTCCACAGCATAACCGGTCGGAAAACCCAGCCGATCGCCGCGAGGACAACACCAAACTCGGCAAGTTTTCGCCTGTTCATCAATCGATATCCAGCCGGGGGAGGGCACTGGAACAAGACCGCCGTCGAGCCTCTGGCTGTCTTCGCTCAATTTAATAGCGCAGCACCACGAAGTGCAATGTGCCAGACGGATCCTCCACGCGGCTACATAAATGGAGCATCAAGTCGGCTCGGTGGAGTTAACCGTCAGCCACCTCTCACCTCGCATCCAGTGGGAAAACCGGTCTCGAGAACAAGCAGACTTGCAACGCGTCATTCAGACAATTCTTCTCCCGTGGAGGCGATCTGCCCAGCAACATGGATCGTGTCCACCTCATATACACTCTCATGGGGAAATTTTCTGAAGTAAGAATGCTCGGCATCTAACGAATTGTCGATGCTCGACGTTAGGATGGAAGAAAGTATCTCTAGCGTCGAATTTATAGTTGTCGAGCAAAGGGACCAAAGTCTAGTATCGAAATATCCATCTGTTCCTTCGAGCCAAGGGTGTCCCCTCCTCTTAAATACATACTTGCCTAACATGTCGTCAGAAGTGTATCGATTTATATCGAAGCCATCGGAAAGTTGGTACCTTCCGGAAATCTTAAATATTCTTTTGTTGAATTTTCCGGAGCTAATAACTTTAATAAGTGAAAGAGCGTGAATTAGGGAATAGGTCTCCGAGAGAGTTTTGGAGTAGTCGGGAGTCTTCCAAAACCCTCCAAGATTTCGGGACAGATGAAGCCCTGGATTAAGGCTGTTCAAAAAGACTGCAATGTCAACTTCCGCGCGTATCTCATCTTCAGCTGCCGAATCGAGTCGCATCGAAGACGAATCAACCAAAAGAATGAAGGCCTTTGGAACATGGTTTTTTATTGACCGAACCGTTCTCAGAGTCTGTGCAAGTCTCACATGAGGTGACAAAACTCCTTGATTTGTTCCCAGGGCGGATGTTACAATAAATATGTAAGGACTTATCTCCAACTTTTCCTTTGTATATGGAGCGTATTCCTTAATCGGTCGCAACGTTGTTGTCTGTTCAATGTCAAGTACTCGCGATCGTCTAAGATGTTCCAGGTACGACGCCATCTGTTGAACTTTGTCGATCCCGCGCGACCAGACAAAGTGTCTGAATCCACTTGGTTCGCCAACATATTGGTCCCACTCACGTACGAACTTGCATCGATTATCTAGAGGTTCTGTGTCTGCGGTTTGCGTTCGCACTAGAACATAATTCAATATCGGCTGATCGCCGAACCACCGGATAAGCTCTCGATTCGTAGGATCTTGGCACAGTCTCGCGACTTGAGCGCCGACGGGGCGGAAGAATTCCGCGTCTTTGTAGCCGATAATCCCGGAATTTGCGCATGGCAAAAACCTTTGCGCGCATTCAGGGTCCGCGCGACAGAGTTCAAGCCCGAACCAATTCCCGATTCGGCGCGAGTCGATGACATCAGCAATCTTGGATGAGGCTAGTTCGGGATAACCAGAACTCTCCGTCGTGACGCAAACGCCGTCTGCCTCTAGAACATCCCTCAATATCGACTCGATGTCGGCGTCGACAACAACATCTGTATCAAGGTACATAATCGGCGAGTAATCATTGAAAATATGTGATGAAATAATATAACGTTGGCAAATATTTATATGGGCAACACTCTCAATGTGAATACGAGACCTGTATTGCCTTGGAATATATGGGATGATGTCTTCCGTCTCTCTGTCAGAGACAATTGCTATGTTACCGTTAAAATCTCCAAATTCTAGTAAGGATGTCAACATGATGTTCAAGCATTCAAAGTATGTATTATCACCAAAGGCAACAGTATAAACGAGTGGGCGAAAGGGAGGGCTTTCTCTTGTTGAAGACATTGCGTCTAATCCGCTTGCGAGCCCTGCTCGCAGCAAACTTCGCGACGCTGGACAAAGAAATCAAGGTTATTCTTGAGGCGCTGATTGCATGGGTCCAGTTCGAGCGCTTTTTGTCCCCACTCCACCGCACGATCCATGGCGTTGAGATGCCAGCACGCAATTGCCCCGAGATCGTAGAGCCGAAAACCCCAGCAGCTCGCGTCATCGAGATAGCTTCCAGTGCGACGCGTCTTCTCGATGCCATTGCTGCAAGCCCAGAACAGATTGAGCCAGTCGGCCTTGCCGTGAAACTCCTCGGCAAGGTCAAGCCAGATCTCACGTCGATGCGGCGCTTCCATCCTGGCCTTGTCCAGCCAGGCCAACCTTTGCTCCGGTTGCATGCGGGCTATATAGCGCATGGCCTCGGATCGCTCTTCGTCCCATCTGCTTGTCGGCAGGGCTAGGTAGCGTTCAAGCAGTTCGACTGCCCGCTCTTGTTGGCCTGCCCACATCAAGTCCCGTCCGAGCCAGAAACAGATTTGCGCGTCTTGGGGATCTTCCTCGTGCGCCACTTGCATCAACGGCAGGTAGTTGCTGCGCGTCGGCTTGGATAAATCCTGCACCTCGTACATCACTATGTCGCTGCTGTTCGCCGTGACCTCCTTTTCTCCGGTGAAGACGAGCGCCTCGTGGACCGGTCGCTTAAAGCGATATCCCCATCGGTGGTGAAAATTCTTTGTCGACCACCCTCGCAGCGGCGTCGGATCGTCGACGCTGGACCTGTATATAGTCTTGCAAAAGAGGGCTGAGGTTTCGGGGGTCCAGGCAGCCTCTAGCTTCTGTCGCCAGCCGGCTTCGAGAAACCGATCCATATCCATCGTACAGCATATGTCGACGTCATCGGGCAGGAGCGCCATGGCGGCATTGCGGGCATCGTCGAAGCGCCAAGGGCGGACTGCAATCTTATGCACCGTGACCCCAGCGGCGGTCAGCCGTTCCACCGTACCGTCACTGCTGCCAGTGTCGGCGACTATCCGATAGTCCGCGTCCGCGGCCGAATTGGCCCACCGTTCCGCGTTGGCGGCTTCGTTCAACGCGATGGTATAGACCGCGACTTTCACGACGCCTTCCCGATCCGTGCGACGCTGTCATGTGGATAAGATGGATTTGCGCGCTTGCGGATGGCCACGAGCCCACCGAGCAATTGCGCCCGGTCGAGCTCATAATGGCTATCGAAGAAGAGAATTTCGGCGAATTGTCCCGCAAGCGTACTGACACCGAGCGGATCGACCGACCGCGCCGTCCCCCATTCCTTAATTTCCCGCAACAAGGTCTTGGTCGGCGTGATGCTGGTGGGGTCTTCGCCAGGCGGCTGCCAGTCGAGGTCCTCGATGAAATACCAACCATCCCCGGCAAGAAGCGGAAAGAACTCGCGCAGCGTAAGTTGTTCGTCGAAGGACGCATGGCTGCCATCGTCTACAATGACGTCGAGTGAGCGCGCTTCGATCGTTGCCGCCACCCGGCGGAGGTCCTCCACGTTGGACTGGTCGCAGACGAAGGATCTGAACCTCTCGTTGTTGAGCCATGAAAAATCCGTCAGGTCGACGCCGATGACCTGGCAAAATGGAAAATAGCTCTGCCACAGGGTCACCGAAGGCGTCTCGGTCTGGCTGTGTTCCGCCAACCCGCGGCAGAGCCCAATCTCCATCAGTCGCTGCATGGACAAGCGCCGCGCCGACAGCAGGCGATCGTAGATCCTCGCATAGCAGTGGCGGTTGCCGGTATGCCGGTTCTTGTCGGTGTTGAACTTGTCGGCAAGCGTTGTGAAGGAAGGAAAGCCCTCCAGCGGCCTGATAAGCTGCTCGATGAACGCGGCGCTCTTTTCGTCGGGCCTGGCTTCGTTGCGCGCCGTCCAAAGGTGGACTCCGAAAACGCGGTCGTCGTTCAGATAGTCCGCCAGTTCCGAGATCGGCTTTTCGAACCTGTCTGTTTCCGTCCAGTCGATCGAATTGAAGAACATCGGGCTGAAGACCTGGTCGTGCAACTCGGAGCCGGCATCGGAGGCGATGTAGTCGGACAGCAGCTTTGGTCCGATGTCACCAAATTCCTTGCCCGGTGCCGCGTGGAAGCGCTCGATAGACATTTCATAAAGCGCCCTGAGGTGTCGGCTGTAGGGCTTGGCGTAGATGACGTTGCCGCAAACAAAATGACCCTTGTGCGATCCACGCCATTGCAGATTGAAGAAATGATCGCCGCTGAAGGCAAACGGCCTCAGCATGATGATGTCGGAATCCATCCATAGGCCGCCATGCTCGTACAGCACAGCGTAGCGAAAGACATCGCTGAAATACCTGATCTCGGAACCAGCGACGATGCGCTCGAACGTAGCCCGAGGCATGACGTCGTCGGCAGCGCTAACCTCAACGCCATGCGGCAACAGGAAGTCCAATCTCTTCGGAGAATAACTCCAAACGCGCACCGGATGGCCAGCCGCCCGCATCGAGGCGGTGGCGGCAATCAGGGTGCGATGCTCGGCCTTTTCGGAAAGCACTTCGTAGAAGCAGTGGATCTGCGGCAGCGCCGCGCCATCGCTGACGAACGGCGCGATGCGCCGATCGAAATCCCACGATTGCCTTTGCCGTTCCGCCGGCGAATCGACCGCTTCCAGGAAAGGCGCGAACTTGCGGAAGAACTCCTCGGTCGTCCGGCTCGAAGGGAAGCCGAAAGGCTTCGGCTCGGCAGGTGCATCAGCGCCACTGAGGCGGCTGCCGCTGCCGCCAAATCTGATCCTGTCGGCATCTCCCGCGCCATGCGGGGTGTGAGGTGGCGTCGGCTCGAGACGGGCAATGTTGACACCCGAAGCCAGTTGCGCAACGTCGTCGAGCAACGCGGCGACCTGGTCAACCTGCACGGTCGCGATCCACGACTCGCTACCGCCTGCGCCGTAGGAGATCATCAGGCGCTTGGCGTCAGGATGCCAGGCGAGCCCGGCAGCGAACTCCAAGCCCTTGTCATGGAAGTAAAAGGGCCGCGAGACCTTGCTCAGTCGGTGGCCATCGTCGAACCAGACGAAGCGGTGCTGGTGATAGTGACGGCCCTCGTTTGGCCTCGCGCGTGCCTCGTGCACCAGCGCCAGCCAGCCGCCGTCGAAGACAATCGCCTGCGAGCTGCCGCTGAACTGTGGCGCCGCGATCATCGGCGCTTGCTCCGAAACCGTCCGGCCGCTCTCGTCCAGTATCTTCGTCGGGTCGCACCGATAGACAAAACGGAGCCGGTCGCTGCCGTCAGAACTGGGCTCGACCAGCGGCATCCAGTTCTTCTCGTGCTGCCGTTGGCCGGCCGGGTGAATCACTCGCCAATCGGTGAGAGTGTGTGGTCCGAGCCCAGTGTCTTCAATTCTTGCCAGTACCTGCTCGCACCGTCCCTCCGGCGTGAGCTGCCGCACGCAGGCAATTCCCCAAAGCTTGTCGCGCCAGGCGAACAGCCGCATATCCGCAAAACCGATCATCCGATCGTAGGCGGGCGACGGCAGATCAGCCGGTGGCAGCACTTCACGAGCGTCCTTCGTGACGAGATCGCTGTCGAGACGCAGCAGGAAATTGCGCGTCGTGATCGGCGCCTCGCCGGGCGTTGGGTATTGGCCGGCATCGGTCGGCGTCGAGTTGACGGTGGGCTGCAGCAGCACGATTCTATCCGCCAGGCGCGCTACCGACGGGTTGGTTGCCACATAGCCCTCCGGCGCGGCAAAATCGATCCGTCGTGCCTTAAAGGATGGCATGGTTTCGTTCGCCGGCCGTATGTAAAAATAAAGATTGGATCGCGCCAGGTCCCTCGGCCCGTCGCCGATTTCCCGATCAAGGGCAAGCCAGTTGCAAGTTGCGAAACCGCGGTCCTTACGCGCCGGATCGCGGGCGTAGTTCGCGGCAATCGAATACTCCTCCCGCAGTCCTGCCGTGTAGATAAAATCCTCGAGAAACAGGATGTCCTGCTCGGGTCGCTTGATTGCCAGTCCGGCTTCCGAAAACAGCACGCTGGCGTCGTTCATGCCCTTCTCGCGATAATGGTGGGCAAGATCATAGAGCGGCTCGGCGCGCTGCGGGCGCGCGTTGAAAGCGGCGAGGGCCTGGTGGATGAAACCGGCATCATCGCCCATCTTTTTTAGGCACCGCGCCTCCTGGAGACGGGCGTTCCATGCCTCCTCGTCCCAGCCGCCCATCGCGGCGCGCTTGGCGTACGCCACCGCCGCCTTCGCCGTCCGCCCGGCGTCACGGTAGGATTGCGCAAGGTAGAACCAGTAGCGATGGTTTTCCGGATCCTTGTCCAGAGCTCCCAATAGGAGCTTTATGTCACGCTCGAACTTGTCGACGCGGTTCGAACCTGTGGCATGGTCCTTGTACCAGATACACCGCAGTTCGTGCACGCCATCAGGCACGTCTATGTATTCGTGAGTCACACCGTGATAGCGCGCACCCGATGTGCGCCTCACCAGACGCGTGTTCCAGTAGGCAAGGCCGGACTCCGACTTTTGCAGAAGCCGATAGCCCGGCGCATCGAGCTGTTCTCGAAACCGGCGATCCTCAACGACGAGCTCCATGTCGGCGTCGTCGAAAAGCAGGTAGTCGTAGCCGAGGCTGGAGGCGTAGGCATGCTCGAGGGCCGCGTTACGCGCCTGCTCGAAATTGTGAAACGAGAATTCATGCAATTCGCCGGGTATGTTGCGGGCGGCAAAGAAAGAGCGGATGAAATCCTGCGTCCCGTCGGTCGAGCCGGTGTCGCCAATCACCCAGCAGTCAATGTGATCGGCGACAGCACCGAGACAACGCTCAAGATTGGCCATCTCGTTCTTGACGATCATATTTAGGCAGAGACGTTTTGCGGTACTCATTCGCTGACTGTGGACCCCACAGAACATTGTGAGCAGAGGCTTTGGTGATGGTCTCGCGGCGTCATATGAGACAGCGATTTATTCGGATGCGCAACCATCCATATTCTTGCGGAACACAGGAGCTGCCGCTTCGGTCGTTTGGATGATTTCGCAAAAGCACGGGATCGGTTTTTGCCCGGTCCGCTCCAATCTCGCTCCTTCGGTCCGGCATCTTCAGACATCCAACGGCGGCGTTGCGCTCTGGACAGGCCTGCTGCAACTTCCGGTCGAGCCCCTTGATCTGACCGGCACCAGCTGTTCCGGCGGGCGATGGTCGGACCCTGCTGCATTTTTTTGTTCCAAAGAGGGGCTCGATCTAAACCTCGGATTTCCCACGATGTTTGGACTTGGGCTTTGACCGCACGGATGTTGCTACTCTCGTAGAATTCGTAATTTATTAACCAAGCCATTTACAAGTTTATAATTTTCGAATTTACTAATGTCTAATTAAGGAGAGGGTAATCGCGGCCTGCGGGGAGACCGTCGGTCGGGATATCTGCGAAGCTTGGAGTCCGGAAGTAAAGCCACTTGCTGCGTGAGGGCGCAGCATCGTGGTCGACCGGGGTTTTTGTCAGTCCTTGGTGCCTTCCATAGTGTCCCCTCGCGAGCGGGTCGGTTCCCTCACTAGTCCAGTCGAAAGATTGCGACGCGCGTGATGGAGTCCCCGGTGCTTCGAGTGATACCCTCCGCCCAACGCCCCTTTATCGATGCGGCAGTCCGTGTGGCCGCACCCCCAATTGATCCGAACCTCTCAGCTCTCATCGACTTGCGGGCAGCCGCCGGTCGCTCGTTTGCTGACGCGTTCCAACGAGTGAAATCACACCTCGCAATCGGCCGATTTTCGGGATCCGCGAGCTCGAGCCACCTGGTTCGATCGCGGGCGCGCGGCACCGACTGAACACCGAGATACGAACCGGACAAGCGGCGGCGCAGCCGCCGGCCAGCAAGGAGGACGTTATGAGTTATACAGCGAGTTTCGCGGCAATGGAGGTCAGTGTTCGGGGCGTGCTGCCGATTGGCGACACGACCGAAAATGTGACCTACTTCATTCTAGACTCGGCCAAGAACACGATCGTTGGCCAGGTCATTCTTCCCAAGGCCGCCAAGCAAAGCCTCGCTGTATCCCTCACCGTCAAGGTCCCCAGCACCGCTGGCTCATTTGCGATCGGCACGTTCGATGACGGTGGGAATTTCCAAGCCGCCAGTTTCCTGCGGGTCGAAAATCCGGCCGTTCATCGGCCAGCCGGCGCCGCCGGACCGTCTGGACGGTGATCGCGGGCCAAACTCTTTAGCCCAAACGCTCGCCTGCCGGATCGGTGGACAGCTCTTCCCCCCCCTGAATTGAATTCGAAGCCAACAGGAGCCAGTTATGGCCCGCGCATCTGAAATTCTGTTTGTGGATCCTTCAGTTTCCGATGTCGAGACCGTCCTCTGCAATTTGAGGCCCGAAGTCAGGGCGGTGTTGCTTGATGGGTGCCGGCCAGCGGCGCAGCAGATCGCTGCAGCTCTCGCTGGACACAAAGAGTTCGGCGCCATTCATATCATCGCCCACGGCGCACCAGGGCGAGTGAATTTCACCTCGGGCGAATGGTCCGCGTTGACTTTGAAGGACGCGGCTGATGATCTCGCCGAAATCGGCAGGGCGCTTGCCGAAGATGGCGCGTTGCGGCTTTGGAGCTGCCACACAGCCTCCGGGGATGTTGGCGAAGCTTTTATAGAGGCCTTGAAAGCAGCCGTCGGCGCTAGCGTTTGCGCCTCGATATCGCTGGTAGGTGCGGCCGCCCTTGGCGGTTCTTGGGAGCTCTCGGCTCAGCGGAACTCCTTGGAGCAGTTGCCGCCGATAACGGCAACCGGCATTGCCGATTATATGGCGGTGCTCGCCTCTGGCGATCTTACGCTTACTGGCACGATCGATGCCGGCAGCAGCAAAAGTATCAACACTTTCTATCTGATCGACACAACAACAAGCCCTGCCACGGTTGTTGGAAGTTTTGTCCTCCCTTCTGCGGCAAACAGCGTAGCTACTAATTTTGCCATAACGATAACAGTCCCTGATACTACCCATACTTATGCCATCTATAGCAGCGGCTTCAATTTATATGGCACGCTTTCCCCTGCCGGTGGGAATGCCTACTCTTTTACCACTGACGAAGGAAATAACGGCGACAACGGCGATACATTCAACGGCGGGCTTCTGACCATCACAGGCCAAGGCCAAGTCGGTCCGACTGGCCCGGCTGGCGCGACTGGAGCGACGGGCGCAACCGGAGCCACCGGTGCGACTGGCGCAACGGGACCGACTGGCGCGACGGGTGCCTCTGGGGCCACCGGCGCGACGGGCTCGACTGGTGCCGCAGGCGCGACGGGAGCAACCGGAGCTACTGGTGCGACCGGCTCGACTGGCGCTGCTGGAGCGACTGGCTCGACCGGGGCCACAGGTGCGACGGGCGTGACCGGTGCCACTGGAGCGACAGGTGCCACAGGCTCGACCGGAGCTACGGGTGCGACGGGCGATACCGGCGCGACTGGCTCGACGGGAGCAACCGGAGCGACAGGTGCGACGGGTGATACCGGTGCAACTGGAGCCACCGGCTCGACTGGTGCCACGGGCTCGACCGGGGCAACCGGAGCCACAGGCGCGACCGGTGATACCGGTGCCACTGGGTCCACCGGCGCGACAGGTTCGACTGGGGCGACCGGAGCCACGGGTGCGACGGGCGATACTGGTGCGACTGGCTCGACCGGAGCGACTGGTGCCACAGGCTCGACGGGAGCCACCGGAGCCACAGGTGCGACGGGCGATACCGGTGCAACTGGAGCAACCGGCTCGACCGGAGCGACTGGTGCCACAGGCTCGACGGGAGCCACCGGAGCTACGGGTGCAACAGGCGATACCGGCGCTACTGGAGCAACAGGCTCGACCGGAGCGACTGGTGCCACGGGCTCGACCGGGGCGACCGGAGCTACAGGTGCGACCGGGGCGACCGGAGCCACAGGTGCGACGGGTGATACCGGTGCAACTGGAGCAACCGGCTCGACCGGGGCGACCGGAGCCACAGGTGCGACTGGCTCGACCGGAGCGACTGGTGCCACAGGCTCGACGGGAGCCACCGGAGCTACGGGTGCGACCGGCGATACCGGTGCAACTGGAGCAACCGGCTCGACCGGGGCGACCGGAGCCACAGGTGCGACGGGCGATACCGGTGCAACTGGAGCAACCGGCTCGACCGGAGCGACTGGTGCCACGGGCTCGACTGGCGCAACTGGAGCCACGGGTGCGACGGGTAATACCGGTGCAACTGGAGCAACCGGCTCGACTGGTGCCACGGGCTCGACCGGGGCGACCGGAGCCACGGGTGCGACGGGCGATACCGGAGCGACTGGCTCGACTGGTGCCACGGGCTCGACCGGAGCGACTGGTGCCACGGGCTCGACGGGAGCAACCGGAGCCACAGGTGCAACCGGCGCTACTGGAGCGACCGGAGCCACAGGTGCGACGGGTGATACCGGTGCAACTGGAGCAACCGGAGCCACAGGTTCAACCGGCGCTACCGGCGCAACAGGTTCGACCGGAGCGACTGGTGCCACGGGCTCGACTGGCGCAACTGGAGCCACGGGCTCGACTGGAGCCACAGGTGCGACGGGCGATACCGGCGCAACTGGAGCGACCGGCTCGACTGGCGCGACTGGTGCCACGGGCTCGACCGGGACGACCGGAGCCACGGGCTCGACAGGAGCAACCGGCGCAACTGGAGCAACAGGTTCGACCGGAGCGACTGGAGCCACGGGCTCGACTGGCGATACCGGAGCGACTGGCTCGACCGGGGCGACTGGTGCAACCGGCTCGACCGGAGCCACAGGTGCGACGGGCGATACCGGCGCAACTGGAGCGACCGGCTCGACTGGTGCCACGGGCTCGACGGGAGCAACCGGAGCCACAGGTGCGACGGGCGATACCGGAGCGACTGGCTCGACCGGAGCGACTGGTGCGACGGGCTCGACGGGAGCAACCGGAGCCACAGGTGCGACGGGCGATACCGGAGCGACTGGCTCGACCGGAGCGACTGG